>JAIPCT010000060.1 GCA_021738065.1 Burkholderiaceae bacterium
GGCCGAGGCTCAGTGTTACGACATGATTTTGCAGTCGGCCGGACGAAGCCCGAATGGCAAGAAAATCGGTGCCGAAAAGGCCGGCGTGGTGGTCGATGAGCGCGGCTTCATTCCCGTCGACAGTCAGATGCGCAGCAACGTGCCGCACATCTTCGCCATCGGCGACATCGTCGGCCAGCCCATGCTGGCGCACAAGGCGGTGCACGAGGCGCACGTGGCGGCCGAGGCGGCGGCGGGGCAGAAGAGCCACTTCGACGCCAAGGTGATTCCCGGGGTTGCCTACACCCACCCCGAGGTGGCCTGGGTTGGCGTCGGTGAAGACGAGGCGAAGAAGGCGGGACGCAAAGTCGGCGTCGCCAAGTTTCCCTGGGCGGCTTCGGGCAGGGCGATCGCCAACGGCGCCGAGTACGGCTTCACCAAACTGGTGTTCGATGAAGAAACGCATCGCGTGATCGGCGGCAGCATTGTCGGACCCAATGCCGGCGACATGATCGGCGAAGTCGCGCTGGCGATCGAAATGGGTGCCGATGCGGTGGATATCGGCAAGACGATTCACCCGCATCCGACGCTGGGCGAAACCATCGGCATGGCCGCCGAAGTGGCGCACGGCACCTGCACCGACCTGCCGCCGACGCGCAAGAAATGAATTATTGGGGGTAGACTTGCCGGGATCATGTTCAGCAAAATCCTCTCCCGATTTCAGGAAGCAAAATCCGGGCATCCGCTGGGTTCCGACGAGAACCTGGATGCCCTGATGGAGGACATCCCCGAATCGGATCCGGGGCGCTTGTTGTTTGATGTCGATGAACGACTGGCCGGGATGGACCTCGCCGTGGCCGAAATCGGTGCTGGTCCGGCGCTGCACGCCTTGCTGCGTCTGGATCAGTTTTCCCGCGCGGCCACGGATGAACTGCTCAAGCGCTATCTGACGGCAGGCAAGCGCGAGTATTTGGCGGATTCGATCTGGTCAGCGCTGGAAACGCATGCGGCGCATTTTTTTCAGTGCTACCGGGCCTCGCTGAAAACCTTGCGCGAACTGAAGACCGATGACGACAAGCTGCGCGCTGCCCGTAGCGCAACGCGCGCACTGCGGGCCTGGACCTTGCGCAAGAAGCTGCAGCGTTTTCGCTACCGAACGCCCAGCGCAAAACTTTGGGCGGATGCTCACGAACTACTGCAACTGCTGCTGCGCATGGGCGTGCAGCAAACCCGCGTCATGCCCTATCGCGACGACGGCGAAACGACGCCCCTGCATGAATACCTGATCGGGCTCTATCTCGAATTTGTACCCGTGGGCAACTTGGTGCCGCAGCAAATCGAGCTTGCCGAAGGCATTTTGCGGACCTGCGGCAGCCTGGAAATGGTCCGTCAACCCGGTCCGTCGACGACTCATCAAATCGACCTGGGCGCCGACAAAGGGCCGCAGCGTTTCAAGCAAACCGACGCCCCTGTCAGCAGCATGTACTACTGTTCCGTTCTGAACCTGCGCAATGTCCTGGCCAAACTGGCAGTCCAGGTAGCCAGGCCGGCCGATACGCCGGAATGGCTCGGCAGCATGCCGATTCGGAGGGAGCAGATCGAGAGCGGAATTTTGATCCTGATGAAATATTGGGCGCCCGTGCCGCCCAAGCGCGGCGATGATCGTTCGGATGAAAGTGCGGATCTCAAGGCGGTCCTCGGTTTTAGCCTGGCGCGACGGATGATTGCCGCCGCACATTTCGCCCGCATGGGTCGCTCGCTCGAGTATCGAGGCGACGATATCAACCGCTTGTTCGACGAATCGCGTTTTGGCACGGTTGCCCCGCAAGATGGCGCGGAACAGGAGGAGGACTCCGCTGCCGCAGCGCCGGAGTCCGCCAATCCCATCGATATTTTGCGCAAGCTGGAACTCGGTGGCGACAAGGCCCAAATGGAAAGTTGGGTTCAGGTCGACGGCAGCGAGACGGGCATTGGCGTGACCGTACCCGCCATCCTGCCGCGCCATCGCATCGGTCTGCTGGTTTGTTTTCGTGAAGAGGACGGCATGGACTGGCGCATGGGCGTGATCCGGCGCATTGGACGGGATGCCGCCAATCGCCCCGGCATCGGCCTGGAAACCCTGGGCTGGCCGTCGATCTGCGCGATGGTCAAACCGGGCGGCGAAGCGAGCGCGTGGACCCATGTCGCTGATAGCGGCCATGGCTGGACCGATGCCGTCATCGTCAGCCTGGAGGGCGCGGAGTTGGTATTGCCCGCGGGAGCGTTTGTCGCGGGCATGGAAGTTGACGTTCGCAGCGAAGAAGGTGTTTGGCGGGTCAGGCTCGAATCACTGCTCGACCGCGGCCCGGATTATGATCGTATCGAATTCACTCGAATTTCCTGAAAGAAGCCATGACTCAAGACGAATTGAAACAATCCGTCGCGCGCGCTGCGTGCGACTACGTGCGCGACCACCTGCCCGCCGGGGCGATTCTTGGCGTCGGCACCGGCTCAACCGCGAACTTCTTCATCGATGAAATCGCCGGCATCAAGGATCGCCTCGGCGGTGCGGTGGCGAGTTCCGAGGCAACGGCAGCGCGGCTTGCCAGTCATGGCGTGCGCGTGCTTGACCTCAACTCCGTCGATGCCATAGGCATCTATGTCGATGGCGCCGACGAGATCGACGGTCGCATGGCGATGGTCAAGGGCGGTGGCGGCGCGCTGACGCGAGAGAAAATCGTTGCCGCCGTGGCTGACACTTTTGTCTGTATCTGCGATGCCTCGAAGCGTGTGCAGACGATGGGCAAGTTTCCGCTGCCGGTGGAAGTGATTCCGATGGCCAGCGCCTATGTCAGCCGGGAGTTGGGCAAACTCGGCGGCACGCCCAGGCTGCGCGAAGGCATGGTTACCGACAACGGCAACCTGATACTCGACGTGCATGGTCTTTCGATCTCCGATCCGGTGAGCCTTGAGGCGCAGATCAACCAGATTGTCGGCGTTGTCACCAATGGGCTCTTCGCCCTGCGTGGCGCCGATGTGCTGCTGCTGGCGACGGCCAACGGGGTGGAAACCCATGTGCGCTGAAATAATTCCGTCACACCGTTTCGCTATAGTGCCGCCATTGCAGTCAGGGGCGATCGCATGAATCAGGAACATATCAGCCGGCAATTCGATGCCGATCTCGAAGGCTTGCGCACGCGCGTTTTGGCGATGGGGGGGCTGGTCGAGCAGCAATTGATTCGCGCCATGGAAGGCCTGGAAACAGGCGATGTGGCGCTCATCGAACAGGTGATCGAAACTGATCAGCAGGTCAATCGGCACGAAGTCGAACTCGACGAGGCCTGCAACAACGTCATCGCCCGGCGTCAGCCGGCGGCGGTCGATCTGCGCATGATCATGACCGTGGTGAAAACCATCACCGATCTGGAGCGCATTGGCGACGAGGCAAAAAAAATCGCCAAGATGGCGCGTGCCATTCACGGTGGAGATACCCGCGTCGTGCCGCGCGTCGATTTGCGCCAGCCGGCGGATATCGCCGTATCCATGCTGCGCCGATCGCTCGACGCTTTCGCCCGGCTGGACGTCAATGCCTCAGCCGAGGTGGTACGTCAGGATCGCGAGGTCGATGCCGGCTTCAAGGCCGCCATGCGTCAACTCATCACTTTCATGATGGAAGATCCGCGCACCATTTCGAGTTCGCTGGATCTGCTTTTCATCGCCCGATCCATCGAACGCATCGGCGATCACGCGAAGAATATCTCCGAGTATGTGGTGTATCTGGTCAAGGGGCGCGATGTGCGCCACATCGGCCTTGAAGCCATGGAGAAGGAAGTGGCGCGCTAGGCTGACTGCCGCTCCCCCGCAGCACCGCTATTTGGCCGGAGGCACGTAACCACCGACTTGATCGGCGCCATCGCCGAAGAAGTGCTTCTGCACCTGCTCCGCCAGATACTTTCGATGCTGGGCGTCCGCCAGGCTCAGGCGGTTTTCGTTGATGATCATCGTCTGCAGCTTGATCCATTGCTGCCAGGCTTCCTTCGAGACGTTCTCATACATTTTCTTGCCCATTTCGCCCGGCATGGGCGGCAGGTCGAGGCCTTCCGCCTCGCGTCCGAGTTTGATGCAATTGACCATGCGTGCCACGGTGTTTCCTTTCGCGGAATTGGTAAAGACGCGCTCAGTTTACAACGACTTCACCAGGACTTTCGAACGGCGCTGCAAGTTGTAGAGTTCGCGCCGGGTGGTCGGCAGCGCATCGACGCCAGCTTCGATGAAGCCGCGTTCGATAAACCAGTGCGCGGTGCGGGTGGTCAGCACGAAAAGGCGCTGCAGCTTGAGTTTCTTGGCGCGGGCTTCGATGTGTCCGCGCAACTGATCGCCATAACCGCTGCGCTGGAAATCCGGCATTACCGCCAAACAGGCCAGTTCCGCGGATTTTTCGGATGAAAACGGATACAGCGCCGCGCAGCCGACGATCACGCCATCGCGCTCCACCACTGAGAAACGGGTGATTTCCATTTCAAGCCGTTCACGGCCGCGCTTGACCAGGGTGCCGTCGGCTTCCAGTGGTTCGATCAGGCCGAGAATCGCGCCAACATCATCGATCGTGGCGTCGCGCAGGCGCGCCAGCGGGGCGCTGGTCATGACGGTGCCGATACCGTCGCGGGTAAAGAACTCCATCAGCATCGCGCCATCCGCCTGGCGATCGAGAAAATGCACGCGCCCGACGCCGGCACGGCATGCCCGAATGGCGCCGGGCAGAACGCGGGCGATTTCCGGCGACTGCGCGGATACCTGCCGGGCGGCCAGCTTGTGCGCCTCGTCAGCGGTCAGTGCATCGATCAGGCCACCCTTTGAATTGACCAGCCCCGGTGCGTCACAAAGGTAAATCAGTTTGTCGGCCTTGATCGCCACGGCAACGGCTTCGGCGGCTTCTTCCCAGGCCAGGTTGAAGATCTCGCCGGTCGGCGAGGCGCCGATCGGCGTGATCAGGACCAGGTTTTCCTGGGCGAGGTCGGCCTGGATTTCCTCGGCGATTACCTTGCGCACGGCACCGGTATATTGGAAGTCCACGCCACCCACCACGCCGACGGGGCGCGCGGTGATGAAATTGCCGCCCGTGACTCGCAGGAAAGCCCCTGCCATCGGCGTGTTGGGCAGCCCCTGGGACAGCATCGCCTCGATATCGATGCGGGTGACGCCCATCGCGCGCTTGACGCACTCCAGCGCCGCGGCGTCGGTGACGCGCAATCCCTTGTGGAATTTCGGCGTCAGGCCGCGGGCTTTCATCTCGGCATCGATTTGCGGTCGCGCGCCATGCACCAGCACCAGGCGAATGCCCATGCTGTCGAGCAGGGCGATGTCGTGGATCAGCGCCTGGGCGGCGCCGGCTTCAAGCACTTCGCCGCCAAATGCGATGACGAAGGTGCGGCCACGAAAGGCATGGATGTAAGGCGCCGCCTGACGCACCCAGGCGACCAGGCGGGCGTCGGTGTCAAGCTGATTGCTGCGGGTTTCATGAGTCATTTAGCAGTCTTGCCTTTCCTTGGCGTGACGGTTTTTCTGGCGGCGGGCGGCGCCTTGGGTCGTGCCGGCATCTTCGCTGCCGGTCGCGAAACCCTGGATGGCGCGGGAGGCGCCGGTGGCGGAACTTTGGCGGCCGGCTTGCCCGTGTCCGCCTTCTTCTCCTTGCCGCCTTTTTTGCCTTTGCCTTTGTCCTCCTTGGGCGCCTTTTCGGGCTTGGGTTGCGGCACCGGCTTGCCTTTCAATTCGGCTTCGAGACGTTGGCAAATCGTACGCAGGATCTTGACCCGGGCGTAACCCTTGTCGTTGGCCTCAACCAGAGTCCACGGCGCGGTACCGGTGCTGGTGCGGTCGACCATGTCGCAGATCGCCTGCTGGTAGGGATCCCATTTCTCGCGATTGCGCCAGTCTTCCTCGGTGATCTTGAAACGCTTGAATTCGATCTTTTCGCGTTCCTTGAAACGTTTCAACTGCTCTTCCTTGCTGATCTGCAGCCAGAATTTCATGACAATGACGCCGGCGTTACCGAGGTCGTGTTCGAAATCGTTGATTTCGGTATAGGCGCGCAGCCAGTCGTTTTCTGAACAGAAACCTTCAACGCGCTCGACCAGCACGCGACCGTACCAGGTGCGATCGAAAATCGCCACCCGGCCATTGCGCGGAATGTGCCGCCAGAAGCGCCACAGGTAGGGCTGGGCGCGCTCTTCCTCGGTCGGCGCGGCTACCGGGATGATCTGGTAGTCACGGGCATCCATCGCCGCGGTGATGCGGCGTATCGCGCCGCCCTTGCCGGCTGCATCGGCACCCTCGAAGGCGCACACCAGCGAACGGTTCTTGAAGCGCGGGTCGCGCACCAGTTCCGACAATCTGCCCTGCCACTTCGCCAGTTGCTCGTCGTACTCCTTGTCGCTCAGTTTGTGCTCGAGGTGGAGTTCGGACAGCACGTTGCGCCCGTCAATGTTGACGCGTATCGGCGGTGCCACGGGCGTTGCCTGCTTGCCGGCTTCGGAAAGGCGCTGGTGGATGGCCTCGAGCAGGATCTTGCCGGTGGTAAGCGAGCGATAACGGTCATCCTCGCCTTCGATGATGATCCAGGGCGCCCAAGGCGTATTGGACATGCGCAAGACATGGCCGACGACATCCTGCAGTTTGTCGTAGGTCTTGAGGCGATCCCAGTTCCATTTGCTGACCCGCCATGCCGTCTTCGGGTCACTTTCCAGAGACTTCAGGCGGCGCTTCTGGCCACCCTTGGTGAGGTGGAACCAGAACTTCAGCACCAGTGCGCCTTCATTGACCAGCATGGCCTCGAAACGGTTGATCTGGTCGATGCGCGCATCCATGTCCGCCTTGCTCATGTTGCCGTCGAGACGGTCGTGGATCGGGCTGGAATACCAGGAACCGGCGAAGACGCCGATGCGGCCCTTGGGCGGCAGCGCGCGCCAGTAGCGCCACATGAAGGGGCGCGAACGCTCCTCATCGGTCGGTGCCGAAAACGCCAGGGTTGAAATGAAGCGCGGGTCCATCCACTCGTAGAGGATATTGATGGTCTCGCCCTTGCCGGCGCCATCCTGGCCGCTGACCAGCACCACCACCGGGATCTTGCCGTTTTCCTTGAGGTCGTATTGGGCATCCTGCAACGCTGCGCGCAGGGCCGGCACCGACTTCTTGTAGGTGTCCTTGTCGATCTTGTGACCAATTTCCGCAGATTCGAACATTACCAGTCTCCCCAAAGTGCCATCATTGCCGCGATAACGCCAAGTCCCGCGGTTTCGGTACGCAATACCCTTGGTCCCAAACCGATTGGACGGAAGCCGGCGGCGCGCGCGGCCAACAGTTCGCCTTCCTCGAAGCCGCCTTCCGGACCGACCAGCACGCTGACCGAAGCAGCAGGCGCCGCCAAGTCGCGCAGAGACCCGGCGGCCCCCGGCGTGCAGACGAAGCGTAGTTCATTCTCCTGCGCTGGAAGGCCAAAGTATTGTGTCAGATCAATAACCGGTGCGACTTCCGCAACGCGATTGCGCCCGGACTGCTCGCAGGCGGATATGACAATTTTGCGCCAGTGCTCCTCGCGGCGGGTAGCGCGTTCCGCCGATAGCCTGACGATGCTTCGTTTTGCCGCCACCGGCTGAATCCGGCTGACGCCGAGTTCGACGGCCTTTTGCACGATGAGATCCATCTTGTCGCTGGCCGGCAGCGCCTGCACCAAGGTCAGCGCCAGGGGCGGCTCGTTGTCACTGTCATCGAAGGCATCGAGGGTTGCGCGCAGGTTCTTGCCGGCCGGATGGAGCGTGGCCTGCCACTGCCCGCCGCGTCCATCAAACAGAGTCGCCGTGTCGCCAGCGCCGACTCTAAGGACTTTCAAGGCGTGGTGGGCGGCGTCCGGCGCCAGTTCGACCGTGGCGCCCGGGTGCAGCGGAAAAGGGCAGAAGAATCTCGGTATCATGTTTGGATTATCGCCAAAACAAAGTTTCAGTGCAGGCTAAGGCCAGAATTATCGGCGTTGAGCGAAGCGGCCGAAACCAACATCAGGAGACAAGCCATGGTCAGTCTTTCCCCGCCCGTCTGCGACTTTGGTCGCCCGGCACTCGATTTCGATCTGCCCGGGGTCGACGGCAAACGCCATAGCCTGGCCAGTGCCCGCGGCCCGCAAGGCTTGCTGGTGATGTTCATCTGCAATCATTGTCCCTACGTCAAGGCGGTGCTTGATCGCGTTGTGCGTGACACGAAAGAGCTGGCGTCGCTGGGCGTCGGCAGTATTGCCATCATGAGCAATGATCCGACCGACTATCCGGAGGATTCGTGGCAGAACATGGAGCGGCTGGCGCGTGATCTGTCGTTTCCCTTTCCCTATGTGCTGGATGAATCGCAGGCGGTGGCGAAGGCATATGGAGCGGTATGTACGCCGGATTTCTTCGGTTACAACGACAAACTGGAGCTTCAGTATCGCGGCCGGCTCGATGAATCACGCAAGGATGCGGCGCCAGAGGGCGTGCGCCGCGATCTGTTCGAGGCGATGCGGCAGGTGGCGTCGAGCGGGCAGGGGCCGGCGCAGCAAATCCCCGGTATCGGCTGTTCGATCAAGTGGCTTTCCGACGCGTGATCGGGGGTACGGAGAACGGCAATCCGGTTTCGGAAAGATTTCTCCGGTTGCGCAAGGCTTCGCGACTCATACTGTTGAGTCTGGCTGTGGTGCTGGCCGTATTTGTTGCCGGAGGTCAAATGGGTTTGTTCGCCGGCAGTCGCCCGGCCGGCTTGGGCGTTCATGAAGGTCGCCTCAAACCGGCGCCACCGACGCCGAATTGCGTCAACAGCCAGAGCGCGGAGGGTTATTCGAAAATTGCGCCACTCGCCTACTCGGGCGAAGGCAAGGCCGCGCTGACGCGGCTCAATGCCCTGGTCACAAGCATGGCGGCGGCCCGGGTGGTCGAGTTCCGGCCCGATTACCTGTACGCCGAGTTCACTTCAAAATGGCTGGGCTTTGTGGATGACGTTGAGTTCTACCTCGATGAGAAGGCCGGGGTCATCCATGTTCGCTCGGCTTCGCGCCTCGGCGGCAAGGATTTTGGAGTCAATCGTCGAAGAGTGGAAACGATTCGAACTGGCTTCGGCAACGACTAATCCGAAACGCTCTGGCGACGCACTGCACATCCGCGCCCGGATCAAGTCCTGCGTTTGGACTTGGTGGCCTTTTGAGCCACAGACGGTGCGACCCGCGCCGCGGCTTTGCCGACCAGTGCCTCAATCAGCCGGGAGCCTTCGCTGTCCATGAAATCCACGAAGGCTATTGCCGCCGGCATCAGCCGCTTGTCGGTGCGATAGACCAGCCGCCACTGGCGCTTGACCGGGGTACCGGTGACATTGAGTTTCACCAGGCGGCCCACCGAACGTTCCAGTCCGATGGTGTGTTCCGAGATGAAGGACAGCCCGAGGCCGGCCATCACTGCCTGCTTGATGGTCTCGTTGCTGCCAAGTTCCATACGGGCGCCAGCCGTCACCTTGTGTTCTTCAAGGAAGCGCTCAAGCGCGCTGCGCGTGCCGGAGCCAGGCTCGCGAATCAGCAGGGTCTCCGCTCCCAGTTGCTTCGGGTCGATGTGCCGCTTTCCGGCCAGTGGATGATTTGGCGCAGCGATAAAAACCAGGGGATGATCGGCAAAAATCTTTGCAACGGTATCAAACGCGTTTGGCGGGGTTCCCATGATGGCCAGATCGATGCTGTTGTCGGCAAGGTGGCTCACGATCGTGCCGCGATTGTTGACGATCAGCTGCATTTCGACGCCTGGATGTCGGTGCCTGAATTCTGCAAGCAGCGAGGGTGCGAAGTACTTGGCCGTACTCACCACGCCGATCTTCAAATGGCCGGCCTCGACGCCTTTCAGCGCGGCCAGCGCTTCACCGGCTTCGCGCAACTGCTCGGCAATGTGACGCGCCTGACGCGCCAGCTCTTCACCGGCTGCGGTGAGCCGTACTTTCTTGCCTGCCTGTTCAGTCAGCGGCAACCCGGCCTGGTCTTCCAGCGACTGTACCTGCATCGAGACGGCGGGCTGGGTCAGGTGCAGTTCTTCGGCGGCGCGGGAAAATGACAAATGCCGTGCAACAGCCTCGAATATTTTGAGTTGACGCAGGGTGACGTTTTTCATGGGCGCGCTATTCGCTAAAAAGGTTTCTGATGGCAAGCATGCTTCTCGCAACGCCTGCTTGAATTCGCAATTGATGTTATCACTGCCATAAGAAAGCATGACTGTTACTTATGTGTGACTGGAGGCTATGCTTTGGTTCATGCTTGAAGCCCTTATTTTTGACGTCGACGGCACGCTGGCCGACACCGAGCGGGACGGTCATCGCCCGGCCTTCAACGCGGCTTTCGTGGAGCTTGGCCTTGGCTGGCACTGGGATGAGGCGCTCTATGGCGAGCTGCTGGCGGTGACCGGCGGCAAGGAGCGCATCCGCTTCTTCTGTGAGCGACACGCACCGGAATTCCTGAATCAGGCGGATGCCGCAGCGCGCATCAGGGAGTTGCATGCCGCCAAGACGCGGCACTATGTGGCGCTCTGCGCACAGGGCATTCCCCTGCGTCCGGGCATTGAACGGTTGTTGCGCGAGGCGCATGCCGCCGGTCTGCGCCTGGCCATCGCCACCACCACCACGCCGGAGAATGTCAATGCCTTGCTGGCCCCGGATTTGCTCGCGCTGTTCGAAAAAGTCGGCGCTGGCGATACGGTGCCGAACAAGAAGCCGGCGCCGGACATTTACCAGTGGGTCCTGGCGCAGCTCGCCTTGCCGGCGTCGGCCTGCCTCGCCATCGAAGATTCCGCCAACGGGCTCAAGGCCAGTCGCGCCGCCGGCTTGGCCACGGTGATCACGCGCACCGGCTATACGAACGACCACGATTTTTTCGGCGCCCTGGCACTGTTGCCCGATCTCGCTCAGGTAACAGTGCCTCTGCTTCGGCATTGGCACGATGAAGCTTATGGTAGTGATAAAATAATGTGACTTTACCTTATGTATCTGCATGACTACCATGTCGTCAATCCGCTGCACTATCTGTCTAAACGTATAACGCCCAAGGAGGGGCACCATGGACCAATCGAACCGCTACGCCGACCTGAGCCTTAAAGAAGAAGACCTGATCAAGGGTGACAAGCATGTGCTGGTTGCCTATCACATGCAGCCCGCCGCCGGTTACGGCTATCTGGAAACCGCCTCGCACATCGCGGCCGAGTCGTCCACCGGCACCAACGTCGAGGTCTGCACCACTGACGATTTCACCAAGGGCGTCGACGCGCTGGTGTATTCCATCGACGAAGCCAAGGGTGTGATGAAAGTCGCCTACCCGATCGACCTGTTCGACCGCAACATCACCGACGGTCGCGCCATGCTGGTCTCTTTTCTGACGCTGGCGATCGGCAACAACCAGGGTCAGGGCGATGTCAAGTGCCTCAAGATGCACGACTTCTGGGTACCTCGCCAGCTGTTGCGCCTATACGATGGTCCTTCCAAGGACATTACCGATCTGTGGGAAATCCTCGGCCGTCCGCGCGTCGATGGCGGCTACATTGCCGGCACCATCATCAAGCCGAAACTGGGTCTGCGTCCCGAGCCCTTCGCCAAGGCGGCCTACCAGTTCTGGCTGGGTGGCGACTTCATCAAGAATGACGAACCGCAGGGCAACCAGGTCTTCTGCCCGACCAAGAAGGTGATTCCGCTGGTGTATGACTCCATGAAACGTGCCATGGACGAAACCGGCCAGGCCAAGATCTTCTCGGCGAACATCACAGCCGACGACCATTACGAAATGTGCGCTCGCGCCGACTACATCCTCGAAACCTTCGGACCGGATGCCAACAAGGTGGCCTTCCTGGTTGACGGCTACGTCGGCGGCCCCGGCATGGTAACGACCGCGCGTCGCCAGTATCCCGGCCAGTATTTGCACTATCACCGTGCCGGTCACGGTGCGGTAACGTCACCCTCTGCCTTGCGGGGTTACACCGCCTTCGTGCTGGCCAAGATGTCGCGTTTGCAGGGTGCTTCCGGCATCCACGTCGGCACCATGGGCTACGGCAAGATGGAGGGCGCCCAGGACGACCGCAACATCGCCTACATGATCGAGCGCGATTCTGCTGACGGTCCCTACTACCACCAGGAGTGGTATGGCATGAAGCCGACCACGCCGATCATCTCCGGCGGCATGAATGCACTGCGTCTGCCCGGCTTCTTCGAGAACCTCGGCCATGGCAACGTGATCAACACCTCCGGTGGCGGTTCCTACGGCCACATTGACAGCCCGGCGGCCGGCGCGATTTCCCTGCGCCAGTCCTATGAGTGCTGGAAGGCCGGCGCCGATCCGATCGAGTTCGCCAAGAGCCACAAGGAATTTGCCCGCGCTTTCGAATCCTTCCCGGGCGATGCGGACAAGATTTTCCCTGGCTGGCGCGACAAACTCGGCGTGCACAAGTAATCGGGACTCTGTTAAAAAGCCCCGCTGATGCGGGGCTTTTTTTCCTACTCAATCCTGACTCTTTTAGTCGGCTAATTTTTGGAGTCGCCATGTCGAACAAAGATCAATACCTCGTCAAGACGGAACCCTTCTATCAGGCCCAGGGCCGGGAAGTCGTGCTCTACGAGGCGGCCTACGCCGCCCGTCTGCCGGTCATGCTCAAGGGGCCCACCGGCTGCGGCAAGTCGCGTTTTGTCGAGTACATGGCGTGGAAACTTGGCAAGCCGCTGATCACTGTGGCCTGCAATGAGGATATGACGGCCTCCGACCTGGTCGGCCGCTATCTGCTTGACGCCAACGGCACGCGCTGGCTCGATGGTCCGCTGACGATCGCCGCCCGTATCGGCGCGATTTGTTATCTCGACGAAATTGTCGAGGCACGCCAGGACACCACTGTGGTGATCCATCCGCTGACCGACCACCGCCGCGTACTGCCGCTGGACAAGAAGGGTGAGCTGATCGAAGCGCACCCCGAGTTTCAACTGGTGATCTCCTACAACCCCGGCTACCAGTCGCTGATGAAAGATTTGAAGCAGTCCACCAAGCAACGCTTTACCGCCTTCGATTTCGATTACCCGGAGGCGGCGCTGGAAACGGCCATCGTGGTGAAGGAATCCGGCCTCGATGCAGACATGGTGGGGAAGCTGGTAAAGATCGCCCAGACCGCGCGCAACCTCAAAGGTCACGGTCTCGACGAGGGCATTTCGACGCGCCTGATCGTCTATGCCGCAACGCTCATCAAGCGCGGGGTTGCGCCGCAGGATGCCTGTCGCATGGCCATGGTGCGCCCCATCACCGACGACGCCGACATCCGTGCCACGCTCGATCACGCCGTCGACGCCTTGTTCGACGCCGGTCCGGCCTGAAAGTCGGCGCCGGCGAGACGGCGATAGCAGACCCATGACCACTGGAACCAAGCCCGTTGTCGACGTGCACGCTCGCGAGTTCGCGCATCCGCAGGTGCAGAGCGCATGGGCGGCGCTGGACTGCGGTTTCGCGCCAGTGGCCGATGTTTTCGAGGAATGCCTTTACGAAGCGTTGGCCCATCTCGACCAGTCGCAACTGGACGCCTACCTGGATGCCGCCCGCGTCATCGGCAAGCTGGGGCGCGGCGCAGAACCGCTGCTGGCGTTTCTCGAAGAATGGCCTTCGGTGGTGGCCTCCGTCAGCGGCGATCAGGAACCCCTGCTGCCACAAGTCATGGGCGCCATCCGTGCCATGCAGAAGTCACCCAACAGCAAGGTCATTACACCCTTCCTGCAAACCCTTGCCGCCGTCGCGAGGCGATTGCAATCGGCCGAGCAGATCGAGCTTTACATCGACATCGCCCTGCATCTGATGCAGCGTACTTCGGGCTCCATCCACGGTCATCACACCACCTTTCCCAGCCCCGGCTTGCCACATTTTTTCGATCAGGCGCCGCGCCTGCTGGATCTGTTGTCCACGGCCGGCCTGAAAAACTGGACCGACTACGGCATCCGCAACTACACCAGCCATCCCGAGCGACAGGCTGACTATTTTCGGCTCGAATCAGCCGACAGTCTTGCAGTGTTGCAACGCGAACGCCACGGTACGCTGTTTGCAGATGTCGAACGCAAGCTCGATCTCTACCTGCGTGCCCTGTGGGAGGACAGCGATCTGCTGGTGCCTTATTCAACCGCCTTCGATGAATTGCGCAAGCCGATACCCTATTACGACAAGCTCGGCATGCGTGTGCCGGACGTGTTCGACGATGCCGGCAGCATCGCAGGCATCGACCGCTACCGCGCCGTGTTGGCCCACATGGTCGGTCATCGGCGCTGGAGTAGCACCCAGATCGCCGATAACTGGAGTCCGTTTCAGCGCATGGCGGTCGAGTTCTTCGAAGACTGCCGTATCGAAACCCTGCTGATCCGCGAATACCCGGGCCTGCGCCGCATCTTCCTCGCGCTGCATCCCGTGCCGGTGGAAGATGCCTGCGACCCGGAGACGACTTCCTGCCTGCGACACCGACTGGCCATGCTGTCGCGCGCTCTGCTCGACTCCGGGCATGGCTATGCGGATGCCGCCCTCAACGCCTTCGTCGCCCGCTTTCACGCTTTGCTGGAAAACGGCGAATCGAGTACCGACGAGATCGCCCAGCTCGCGCTTTCCTATGTCGCGCAGACTCGCCGTCAAAGCGATCAACTGGCCAAAGTGCATTTCGCCGACACCGTCATCGACTACCGCGACGACAATCGTCAGCTATGGCGATTCATCGAGGAAGATGACGAGGGAGAGATTGTCGATCAGCATCGGAAAATGGATCCGGGCGAGGAACTGCGCGGCCTGCCGCCGCGCCGCTATCCAGAATGGGACGGCAATACCCAGACCTATCGTCCCGACTGGGCCAGTGTCTACGAAGCCCTGCATCCTTCGGGAAATGCCGCTGACGTTGACCGCCTGCTGGAAAAGCACGCCGCGCTGGCCAAGCAGCTCAAGCGCCTGCTCGATCTGCTGAAGCCGCAGGACAAGGTACGCATCCGCTATCAGGAAGAGGGCAGCGATCTCGATCTCGACGTCGCCATCGGTTCGCTGATCGACTACAAGAGCGGCGCCACACCCGATCCGCGCATCAACATGAGCCACCGTACCGACGGCCGCAGCATCGACGTGCTGCTGCTGCTCGACTTGTCGGAATCGCTCAACCAGAAAGTCGCCAACAGCCAACAGACCATCCTCGAACTCAGCCAGGAAGCCGTTTCGTTGCTGGCCTGGGCCATCGATTGCCTGGGCGATCCTTTTGCCATCGCGGGCTTTCACTCCAATACCCGCCATGAGGTGCGCTACCAGCACATCAAGGGATTCTCAGAACGCTGGGACGACACGGTCAAGGCACGCCTGGCGGCCATGCAAGCCGGATGGTCCACCCGCATGGGCGCTGCCCTGCGCCATGCGGGCCACTATCTGTCTGCACGCCATGCCGACAAGAAGATACTGCTGCTGCTTACCGACGGCGAACCGGCCGATATCGATGTCACCGACCCGGGTCACCTGCGGGCAGATGCCAGAAAGGCCGTGGATGAGCTGGCGGCGAAGGGCGTGACGACTTTTTGTCTCAGCCTCGACCCTCAGGCGGATGACTATGTACGCGAAATTTTCGGCAAGCGCTGGCGCGTTCTTGATCGCATCGAGCGCTTGCCCGAGACGCTACCGACTCTGTACATGGAGTTGACTCGATAAATGAGGCTCTGGCCGACTCGCGCATTCCCGGCAACTCAGACCTGAGACCGGCCGTAAAAGGCCAAACAGCGGTCTTATTTGCAGGATAAGAAAAAGTGAATGGTGCTTATAGGTCGATGGGTTTACATTGTCCCTCGACAACGCGGGTCGAAGTGCGCGGGGAGCACAACGACCTGACTCATCATTGGTACAGCGGAGGCTGATCCCGGTCGCAATGGCGTCTGGCGCAGCGGCAGAAAATTATTCTAAGGAGCAGGACTCATGCACCACGGACGCATCACGCTGACGCGCTACACCATTGAGGAAGAACACAAGCACCCCGGTGCCTCTGGCGAGTTTTCCGGTCTGCTCAATTCGCTGGCGACAGCGATCAAGATCATCTCCAACCAGGTGAACAAGGGCGCTTTGGTCGGGGCACTGGGCAATGCGGGGGGCGATGACGCGTCGGTGAACGTTCAGGGCGAGGTGCAGAAAAAGCTCGACGTCATGAGCAACGACGTCATGTTGCAGGAAAACCAGTGGAACGGTCACCTGGCCGGCATGGCGTCCGAGGAAATGGAAGATGTCTACACCCTTCCCGACCATTGCAGACGCGGCAAGTATCTGCTGGTTTTCGATCCGCTCGACGGTAGTTCAAACATCGACGTCAATCTGACCGTGGGGACGGTTTTTTCAATTCTGCGCACGCCGAATCCTGGTGTCGATGCCTGTCTTGAGGATTTTCTTCAGCCGGGTACGGAGCAGGTCTGTGCCGGTCTTGCGTTGTATGGGCCATCGACCATGCTGGTCCTGACCACTGGTGACGGGGTCGACGGTTTCACTCTGGATCGGGATATCGGCGCCTTCGTTCTGACTCATCCCCGGATGCGAATTCCGGACGATGCGCACGAATTCGCCATCAACGCGTCCAACGAGCGTTTCTGGGAATCGCCCGTGAAGCGGTACGTCGCGGAATGTCTTGCCGGCAAGACCGGACCCAGGGGCAAGGACTTCAACATGCGTTGGGTGGCCTCTTTGGTGGCGGAGACCTTCCGTATCCTGACGCGCGGCGGGATTTTCATGTATCCGAGAGACAGCAAGGATCCATCGATGCCGGGACGATTGCGACTTATGTACGAGGCCAATCCGATCGCCTTCATCATCGAACAGGCGGGCGGTGTTGCGACGACTGGCCGCGAACGGGTAATGGAAATGCCTCCGACGGATTTGCACCAGCGTGTTCCGTTCATTTTCGGCTCGAAGAACGAAGTTGAACTCGTCTCCCAGTATCACGAAGAGTATGTCAGTGGCAAGGAGCCGGACACATTCAACTCGCCGTTGTTTTCAACGCGCTCGCTGTTCAGAACTCAATAACCAGGAGACTGCCATGTCGGTCAAACATCCCGTCGTCGTTATTACCGGATCGTCCGGCGCCGGCACATCCACGGTGACCAAGTCATTTGACCTGGTATTTCGCCGTGAAAACCTCAAGGCCGCCATTGTCGAAGGCGATTCATTCCATCGCTTCGACCGCAAGGCCATGAAAGTTGCAGCGGAAGAAGCTCGTCTCCAGGGCAACAACAATTTCAGCCACTTCGGTCCGGAAGCCAATCTGCTCGAGGAACTGGCCGGCTTGTTCAAGACTTATGGCGAGACTGGCGGCGGCAAGGTGCGGAAGTATTTGCACAATGCCGACGAAGCGGCGCCGTATGGTCAGCAGTCCGGAGAATTTACGCCCTGGGAAGACATCCCGCCCGACACCGACCTCATGTTCTATGAGGGTCTGCACGGCGCGGCTGTCACCGACAAGGTCAATGTCGCGCAAGAGGCCGACCTGCTGGTGGGCGTGGTGCCCATCATCAATCTCGAGTGGATCCAGAAACTCCTGCGCGACAAGAGCGCGCGCGGCTATTCAACCGAGGCGGTGGTGGATACGGTCCTGCGCCGCATGCCCGACTACGTGAACTACATCACGCCACAGTTTTCGCGCACGCACATCAATTTTCAGCGCGTGCCGACGGTCGACACCTCCAACCCGTTCATCGCCCGCGATATTCCGACGGCTGATGAAAGCTTTGTCGTCATCCGCTTTGCCAACCCGAAGGGCATCGACTTTCCCTACCTGCTGTCGATGATCCAGGGCTCCTTCATGTCGCGGCCCAACATCATCGTGGTGCCGGGCGGCAAGATGGAACTGGCGATGCAACTGATCTTCACGCCCTTGATTCTGCGCATGATGGAGAATCGAAAGCGAGCCTGACCGCAGGCGAACAGCCCCAGTTTTCAGCTAGCGCGATCCGCCCGGTTTCGCCGATAATACCGGGTCACCCTGACGGAACTCATCCCGTCACTCAACTATCCGATGCCGCCATGACTACGTCAACGTCTGCCACTACATCCGCAGTTGCCCCCTCGGTTTCAACCGTGGGTTCCAATCTTTCAAATGCCATTCGCGCCCTGGCGATGGACGCAGTGCAAAAAGCCAATTCCGGGCACCCCGGCGCGCCCATGGGCATGGCGGAAATCGCCGAAGTGCTGTGGAATCGCCATCTGCGTCACAACCCGCTCAATCCGCACTGGGCCGATCGCGACCGTTTCGTGTTGTCCAACGGTCACGGCTCGATGCTGATTTATGCCCTGCTGCATCTGACCGGCTACGATCTGTCGATCGACGATCTGAAGCAGTTCCGCCAGTTGCACAGCAAGACGCCGGGTCATCCCGAATTCGGCTATACCGCCGGTGTCGAAACCACCACGGGCCCTCTCGGTCAAGGCATCACCAACGCGGTCGGCATGGCCATGTCGGAGAAATTGCTGGCCAATGAATTCAACCGTCCCGGTCACGCCATCGTCGATCACCGAACCTACGTTTTCCTTGGCGACGGCTGTCTGATGGAAGGCATTTCGCACGAAGCCTGCGCGCTGGCCGGCACCTGGGGCCTGGGCAAGCTGACCGCGTTCTGGGACGACAACGGTATTTCCATCGACGGTCACGTCGAAGGCTGGTTCACCGATGACACTCCGAAGCGCTTTGAAGCCTACGGCTGGCACGTGGTGCCGGGCGTCGACGGCCACGATCCGGCAGCACTGCACGCTGCGATAGAAGCCGCCAAGGCCGTCACCGACAAGCCGTCGCTGATTTGTTGCAAGACGGTGATCGGTCTGGGTTCGCCCAACAAGGCCGGCACTCACGACGTGCATGGTGCCGCATTGGGCGATGCCGAAGTCGCGGCCGCGCGCTTGCACATGGGCTGGACACCGGGACCCTTCGAGATTCCCCAGGCCGTGTATGAAGGCTGGGATGCGAAGAAGAAAGGCGCCGCTCTGGAGAATGACTGGAACAAGATATTCGAAAGCTACGCCAAGGCCTTTCCGGCTGAAGCCGCTGAGTTCAAGCGCCGCATGGCCAATCAACTGCCGGGCAACTGGACGGAGCACGCCAAGGCCGCCGTGGCCGGCGCGAACGCCAAAGCCGAGACTGTCGCCACACGCAAGGCATCGCAAATCGCCATCAACGCGCTGGCTCCGGCCCTGCCGGAATTCATCGGCGGCTCGGCCGATCTGACCGGATCAAATCTGACCAACTGGGCGGGTTGCACCAATGTCTCCGGCAAGACGCCCGGTAACTACATTTCCTACGGGGTGCGCGAGTTCGGCATGGCGGCGATCATGAATGGCATGGCGCTGCACGGCGGCGTCCTGCCTTTCGGCGGCACCTTCCTGATGTTCTCGGAGTATGCGCGCAACGCCCTGCGCATGGCGGCACTGATGAAACAGCGCGTGATTTTCGTCTTCACCCATGATTCCATCGGTCTCGGCGAGGATGGCCCGACGCATCAGCCGGTGGAACAGACCGCCACCTTGCGCATGATCCCCAACATGGATGTCTGGCGCCCCTGTGATACGGTAGAGACCATGGCGGCCTGGGTTTCCGCGGTGGAAAAGCTCGACGGTCCGAGCTCGCTGTGCCTGTCGCGCCAGAACCTGCCTTTCGTCCCGCGCGACGAGGCGACAATCGCCAATATCGCAAAGGGCGGTTATGTCATTTCCGAGGCCAAGAACGGCAAGCCCAAGGCCATCATCATCGCTACCGGCTCCGAAGTCGATCTCGCGCTCAAGGCGCAGGCTGCGATGGCCGCGGAGATTCCGGTACGCGTAGTATCGATGCCCTGCACCAACGCTTTTGACCGCCAGGATGCCGCGTATCGGGATTCGGTGTTGCTCAAGGGAGTGCCTCGAATCGCGATTGAAGCGGGCGTTACCGACGGCTGGCACAAGTATGTTGGCGCGGTGGATGGCGGCCAGGGCGCTATCATCGGACTCAACCGGTTCGGCGAGTCGGCTCCCGCCGGTCAACTGTTCAAGGAATTCGGCTTCACGGTGGCGAATGTCGTCAAGACGGTCGAGCAATTTATCTAATCACAGCAAGGAGTTTTTCACATGGCTATCAAAGTTGGCATCAACGGCTTCGGCCGCATCGGACGCATGGCATTTCGTGCCATCGCCAAGGATTTTCCCGAGATCGAAGTCGTCGCAATCAATGACCTGCTCGAACCGGATTATCTTGCCTACATGTTGAAGTACGACTCCGTGCACGGCAACTTCAAGGGCGACATCGCAGTCGATGGCAGCACACTGATTGTCAATGGCAAGAAGATCCGCCTGACGGCAGAGAAGGATCCCGCGAACCTGAAGTGGAACGAAGTCGGCGCCGAGATCATCATCGAGTCAACCGGCTTCTTTCTCACCAAGGACACCTGCCAGAAGCACCTCGACGCGGGCGCCAAGAAAGTCGTTCAGTCGGCCCCGTGCAAGGACGATACGCCGATGTTCGTGTATGGCGTCAACCACGAAAAGTATGCGGGCGAGGCGATCGTTTCCGCGGCGTCGTGCACCACCAACTGCCTGGCGCCTGTTGCCAAGGTATTGCACGACACGTGGGGCATCAAGCGCGGACTGATGACCACAGTGCATGCCGCCACCGCCACGCAGAAGACCGTCGATGGCCCGTCCAACAAGGATTGGCGCGGTGGCCGCGGCATCCTGGAGAACATCATTCCGTCATCGACCGGCGCCGCCAAGGCTGTCGGCGTGGTGATTCCGGAACTCAACAAGAAGCTGACCGGCATGTCATTCCGTGTGCCGACCTCCGATGTCTCCGTGGTCGATCTGACGGTGGAACTCGTCAAGGAGGCCTCCTACAAGGAGATCTGCGCCGCGATGAAGGCCGCATCAGAAGGTGCGATGAAGGGGGTCCTGGGCTATACGGAAGAGAAAGTGGTCGCCACTGATTTCCGCGGCTGCTCCTTGCCGTCGACCTTCGACGCCGAGGCCGGTATCGCACTGGACTCGACCTTCGTCAAGGTCGTCGCCTGGTACGACAACGAGTACGGCTACACCTGCAACATGCTGCGCTTCCTCAAGCACGTCGCCAAGTAAATACATTCACCACGGCGGGCACGGCGACACGGCGG
>JAIPCT010000061.1 GCA_021738065.1 Burkholderiaceae bacterium
CCGCCGATAAGCCGGGTTCTGTCGTGGGCAATCATTCCTCTGGGACCGCCGTTACCGACGGCCTCTAGCAGCCTACCCGGGAGCGACGCGGGCCACGCCAATGCTCCCCTATTTGGCCTTGCCCCAGATGAGGTTTGCCGTGCCGTTTCTGTTACCAGAAACGCGGTGGGCTCTTACCCCGACGCCGCTTGCGCGACATCGACGCGGCTTGCGCCACGCCACCATTTCACCCTTACCGGTCCTTCCCTCCTCTTCAGGAGGGGGACTTTGCCGCCTTGCGGCGTCAAAGTCAGACTTAGGCGGTATCTTTCTGTTGCACTGTCTGTCGCCTTGGGTCAGACGGCTTGCGCCGCCCGACTTATAGCGCCCGGTCGTTAACCGGCATCTCGCCCTATGGGGCCCGGACTTTCCTCCAAGCACTTTCGTGCTCAGCGATTGCCTGGCGAACTTCCCGGGCGCATTGTACGCGCCGGGCGGAACTGGCGCGTATCGTCGTAGTAATCGGCGGTCTCGTTGTCCGCCGTGGCGCCGGGAATGCCGAGCAGGGGCAGCGGCTGCCAGTCACGCGGCGAATAATTCTCGGCATCGAAGCGCATCGCAAGTTTCGCGTCCAGCGCGGCCAGCACCTCCGCTTCGGGCAGCGCAAGCCAGGCTTCATCGACCTCGATGAACGTGGCCTTGCCGCACAGGCCGACAAAGGGTGCGGCCAGGGCGTCATGACTGGCATGGCCGAAAACAAGAAATCGCGTGCTTTGCAGCAGTTCTTGGCGCCGCGAGACGAACACCTCGCGCCAGCGATGGTCACGCAAAGCCTGCCACAAGCCAGGACAGCTTCCGGCCACTATCACGCCGCATTCATCGAACTGGGTCAGCGCATCGCGCAGGGAGCCGCGCACCGTGGCTGCCTGTTTCCTGGCTTCGCCCAGCGCGGCGAAATGGCGCCGGTTGAGCGCTGCCTTGGCTTGCGGAAAGGCCAGCCAGATCAGGGCATTGAACATGTCATGCCGGTTGCCAGAGCGGGTGGCCACCTCGCCGCTGAGAAATGCGCGTTCCTCGTAGGCAGCCGGCGTCGGCGCCGGCGCAACAAAACTCAGCGGCACGCCGCTGCCGGCCCGCACGCCGCTTTTCCGGGCGGCTTGATTCAGTTGCGAAAGATCCGGGAACTCGCCGCTATACCAGGGGCGCAGAAACTCAGACAGCGGATGAAGTTCCGCCGCGGCGGTCATGGCCGGGGAGCGGCGATCACTCCAGTCGCCAGGCCACGGTTTCGCCGGCGCGCAAGGGTACCAGTCGCTCACCGTCGATGAACTCGAAGCTGGCCGGAACGATGGCAACTTCACGCCGCAAAGCGATCCGGGACGTGTTGCGCGGCAGGCCATAAAAATCAGCGCCGTGGAAACTGGCAAAGCCTTCCAGCTTGTCGAGCGCCCCGGCGGCTTCAAAGACTTCGGCATACAGCTCGATGCCGGCGTGCGCGGTATAGCAACCGGCGCAGCCGCAGGCGGCTTCCTTGGCGCTTTGCGCGTGCGGCGCCGAATCGGTGCCGAGGAAGAACTTCGGGTTGCCGGAAATCGCCGCGGCGACCAGCGCCTGGCGGTGGGTCTCGCGCTTCAGTACGGGCAGGCAATAGTTGTGCGGACGAATGCCGCCGACAAATAGCGCGTTGCGATTCAGCAGCAAGTGATGAGCGGTGAGCGTCGCCGCAACGTTGGAACCGCTGCTTTTCACGAAGTCGATTCCATTGCTGGTGGTAACGTGCTCGAGCACCACTTTCAGCGCTGGAAAATCGCGCAGCAACGGGCTCAGCACGGTGTCGATGAAGACCGCTTCGCGATCGAAAATATCCACGGCCGGATCGGTGACTTCGCCATGCACCAGCAGCGGCACGCCGAGTTTTTCCATGCGCGCCAGCGTGGCGGCGCATTTTTTGAGATCGCTGACGCCGGCATCGGAATTCGTGGTGGCGCCAGCCGGGTAAAGCTTGACGGCGTGCACGAAACCGCTGGCCTTGATGGTGTCGATTTCCGCCGGCGGCATGTTGTCTGTCAGGTACAGCGTCATCAAAGGCGAGAAACTCAGTCCCGCCGGCAACGCGGCCAGGATTCGATCGCGATAGGCGGCGGCCAATTCCACCGTGGTCACCGGCGGCTTCAGATTGGGCATGACGATGGCGCGGGCAAAACGTCGCGCGGTGTCGGGCAAGACGGCGGCCATTGCGGCGCCATCGCGCAAGTGCAAATGCCAGTCGTCGGGGCGGGTGAAGGTCAGTTTTTCCATGGCCATGATTATAAAGGCTGGGGTTCAGCCGCCCTTCAGTTCCAGCGCTCGCGCATACAGCGCGTTCTTCGACTGACCGGTGATTTCGGCGGCCAGCTTGGCCGCCTGCTTGACCGGCAATTCGGCGAGCAAGGCGACCAGCACGCGCTCACTTTCGGCATCGAGACCTTCGCGGGCCGGCGGCGCAGAAACCACCAGGACGAACTCGCCGCGCTGATGATTGGCGTCGGCCGCCAGCCATGCACTTGCTTCACCGAGCGGCATGCGGGCTATCTGCTCGAACATTTTTGTCAGTTCGCGGGCGATCACGATGTCGCGCTGCGGCTCGAGCAGTTCGGCGAGATCGGCCACGGTTTCCGTCACGCGATGCGGCGCCTCGTAAAACACCAGCGCCGCATCGATGGGCGCGAGCGCCCGAATCGCCGTCTTGCGAGCGCCGACTTTTGCCGGCAGGAAGCCGACAAACAGAAAACGCGCATCGGCGAGCCCCGCCGCCGACAGCGCCGTGATGGCCGCACTCGGCCCCGGCAGCGGGATCACCCGGAAACCTGCGGCGCGCACCGCGGCCACGGTGCGTGCCCCGGGATCGGAGACACCCGGCGTGCCGGCGTCAGACACCAGCGCCACGCAGCGGCCTTCGCCCAGCAGGCGCACCAGCTTGGCCGCCGCCTCGTTCTCGTTGTGCTGGTGCAGCGCCAGGGTCGGCACCTTGATGCCGTGGTGATCGAGCAATTGCCGGGCGTGGCGGGTGTCTTCGCAGGCGACCAGATCGACACCGCGCAGGGTTTCCAGCGCGCGCAGGCTGATGTCGCCCAGGTTTCCGATCGGCGTGGCGACGACATACAATGCATTTTCCATGAACGACATTCTTGCAGCCCCTTGAGCACGAGGCAAGGCAAAGGTGCGGCGGCCGAGCAATTGGCGGCCGACTACCTGCTGCGGCAAGGCCTTTTGCTGGTCGAACGCAACTTTCGGGTGCGCGGCGGCGAGATCGACCTGATCTGCCGCGATGGCAAGACCACCGTGTTTGTCGAAGTGCGCCTGCGCAGCCGCGCCGATTTTGGCGGCGCCGCCGCCAGCATCACCTCCGCCAAACAGGCGCGCCTGATTCTCGCGGCACGGCACTGGCTGCAGCGCCATGGCGAAACCCCCTGCCGTTTCGACTGCGTGCTGCTCGACGGACTGCTTCCCGCCAACGGTGACAGCCTGGAATGGCTGCGCGGCGCGTTTTCGGCTGATTAGCTTGATGAGCCAAATTCTTTCACCACAGAGCGCCCGGCATGCCTGGAATTCGGCTGCGCCGGCAGGCAACAGAGGCACAGTAAAAGGCTGGGGAGTCTTAGGTTCTCTCTGTGTCTCTGTGTTTCTGTGCTTAATGGTTTTCCTGACAATCTCCCCAGCGGCATGGGCCGCCGACGTCCGCATCCTGGTGCAAAGCTCGGCGCTGGCCGGCTTCCGCTACTACGCGGGGGAAACCCTGTGGCAGGAAATGCGCGAGGGCGACCGCCTGAGCCTGGTCCGCGAGGCCGACAACCCGCATGACGCAAATGCAGTCCGCATCGAATGGCGTGGGCAAAAACTCGGCTATCTGCCGCGTGCAGAGAACCGCGCCGTGGCCGCGGCCATGGACGCCGGCGAGCCGGTGGATGCCCGCATCGCCCGTTTGCGCCAGCACAAGAACCCGTGGCAGCGGGTGCTGATCGAAGTATTTGTTGTACTCTAGCCCGCTTGTTCCTGCCTCGGACTTGCAACCAGAGTCGCTATTCTTGGTCAGACCGGCCGGGAAGGCATTTACCACGGCGAACACGGCGACACGGCGAAGGCAAAGTGCGAATTTGATGTTTTGTTGCTTTCCGCCGTGTCGCCGTGGTTAATAATTTTTGCTCACGAAACTCACTGACGATGTCACTCGCAAACCGAATCCAGCAACAGTTCAAGGACAGCGCCGCAACCAAGCTCGCGGCGCTGGACGAGATGGCGGCTCCGATCGAAGCCGCCGTGCGCCACATGGCCGCCAGCCTCAAGGCCGAGGGCAAGATCATGGCCTGTGGCAATGGCGGTTCGGCCGCCGATTCGCAGCACTTTGCCGCCGAACTGCTGAATCGCTTCGAAAAGGAAAGACCGCCGCTGGCGGCGATTGCCCTGACCACCGACACCTCGACCCTGACGTCGATTGCCAATGACTACCGCTACGAGGATGTCTTTGCCAAACAGATCCAGGCGCTGGGCCGCGCCGGCGACGTGCTGCTGGCAATTTCCACGTCGGGCAATTCGCCGAATGTGATCGAAGCGATTCATGCCGCCCATGCCCGCGGCGTTTCGGTGGTGGCGCTGAGCGGACGCAAAGGCGGGAAAATCGCCGCGCTGCTCGGCCCTGACGACATCCACCTGTGCGTGCCGGCAGAACGCACCGCCCGCATCCAGGAAATCCACCTGCTTACCATCCACTGTCTGTGCGACGGCATCGACGCCTTGTTACTGGGAGAAACACAATGAAACTCACGACCAACACTGGCAAGAAAATCCGCAATCTCGCGGCACTGCTGCTCAGCCTGCCGATTCTCGCCGGCTGTTTTGGCGCGGCCGCGGTCGGCGTCGGTACCGGCGCCCTGATGCTGAGCGACCGCCGCAACTCGGAAACCTTCGTCACCGACGAAGGCTTGGAGCTGCGTGCCTCCGCCCGCATCAATGAAAAGTATGGCGACAAGTCGCATGTCAATGTAATCAGCTACAACCGCATGCTGCTATTGACCGGCGAAGTGACCAGCGACGCGGCGAAGGCCGATGTGGAGAAGATCGCCGCCACCGTGCCCAACGTCAAATCGATCAGCAACGAATTGGCCGTCGCCGGACCGTCGAGTTTTGGCGGACGCAGCAACGACTCCTACATCACCTCCAAGGTCAAGGCACGCTTCGTCGACGCCGGAAAATTCGCCGCCAACCACGTCAAGGTGATCACCGAAGCCGGCGTGGTCTTTCTGCTCGGGCTGGTCACCCAGGCCGAGGCCGATGCCGCGGTCGAGATCGCCCGCACCACCGGCGGCGTGCAGAAAGTTGTGCGTGTATTCGAGATCATCAGCGCGGAAAAGGCACGCGCGCTGGACAACCCGCAAACCCAGAATTCCGGCGCCAAGGCGACTGGGACGAAGTAACGACAGCGGCATGAACATGGCAGCGCCGGCCTTCGAGGCCAAGATCACCGCTCCCGCCGATCTGGCCGGGCGCCTAGCGCTGCTGCCGCGGCCGCTGGTATTCACCAATGGCTGTTTCGACATCCTGCACCGCGGTCATGTCACCTATCTGGCCCAGGCCCGCAGCCTCGGCGCCGCGCTGATCGTCGCCGCCAACTCGGATGCTTCGGTCAAGCGCCTGGGCAAAGGCGACGATCGCCCGGTGAATTCGCTGGCCGACCGCATGGCCTTGCTGGCCGCGCTCGAAAGCATCACACTGGTGACCTGGTTCGACGAGGACACGCCGCTGGCGCGCATACTCGATTGCCGGCCTGACGTGCTGGTCAAAGGCGGCGACTGGCCGGTGGAAAAAATCGTCGGCTACCGGGAAGTCAGCGCCTGGGGCGGCAGCGTGCACTCGCTGCCCTTCATCCATGAACGCTCAACCACGGCGCTGATGGAGAAAATTCGCCGCCTCTGAGCGGTTGCCTAAAAAGTCGGCGCTGGTGATACGGCGGGAATCAAAAGCAGGGCTTTCACCACGGCGAGACGGCGAAAACCAAAGCCCTGGTTTGTGATTTTCGCCGTGTCGCCGTGCCCGCCGTGGTCAAAGCCCTTCCGGTTTTCGAGCAACCTACTCCCCGCTGCGGCGCAGAATCATGGCGCGCACCAGATCGATATGCTGGCGCAGCGTGTAGAGCATGTGGGCAAAGGTCAGCGGCGTGCGTATGCGGCTGGCGTCGGCGTCGATCCGGTCAAGCTTTTCCAGCCATTCGGCACGCGTATGGCGACCGGGATCTTCTTCAACTTCGCTTTCCAGAAATTTGAGTTCGCCATAGCGCCGGTAGATGCGCGACCGCACCCGCCAGCCATAAAGTTGCGGCGCGAACCTGAACAGGGGAATCAACACCGCCAGCAAGGGCACCAGCATCACCACCATACGGTCGATCAGCGTCGCCGCCCAGAACGGCAGATAGCGCTGCAAGAAGGGTTTACCGGATTTGTAGTAGCGTCCGGCTTCCGTCGACAACGGAAAACCGTCGTGTCCGGCACGCGGGAATTCGCCGGGCCGCTGGAACACGCCCGGCCCGCCATGGACCTCGCTCGCCGCCTGCATCAGCAGATCGATCAAGGCCGGGTGTGTGTCTTCGCGCACCAGCAGGGTTGCCAACGGCGACACCAATTGCATATCGCGCGGCGGAATGTCCAGCGTCAGATCGATGGCGCCGCGCGGCAGCACCAGCCGCGCCAGGTAGGGAAAGCGGCGGGCATAGGCATCGGCGTGCGCCAGGCTCATCAGTCGGATTCCCGGCGTATACAGCAGCGACCAGACCAGGGAAGACTGCGGTGGCCCGACCACGAACACGGCATCGATCCTGTTCTTCTGCAACTGCCCGATCAGGTCCATGCCGGCCTCTGCGATCAGCTTGGTATTGCCCGCATCAATGCCGTTGGCGCCCAGCATTTCCATGGCGAGATGATGCGTGCCACTGCCCTCGCTGCCAATCGCCACGCGCTTGCCCTTGAGGCCGAGCAGTGTATCAATGCCCGGCAAACTCGACTCGCGGTAAAAAATCCACAAGGGTTCGTGATAGAAGTCGCCCAGCGAAACCAGCTCATCGCCCTCGTTCTGGCCGACCGTGCCGCCTTGAATGAAGGCCGCATCCATTGCCACGCCGGAATCACGCAGTCGCTGCAGGTTCTCGGCCGAACCGGCGGACGGTTTTTCCACCAGGGTGATGCCGTAGCGCGCCAGCACGTCCTTGTAGCGCGCCGCAAACAGCTGGTAGGCACCGCCTTCGCCGCCGGTGCCGATCACCAGTTGGTCGGGCGGCGCCGGCTTGATGAATTGCGCCGCCAGCCAGAACGCGCCGACCGCCAGCAACAAGGAAGGCAGCGCGACAAACACAATGTCGCGCCAGGAAAGCAGCTTGAGTTTCTCGGGCATGTTCACTTGGGGTATCTCAATTGGCGGCCATCATCCTAACAGCCTTGCTTCACCTCAGCGGCATAGCGTCGGGCGACGCAATTGACTCCTGCCGCCGCGTCCCGGATACTTGCTTGATGGACGCTATCCCGCGCTCTCTCGATCACACTGCGCTTCACTCATCGTCAGCGCAAGCGGATTCCGCCGCCCGGCATGGATGGAAAGTCGGCGCCGGCACTACGGCGGCGCACGGCACTTGACCATGGAAGACAGGCGTCATTTCCGCTATCACATCGTCCTGCCCGGTGGCTCACGGGGTGAACTGACCATCCCCATCGCCTCCGACACGCAGCTTTGCCTGGAACCCGCCGCCGAATCCCGGCCCTGGACCGCACTGGACAAGCAGCAATGCTCCGGCTGCCCCTTGCGTCCGGAGACGACGCCGCTGTGCCCTCTGGCCGCGCGTCTGGCGCCGATCGTGACCATCCTTGGTCCATTGCTGTCGCACGACAAATTGCAGATCGAAGTCGACTGGGGACACCGCCGACTGGTGACGACCACCACGACACAACGCATGGCCAGCTCCATCATCGGGCTCATCGCGGCGACCAGTGGCTGTCCGCGCACGGCATTTCTCCGGCCCATGGCATGGTTCCATCTACCGCTGGCCACCGAGGAAGAAACCCTGTATCGCGCCGTATCGACCTATCTTCTGGAGCAATACCTGGTCGGCACCGGGGGCGGCACGCCGGACTGGGCGCTGGACGAGCTTTCGCAGCGCTACAAAGCCCTGCATGAGGTCAACGTGGCAATGGCACGTCGCTTGCGAGAGGCCGGTACCGAGGATGCCGCCGTCAATGCCGTTGTCTTGCTCGATCTGTTGGCCAAGGCGATTCCGTTTTCGGTCGAGGACTCGCTGGAGTCGCTGCGTTTTCTCTTCCCTGTCGGACAACGGCCGTGACGCGGCTGACAAGCTACCCGCAGTGGGCCAATGGCCTGCGCGCATGCGGTACACTTGAATACGTGCCAACGACAGGCAACAAGTCCGATCATCCCATCCCCACCCGCGCGGAGCTTGCATGAGCCGAATCATGATTGTTGATGACGAGGAAGGAATCCTCAAGGCCCTGCGCCGATTGATGCAGCGCGCGCCCTGCAGCTATGGCCAGCTGGTGTACAAACTGGAGGTCGAGATTTTCGATTCGCCGCAGGCAGCGCTGGAACGCGCCCGTGTCGCCGACTTCGATCTGGTCTTGTCGGACTACCACATGCCGCGGATGGACGGCGTCCAGTTTCTCGGCGAGATCGAGAAAATCCAGCCGGATGCGGCGCGCATGATCCTGTCTGGCTGCAACGATATCAACGTGCTCAACCAGTCCATTCACCGTGCCAGGCTGTATGGCATGCTGCCCAAGCCATGGAACGACTATTTCCTGATGTCCATGATCGCGCAGGCGCTCAACCATCGGGATCTGCTGCTGGAAAACCGTGAGTTGGCGCGCAAGGCGCAGGTCGCACGCGAAACGGCTGTGCCGGTAACTCCTGCGGCAGCGGTCGAGTGGGCCGAGGATGGCTCCATGGTGTACAAGGACGCGGACGCCCCTGCCACCGGGACGAAGCCGCTCTGAGCTCAGGCCGGCTTGGCGGGCGCCGCGCGCTCGACAGGCAGCGTCAACCGAAAGGTGCTTCCGCGTCCGGGCTCGCTCTCGACCTCGATGCTGCCGCCATGCCGTTCGACGATGTCCCAGGTAACCGATAAACCCAGTCCGGTGCCCTTGCCCACCGGCTTGGTGGTGTAGAAGGGTTCGAATATCCGGCGCCTGATTTCAGTCGTCATGCCCTTGCCGGTATCGACCACCTCGATCCAGACCTTGTCGCCGACCACGCCGGTGCGCAGCGTAATGCTGCCGCGGCCTTCGATTGCCTGCGCCGCGTTGACCATGAGATTCATCAGCACCTGATTGATCTGCGAGGGAATGCAGTCCACCCGAGGCAAGTCAGCCAGTTCCTTCACCACCTCGGCCTTGTACTTGACTTCGTTCCAGATCACGTTGAGCGTGCTTTCCAGCCCCTTGTTGATGTCGGTCGGCAGCCATTCGCCCTCGTCCACATGAGAGAAGTCCTTCAGATCGCCGACGATGCGCTGGACACGACTCAGCCCGTCGCTTGAATCACGCAGCACATCCGGAATGTCCTGCCGCAGAAAATCGAATTCCGCCGTCGCGCGCGCGGCCGCCAGAGCCTCGCGACCGGGATGTTCGGCGGGCAGTTCCGAGAGGGCGTTTTCGTAGGCCGCGATCAGCGCAAACATCTGATCTACATAGCCGCTCAGCGCACCAAGATTGGATTTGACGAAGCCGATCGGATTGTTGATCTCGTGCGCCACGCCGGCCGCCAACTGGCCGACGGCAGACATTTTTTCCGACTGCAAGAGCTGCTCCTGCGCCCGTTCGATCTGGCTGCCGGCCACCTGCAGCGCCTGGGTTCTCTCGGCCACGCGGGCTTCGAGATGCTGGTTGGCGGCGAACAGCTCCGCCTTGGTGGCATTGAGCTCCCGGTTGATCGACGCCAACTCCAGATTGCGCGTGGTGAGCAGGCTGAACATGTCGATCATGGCGTCGGTCAAAACCGTCATGGCCGGACTGTCGCCCCGGCTGATCGAGTCGTAAGCCCGCGCTGCCGGCTCGCCGGCGCTGATCGCGCTGAGCTGCCTGGCGACTTGCTTGTCTTCGGCCAGGATATGAAAGCTCAACCAGCTGATCAGGAAACGCAACAAATCGTTGCCGCTGACATTGCCGTCCGCCATCGCCTCCTTGCGCATCAGCGCGACTTCGCTGGTAAACGCGGTGTGAATGCCATGATGATAGGAACCATAGCGCGGATCGATGCCGCTCTCGGACATCAGCGCTTCCTCAAGCGAGAAATGGCTTTCCGCGTATTCCGTCAATTGCTCCAGCAGGGGCTGCACCTTGCGCGCCGCGACTTCACCGGTTTGTGTCAGCAGCGGCGCGGCGGCGTTGATCATATCGACCAGCTTCTTGTGCTGGATATCGATCGAGTCGATGCCCGTCAGGAAATGTTCGTTCCAGACCATCAGATTCATGGAACCCGCTCCTCTCCGCTATGGCTTGTCAGTGCGTACATAGAGCGTGAAAGTGCCGCCGTCGCGGCGCTCGCCATGCTGCAATTGCTCGACCAGGCGCTCATCCAGGACATAGTCCGCCGCCAGCAGCAACACCCTGTCGCGGCCAAGAAAATCCCTGGCCAGCACCATGCCCGCTTTCAACTGGGCCGCAGTCACCGCTTTTTCGTTCACGACCTCCCGGGCCGGCCCGCCGATCATGGCAAAGAACGCTTCGAGCACCTTTGCGTCATAGCGCTTGCCGCTGGATTCGGCAAGCATTGCCCGCGCATCGTCCGGACTCAGGCGCTTTTCTGCCAGCGTGCCGATCTGCAGTCCGTCATAGTCGTTGACCACGCTCAGAATACGCGCCCCGAACGGGATGGACTCGCCCTCCAATCCGTCCGGATATCCCTGACCATCGTAGCGTTCATGATGTGCGCGAATGATGTGCGCCGCCTCTCTCAGTTCCACCAGCGGCATCAGCGCCGACTCACCAGCGACCGGGTGTCGGCGATAGACCGCCATGTCCTCGCTGGTCATCCTGGATACGGGCCGGGCCAGCAGACGGTCGGAAAATCCGATCTTGCCGATATCGTGCAACAAGGCAGCAACAAAAACATCCTGCTGATCCTTGGGCGGCAGATCAAGCCGCACGGCCAGTTTGCGTGCCAGATCGGCCACCCGCCGCGAGTGACCGACCACCATGTCGCCGCGCAACTCCATGAGGCCGGAAAACATCTTGATCGAGACCAGAAAATTCTGTTTGAGGCGGTCGTTTGAAAGATTCAGGAAACTATTGACCTGCTCGATCTCCGCCGTGCGCTCGGCCACTTTCTGTTCCAGGCCGGCATTGAGTTGCGCCAGCTCCTCGTTTTGCGCTTGCGTCAACGCCAGCAGGCGGGTGTTTTCGTCGCGCAGGCGGCGGCTCTCCAGAGCATCCCGGATGGTCAGCTTGAGTTGATCGTCGTCCCAGGGCTTGGAAATGTAGCGATAGATTTCGCCACGATTGATGGCATCGATGGTCGAATTGACGTCGGCGTAACCGGTGAGCAGGATGCGCATCGTCGCCGGCCAGCGATTGCGCACCTGTTCGAGGAACTGCGCGCCATCCATTTCCGGCATGCGCATGTCGGAGATCACCAGATCGACCGGCTCGCGCTCAAGAATCACGAGGCCCTCGGCGCCGCTTTCCGCGATCAGTATCTTGTAGCCAGCCGGTCGCAAAAGGCGCCGCAAGGAGGAAAGTATTCCCGCCTCGTCGTCGACCAGCAGCAGCGTGGCGGGCGTCTCGGTGATATCGTTCATAAGGCCTGAATGCAATCGAAAAAAAGCGGGGTTCGGTGAGGCTTTTAGATTACCCCGAAACACATCGTATCGGCGAGCTTGCCTCGGGAGCATGGCGGATCGGGGTCGAAGGCCGGGGTCGAAGGTGCATGAGATTTCAATAATCCTGCGGTAAATACGGATTGTATTGCCCGATATAAATGCTAGGCTATTTTCATTGATGCCGTTTCAGACGCTACTAAGATTAGTGCCCTATTGTTTTAGATATACGATCGAAACGCGATTGAGGCCCAAAAAACTGCCTCGTCCGTGAAATCTGGGGACATTGCCCTGCAATGTGCCAACTGGAGCATGGAACGAAGCATGGATCATCGCTTTCCGACACGAGATGGACATGCCTGAGCGGCTGAATACGCCATTCTGGCAATCTTTGCGCACCCGCATCGTTCTGCTGGTTCTTGCCGGCGCCGTTCCGGCACTGATCGCGCTGGGGATGGAACACTATCGCGGACACCAGAACCGCGTTGCAGCCCAGATCAACAGCGTGCACCTGCAGCTGGAAACCTCGCTGACCCACGTCGAGGGCATCAGTCAGTCAGCCCAGGCGGTGCTGCTTAGCATGGTCAACGACCTCGCCGTGCACCACCGCGATGCCCAGCACTGCCAGGTGTTTTTGCACAGCCTGCATCCCCGCTTTCCGCAATTCGCCATCATGGCCTACGCCGACATGCAGGGCCGGATCGCTTGCGCCTCGACGCCGGAATCGGTCGGCGTGGACGTTTCCGATCGACCCTACTTCAACTCCGCCCTCAAAGAGCGGCGCCTGGTCGTCAGCGGTCTGCTCACCGGGCGCCGAAAAGATGCGCCGCAAGTCATCATCATGGCCCAGCCGGTGGAAAGCCAGACGGGCGAGATGCGTGGCGTGGTCATTGTCGCGCTGAAAATTGATCACCTGATTCAACCTATCCGCGGCGCGGCCATGCCGAAAGACGCCGTGTCCCTGCTGTTCGACCGCGACGGCCGGCTGATCTACAAGATTCCCGCCGGTCAGGGGCTCGAAGGCAAGTTGGATCTTGCCAGTCCGCTGGTACAGGGAATACTGTCAATGCCGAGCGGCAATCAGGTGTTTGAGGGCCTCGACGGCATCGTTCGCAGCTATGCCTTCGCCAGCACCGGCGGCCCCAACCAGGACGCGTTGCGACTGGCGATCGGCGTGCCCCAGGAAACTTTCCAGGCCGCCCTGCTGCGCGAATCCTGGCGCAGTCTGGCCCTTGCCGGCGGCGCCCTGCTGGCGGCTCTCGCGCTGGCGATTGCCGGCACCGAGATCAGCGTCATGCGGGTCTTGCGCAAACTGCTTGCGGCGGCGGCCGGCATCGGCCGCGGCGATCTTCAGGCCCGCTCGGAAGCCGGCGCCGCAGCGGGCGAACTGGGCCAGCTGGCGCGCGCCTTCCCCGCCATGGCGGACGCATTGCAGGCCCGCGAGGCCGCCGTCGAAGCCGCCAATGCGCAGTTGGCGCTCAACCAGACCCGGCTGGCCTTCCTGCTCCACGAAAGCCCGGCGGTGATCTACACCGCAAAGGCCGAACCGGGCGGCGTCACGGACTACATCAGCCCCAATGTTGCCGCACTGCTGGGTCATGCGGCGGAGATTTTTGCCGAGCAGCCAGGCTTCTGGATCGACAACGTTCATCCGGAAGACCTCGGGCGCATGCCCACCAAGCTCTCCGATCTGTTCGTCAGCGGGCGTTCGCGGGATGAGTACCGCTTTCGCCACGGCGACGGCTCCTGGCGCTGGATTTCCGACGAATGCCGGCTGGTGCGCGATGCGGAAGGCGCTCCACTGGAAATCGTCGGCTACCGCATCGACATTACAACGCGTAAAGAGCAGGAAGAAGCTCTTGCCTTCCTCGGCAATCATGACACGCTGACCGGCCTGCCCAACAAGTCCCTGCTCGACGACCGGATCGTCCAGACGCTGGCCCTGGCACAACGCAGCGAAAGTCTGGTGGCGGTGCTGGAACTCAACATCGACGGCTTCAGCCGCCTCAACCAGACACTCGGACATCGCGGCGCCGACATCGTGCTGGTTGAATTCGCCCGGCGCCTGAAAGGCTGCCTGCGCCAGGCCGATACCGTTGCCCGGCGCGGCGGCGACAATTTCGTCATTCTGATGCCTGAAGTTGCCGACAGCCAGGACGTGGTGGCTGCCGCGCGCAAGGTGCTGGCCGCTGCCGCGCTGCCCATCGATGTCTCCGGCCGCGAGGTGCATGTCACGGCCTGCATCGGCGTTGCCCTGTTCCCGAAGGACGGCGACAGCGCCGATGTGCTGCTGACCAACGCCGCCAATGCCCTCGGCCGGGCCAAGAAGGATGGCCACAACCGTTTCCACTTCTACGTCGAGGCGATGAACCGGGAGGTGCTCGATCGCCTGGACATGGAGAACGCGCTGCGCCACGCGGCGGAACGCGACGAACTGCGGCTGCACTACCAGCCGAGAGTGGATCTGCGCAGCGGGCGGGTGGTCGCCGCCGAGGCGCTGGTGCGCTGGCAGCGGGACGGCAGACTGGTCGCGCCGAACGAATTCATTCCGCTGGCCGAGGAGACCGGCCTGATCCAGTCGATCGGCGAATGGGTGCTGGCCGAAGCCTGCCGCCAACAACGCGCCTGGCTCGACAGCGGCGTACCCATCGTCACCGTCGGCATCAATGTCTCGCAGCATCAATTGCGCCAGAAAAACTCGGGCCGCAGCCTGCCCGAACTTTGCCGCACCCACCTCGCGGCGGCGAACCTGGAAACCCGCTGGCTGGAACTGGAGCTGACCGAGAGCCTGCTGATGGAGGCCCCGGAGCAAACCATCGAGCTGTTGCGCACCCTGCATGCGGCGGGCACCCAACTGGCCATCGACGACTTCGGCACCGGCTATTCCAGCCTCGCCTATCTGACGCAATTGCCGGTGCAGTATCTGAAGATCGACCGCTCCTTCATCCACCGAGTGAGCACCGATCCGAGCAGCGCGGCGGTGGCGCGGGCCATCATCGGCCTGGCGCACAACCTGCACATGACGGTGATCGCCGAAGGGGTTGAAACCGACGCGCAGCTCAGTTTCCTGCGCAGACTCGGCTGCGATGAAGTGCAGGGCTTCCTGTTCAGCAAACCCGTGCCGGCAGACGAGTTTGCGGCAATGCTGACGGCGGACAAGTCCATTGTTGTCGCCGATCAAACGCAGACCGAAACGCTGCTGCTGGTGGATGATGAAGAAGGCATTCTGAGCGCCTTGAAGCGCCTGCTGCGCCGCGAAGGCTATCGCATTCTGACCACCACCGACCCGATGGAGGGTCTTGAAATACTGGCGAAGCACGATGTACAGGTGATCATCTCCGATCAGCGCATGCCGCAAATGAGCGGCACCGAGTTTCTCAACCGGGTGAAAGAATTGCATCCGAATACCATCCGCATGGTGCTATCGGGCTACACTGACCTGCAAAGCATCACCGATGCCATCAACAAGGGCTCGATTTGGCGCTTCCTGACCAAGCCCTGGGAAGACGAGGCCTTGCGCGCGCTGGTACGCGAGGCGTTCCGGGAGTACGATTCGAGGTACCGAAAAGGCTAGACTGGCGCATTCCGAGGGAACCCTTTAGAGAATGAACGATACGTCTGACAGCGAACAGGACGCAGCGCCAAGACCGACATTGTTGGTGGTGGACGATGAGGACGGCATACTGTCGTCCCTCAAGCGCCTGTTGCGGCGCGAGGCCTATCAGGTGCTGACGGCCAATAGCGGGCAGGCGGGACTGGATGAACTGGCCCGTTGCCCGGTTGATGTCATCGTCTCCGACCAACGCATGCCGGGCATGAGCGGCGTGGAGTTTCTGCGTCAGGCCAAGGAACTCTATCCGGACACGGTACGCATGGTGCTCTCCGGCTATGCCGATTTGCAGAGCATTACCGACGCCATCAACGAAGGTGCCATTTATAAATTCCTGTCCAAGCCCTGGGACGACGAAATGCTCAAGGCAGAGATCGATGAGGCCTTCCGTCGCAAGGCGTTGAAAGATGAGAACAAGCGCTTGAGCGAGCAGGTGCGCATGGCCAACGCGGAACTGGTTCGATTGAATGCACAGTTGCAGGATGCGCTGGCGGTACAACAGCAACGCACCGAGCTCGGCGAGACGGCGCTGGCGGCGGTACAGGAAATCGTGAACTTCCTGCCGGTGCCACTGCTCGGCGTCGACCCCGACGGCTTGCTGGTGTTTGCCAACGCCGAGGCAATGCAACGTTTCGCGCACATCCCTTTGCTCGGTACCTTCGTTTCCGAGGCGCTGCCGCGGGAAGTCGCGGATCTGGTGACCCAGGGTCAGGGCGAAGCCTTGATCAACATCGACCAGTCCAGCTATCGGGTGCGTTGCAATGCGGTTGATTCGATCATGATGCAACGCGGCCATCTGCTGGTATTCATACCGGACTCGACACCATGACATCCGAGAACTCGCAGGAACTTCCTCTGTCCTCGGTACAGCCCGGCGCTGAACTGGCGGCGGCGGTCCTCGGCGCCGATGGGCAGGTATTGATGACGGCAGGCAGCATTCTCACCGAGTCTGCGCTGAAGAAGCTCACCGAGCGCGGCGTGCTCAAGGTGCTTGTCGAATTGCAACGCGACGAGATCGAATCGCTGGCGGAACGGGAAGCATTGCGCCAGCGCCTGCTGCATCTTTTCCGCGCTTGTGACTTGAAGCCAGAACATGGCGCAGCCCACGAGCTGTTCGCGGCCGTGCTGGACTATCGCATGGAGTCCTTGCGATGAACCCAAGCCTGACGCAAATCGTGGATAGCTTGCATTCGCTGCCCTCCTTGCCGATGGTGGTGATGGAATTGCTGCAAACCATGGGCGAGGAGGATGTCAACATCGAGCGGCTGGCGCAGGGCATCGGCAACGATCAGGCGCTGGCGGCGCGCACGCTGCGCGTTGCCAATTCGCCGTTCTATGGCATGCAAGGCAAGATCGACACCATCGCCGAGGCGATCACCGTGCTTGGATTCGTCAACGTCCGCTCGCTGGTCACCACGGCGGGAATTGCATCCACGTTGCGAGGAAACAATACCGCCGGCTTTGAAGCACAGATTTTCTGGCGCCACTGCCTTGGGGTCGCCTCCTGCGCCGCCACGCTCGGACCCTTTGCCCGCTTGCGTCCGGAAACCCTGTTCCTCGCCGGATTGTTGCATGACATTGGCCGCCTGGTACTGGTGTCCACGCATCCGGCGACATTTGCCGAAATCCAGCAACGGCACAAACAGAACGATTGCCTTCCCGTCGACGCCGAGCGCGAAGTGCTGGGTTTCGACCACGCGCAGATCGGCGGCGAACTTTGCCGCCACTGGCGCATCCCGGCCTCGATCGCGGACGCCGTGGAACGGCATCATCAAGTGAACCCGCAAGCCACGGGGAAACCGGCGGATATGGCAGACCTCGTCCATCTGGCCGATGTGATTGCACACTCGCTCGACCTGACCCACTACGCGGATGCCATGGTGCCGCCGCCGGACGACGCGGCCTGGCGGCGCCTGGGGCTCGGCGCAACAGATCTGCGCGCCGTGCTGAAGAAAGCCGAGCTCCAGTTCAACAGTTTCGCCAATATTCTGGTTTGAGCATGGCTGAACCTGGCGCGCCGATTTCGAATCTTGCCTGCTCATTGGCCCAACTGGCCGCACTGATCGAAGTGCTACCCACCGGGATCGCGTGCCACGGCGGTGAGAAAATGATTCTCGCCAATCAGGCGATGTGCGAGATCACCGGCTATAGCCGCGAGCAGTTGCTGGCCATGAATTTCTGGGAGCTGGCGCATCCGCGTTTCCAGTCCTTGCTCCGAGAGCGCGGCGAATCGCGCGTTCGCGGCACAGCCGCCCCCGCACGTTATGAAGTGGTCCTGGTCACGGCGCGGGGAGAGGAGCGCTGGCTGGATCTGCTGGCGACGGCAGTCAAGGTGGACGGCAGGACGATTGCCATCGCCAGCTACCTCGACAATACCGAGCGCAAACGTGCCGAGACCCGGCATATGCATGCGCGGCAGGAACTGGCGCAGATTATCGACAGCAATCCGATGCCGACCTTCGTCATCGACCACGAACATCTGATTACGCACTGGAACAAGGCCTGCGAACACATGATCGGCATCAAGGCGGCCGACATGGTGGGCACCCGAAATCACCAAAAAGTGTTCTATGGCAAGGAACGCCTGACCATGGCCGACCTGATTGTCGACGGCAGCATGGAAGCGCGTATCCGCCAGATGTATCGCGACAAGCGCTTGACGCGTTCGCAGCTCATCGACGGCGCCTATGAGGCCGAGGATTTCTTTCCGCATTTCGGCGAAAGCGGCCAGTGGCTGTATTTTGCCGCGGCGCCGCTGACCGATGCCGACGGCCATTTGATCGGAGCAGTCGAAACGCTGCAGGATTTCACTGAACAGCGCTTTGCCGAATCGGAGATGATCAAATCCAAGCGCGAACTGGAGGCACTGGTCACCGCGCGCGGCGAACAGTTGCGTGAAGCCACGAGAGAACTGGAACAGGACATCGCCCGCCGCGAGACCGCCGAAGCCGAGCTTTTGCAGCGCTTCAATGAGCTGTCGGCGCTGAATGCCGAACTGAAACAGGCGCAGCAGCAACTGGTGCAATCCGAAAAGCTGGCTTCAATCGGCCAACTGGCCGCCGGAGTGGCCCATGAAATCAACAACCCCATCGGTTTTGTGCAGTCCAATCTGGGTTCGCTGGAACGCTACTTTGAGCAGATCATGGCTTTGCTTGACGGCTACCAGGAGGGCGAAGCCCTGCTCGGCGGGCTGGTGAAGGACCAGGAAGGCGGCCGCGTCTTGATGGATAAAATGCAGCAGCTCAAGAAAGATACCGAGCTGGACTACCTGAAGGAAGACATACCGGCGCTGTTGAAGGAATCAAGAGACGGCATCGTCCGCGTCAAGCAGATCGTCGCCGACCTGAAGGATTTTTCGCGGGTCGACAGCACCCAGGAATGGGAATGGGCCGACATCAGGACGGGACTCAACTCGACCCTCAACATCGTCAGCAACGAGATCAAGTACCGCGCCGACGTGGTCAAGGAGTATGGCGAGTTGCCGGCCATCAAATGCCTGCCGCCCCAGCTCAACCAGGTCTTCATGAATCTTCTGGTGAACGCGGCACAGGCCACGCCGGAGGGCAGGCACGGCACCATCACGATACGCTGCGGCGCGGAGGCGGAGGGCGTCTGGGTCGAGATCAGCGATACCGGTGCCGGAATTCCGGAAAAGATCCTGAAACAGATCTTCGATCCCTTCTTCACCACCAAGCCCATCGGCAAAGGCACCGGGCTGGGCTTGTCGCTTTCCTACGGCATCGTGCAAAAGCACGGCGGCACCATCAAGGTCGAGAGCGAAGTGGGCGTTGGCACCACGTTTCGCATTTCATTGCCGATCGAACCGCCGGAAAGCGCGACGGAAAGCTGACTCGGTGTCGGGAAACCCCCGAGCTCACGTTGCGTCGCTCAGTTCGCGACGTCGATCGCCGTAGCACCAGCGCCGACTTTTGGGCGGGCGCCGGATCAGCCCTGCCTCCGCAGACAAACAAAAAGCGGAGCCGATTCAACGGATCCGCTTCGCTTGATTCTTAAAACCACAGTTCAACCACGGGGAACACGGGGATGCACGGGGAAACTCAGTAAGTTGCAAGGGTTTTCATACTCACCCGTTCGGGTTGAATGTTTTCCGCCTCAAGCCTTTGGTTCTTCCCCGTGCCCCCGTGTTCCCCGTGGTCAACCGCTTTTTCTGGGTCGATAGCTCAGGACTTCTGGCGCGAGCCTAGAACGGAATGTCGTCCTCGAAATCGTTGAAGTTGCCGCCGGCCGGTTGCGCGGCGGGCGCTGCTGCCGGACGATTGCCGCCGCCACCGCTGCCGCCGGCGTTATCGCGTGCCGGCGCATCGCTCATGCCCTCGCGTGAGCCGAGCATTTTCATTTCGTTGGCGACGATTTCGGTGGTGTAGCGATCCTGGCCTTCCTTGTCGGTCCACTTGCGGGTACGCAGCGCACCTTCGATATAGACCTGGCGGCCTTTCTTCAGGTACTGGCCGGCGATTTCGGCCAGCTTGCCGAAGAACACCACGCGATGCCATTCGGTGGCTTCCTTCTTTTCCCCGGTGGCCTTGTCCTTCCAGGAGTCGGTGGTGGCGATGGTGATGTTGGTGATGGAATCACCGTTGGGCGTGTAGCGCACTTCAGGATCGCGACCCAGATTGCCGACCAGAATGACTTTATTGACGGATGCCATGCAATTTCTCCTCAGGATTTTGTATCAAGTATGCCATGCGCGGGGGGCGCTGTCGTTGCCGTCCGGCGCAGCGGCACCGGCATCATCGTCGCCGCGACCACCAGCCACAGCGCAACCATCACGGCGTCGAACAGGAACACGGCGCCGGCGTCATGGTTTTTCAGCAGCCAGCCACCCAGGGCACCGCCGACGAACAGGCCGAGCGCCTGGGTCGTGTTGTACACACCCAGGGCGGCGCCCTTGGCCCGCACCGGCGCGACGCGGGAAATCAGCGAGGGCAGCATGGCTTCAAGAATATTGAAGGCGACGAAGAAGCTGAGCAGGCCGCCGGCCACCACCATGAAACGGGTGCTGCCTGACCACATCACCAGCAAGGTGGCGAGCAGCAAGCCGATGGCGAAAATAAACACCGGCTGGACCTTGTTGTATTTCTCGGCGGCGATGATCGCCGGCACCATCAGAACAAACGAGGCCAGCACCGCCGGCAGGTAGATTTTCCAGTGCGATGCCAGAGGCAGTTCGCCATAGCGGATCAAGAGGCCGGGGACAACGACGAACATCGCCATCTGCACCATGTGCAGGGTGAAAATGCCGAAGTTGAGGCGCAGCAGCTGGGTATCGAGCAGCACCTCGCGAAACGGCGGCTTGGGGCCATGCGGCAAAGGCGGCGCCGGCGGCGTGACATGGGTCACGAGGCCGATGGCGGCGATGGCGAAGACGGCGGTCAGCCAGAAAATGCCGCTCATGCCGATCGCGCCGTATAGCGCCGGCGCGGCGACCAGCGAGATGGCGAACATCAGGCCGATCGAGGAACCGATCATCGCCATGACCTTGGTGCGGTGCTGATCGCGGGTGAGATCGGCGGCGAGTGCCGTGACGGCGGCTGAAATCGCCCCGGCACCCTGCAGAATGCGCCCGCCTATGGTCCACCAGATGTCCGTCGCCAGGGCCGCCACCGCCGAACCG
>JAIPCT010000002.1 GCA_021738065.1 Burkholderiaceae bacterium
CCTTTCGCTTCACCACCAAACTTCGCCGACAGCACCGTCGTGATCGCCGCCGTCAATGTCGTCTTACCATGGTCAACGTGTCCAATTGTCCCCACGTTCACGTGCGGCTTCGTCCGCTCAAATTTCGCTTTTGCCATGTTGATTACCCCAACAAAAATGCCTATAAAAAATGGTGCCCTTGGCGTGGATCGAACACGCGACCTCTCCCTTACCAAGGGAGTGCTCTACCACTGAGCTACAAGGGCTGAATCTTCTTCTCTTACAACAGAACATCTGGAGCGGCGAGCGGGAATCGAACCCGCATAATCAGCTTGGAAGGCTGAGGTTCTACCATTGAACTACCGCCGCTCGCCTTATTACTCTTGTGTTCGCTTTCTGTCTTGAAACTAACCGTCTATTTCCAAAATCCGCTGGTGGAGGGGGAAGGATTCGAACCTTCGAAGGCAGAGCCGTCAGATTTACAGTCTGATCCCTTTGACCGCTCGGGAACCCCTCCAGCTGAACCCGTGATTATCTCGTAATCCAGATAGCTCGTCAATGGGTAAGTCCACTGTCCGCCTTCTTTTGGATGTACCTATCTCACTGGATGGGTCTGCCTGTCTCCTCCCGCCGCGACAAATAAGGGTGGGGGATCGATTTCAGCTAAAAATGCCAAGTATCAGCCAGATATCAATTAGCGCCCGAGCTGATCGCAGCAAAAGCCATGGCGACTATGTTTGGCCTGCCAAAATTACTTTTTCCTTTTTAATCAAGGCTGCTCTTGTCTGCAGTGGCGCAGAAGTGGCATCGGGCTTCCGTCCGACTTTTTTGCAGCTGATCGGTTTCATCGGTCTTGCCAAAGGCAGGATCGACGCAGCGTAGAATCCATCGACCCCATTCACCGCTGGAGATCGCCATGAATGCACCCACTGACCGGCCGCCGCTGCCGCAAGAACTGGCTGAAGCTCTCGCCTCCCGCTTCGAATCGCGCTATTCCGTCGCCGCAGCGATACGCCTGCACCATGGCAAGGACGAATCGTCGCACACGCCAATGCCGCCGGACGCCGTGGTGTTCGCCGAATCCACCGCGGAAGTCGCTGAAGTTGTCGCCCTCTGCCACCGCCATCGCGTGCCGGTCATCGCCTTTGGCACCGGAACATCTCTCGAAGGACACTTGCTCGCCGTGCACGGAGGCGTGTGTATCGATCTCTCCGCGCTCAACCAGATCGTCGCCGTGCGTGCCGACGACCTCGATGCCACGGTGCAGTGCGGTGTGACGCGCAAAGCCCTCAATGCGGCCCTGAATGGTACCGGGCTGTTCTTCCCGATCGACCCGGGAGCGGATGCCAGTCTGGGTGGCATGGCCGCAACACGCGCCTCGGGGACCAATGCCGTGCGCTACGGCACCATGCGCGAGAACGTTCTTGGTATGACAGTGGTGCTGCCCGACGGACGTATCCTAAAAACCGGTGGGCGCGCGCGCAAATCGTCTGCCGGCTACGACCTGACCCGGATGATGGTCGGCTCCGAGGGCACGCTGGGCATCATCACGGAACTTACGGTGCGGCTCTACCCGATACCTGAAGCCATTTCCAGCGCGGTTTGTTGCTTTCCCAGCGTTGCGGATGCAGTTAAAACCGTAATCCAGACCATTCAGCTCGGCGTGCCCGTGGCTCGCATCGAACTGCTCGACGCGTTGGCGATTACCGCCATCAATCGCCATAGCAAGACGAGCCTGCGCGAACAGCCGACGCTTTTTTTCGAGTTTCATGGCTCGCCAACCGGCGTCAAGGAGCAGGCGGAGACGGTTCAGGAGATTGCGGCCGAGCACGACGGGCAGGATTTCGAATGGGCCACGCGCCCGGAGGATCGTACCCGTCTGTGGCAGGCACGACATGACGCCTACTATGCCGGCATCGGTCTCAAGCCTGGCTGTCGAGCCTTGACTACGGACGTGTGCGTGCCGATCTCACTGCTGGCCAATTGCATCGACGAGACCTATCTGGATCTCGAGGAAACAGGCTTGATGGCGCCGCTGGTGGGTCATGTCGGCGACGGCAATTTCCACATGGTGCTGCTGGTTGACCCGGATAACGACGACGAACTTGCTCGCGCCAAGGGTTTTGCCTCGCGTCTGGCGCAACGCGCGATCCGCATGGATGGCACCTGCACCGGCGAACATGGTGTCGGCATCGGCAAGCAGGCCTATATGGCTCTGGAGCACGGCGACGTTGCGATCGATGTGATGCGGGCCATCAAGCATGCCCTCGATCCAGACAACATCCTGAATCCGGGGAAGATTCTGCCGCCGCTCTGATCGAGAACGCAGGACTCGATGCCCAAGTTCGCTGCATCCCGGAAGTTCATCCAGAGCCAGGAGTCGCCATGAATGCACCGCTGCACGACATCACTCTTGAAGACAAATACGCCCTCAGTCAGGGCCGGGCGTTTCTGACGGGCACGCAGGCCCTGGTGCGGCTTTTGTTGTTGCAAAGACAACGCGATGCACTGGCCGGACTGAATACCGCCGGCTATGTATCCGGCTATCGCGGCTCACCGCTGGGCGGGCTGGATCAGGCGTTGTGGAAAGCCAAAACCCATCTGGTGCAAAACCAGATCGTGTTTCAGCCCGGCGTCAATGAAGATCTCGCCGCGACCGCGATTTGGGGCACGCAGCAAGTCAATCTCTCGCCCGGCGCCAAGCATGACGGCGTGTTTGGTATGTGGTACGGCAAGGGGCCGGGAGTGGATCGCTGCGGCGACGTGTTCAAACATGCCAATTCCGCTGGCACCTGGAAGCACGGCGGCGTACTGGCAATCGCCGGCGACGATCACGCGGCGCGCTCGTCCACCGTTGCCCACCAGTCGGAACACGCGCTGAAGGCCGCAATGATGCCGGTACTGGTGCCTGCCGGCGTGCAGGAATACCTGGACTTCGGCCTGCACGGCTGGGCCATGAGCCGCTATTCCGGTTGCTGGGTCGGCTTCAAGGCAGTGGCGGACACGGTCGAATCCTCGGCCTCGGTGGACATTTCGCTGAATCGCGTCAAGATCGTTGTGCCAGCGGATTTCGCCCTGCCCGCGGACGGCCTCAATATCCGCTGGCCGGATGATCGCCTGCTGCAGGAGGCTCGCCTGCTGGATCACAAGCTCTATGCCGCGCAGTCCTATTGCCGCGCCAATCGGCTGGACCAGATCGTGATTGACGCGCCCGCTGGCGGCAAACCGGCGCGATTCGGCATCATCACCACCGGCAAGTCCTACCTCGATGTGCGCCAGGCCCTCGATGATCTTGGCATTGACGATACCCTTGCGGCCGAGATCGGTATCCGGCTCTACAAGATCGGCATGGTCTGGCCGCTCGAACCACAAGGGGTGCGCCACTTTGCCGAGGGGCTGGAAGAAATTCTGGTGGTCGAGGAAAAACGCCAGATGATCGAGTATCAGCTGAAGGAAGAGCTCTACAACTGGCGCGAGGACGTGCGCCCGCGCGTGATCGGCAAATTCGACGAAAAGGGGGAATGGGCGCTGCCCAATCGCCATTGGCTGTTACCCGCTTCGGGCGAATTGTCTCCGGCGCAGATCGCCCGCGTCATCGCCGACCGCATCAGCCGGCATTTCACTTCGCCGCGCATCCGCGAGCGCCTGGCCGTCATCGACGCCAAGGAACGCGCCGCCACACCGATGATTCCGATTTCGCGCACACCCTATTTCTGTCCAGGCTGTCCGCACAATACGTCCACCCGCGTGCCGGAAGGCTCGCGAGCCCTGGCCGGCATCGGCTGTCATTTCATGGCGCTTTGGATGAACCGCGCCACCTCGACCTATTCCCACATGGGCGGCGAAGGCGCGGCATGGATGGGCCAGGCGCCCTTCACCGAACAGCGCCACGTATTCGTCAATCTTGGCGACGGCACCTACTTTCATTCCGGATCGCTGGCGATACGGGCAGCAGTCGCATCGGGGGCCAGTCTCACCTACAAGATCCTCTACAACGATGCCGTCGCCATGACCGGCGGACAACCTGTGGATGGCAATCTAACGGTGCCGCAAATCGCCGCCCAGTTGCACGCGGAAGGGGTGCCTCATGTTGTGGTGGTCACCGACGGGACGCCGCGCGCCTACGGCAACCCCGATCTGCCGCATGGCGTGCCGATTCGCCATCGCGACGATCTGGATGCGATTCAACGCGAAATGCGCGAATGCCCCGGCGTATCAGCCATCATCTTCGACCAAACCTGTGCTGCGGAAAAGCGCCGTCGCCGCAAGCGCGGCAAGATGATCGATCCGCCGCGCCGTCTGTTCATCAACGAGGCGGTGTGCGAGGGTTGCGGCGACTGCAGTGTGCAGTCGAACTGCCTGGCCTTGGTTCCGGTGGAAACCGAATTCGGTCGCAAGCGCGCCATCGACCAGTCCGCCTGCAACAAGGACTACTCCTGCGAAAAGGGCTTTTGTCCGAGCTTTGTTTCGGTCATCGGCGGCACTGTAAAAAAAGGCCGCGGACTGGCGCAGTCCGGCGTCGGCGATGACTCCTTCGCCGTGCCGCCAGCGCCGAGTTTTACGGCAACCGCCGAGCCCTACGGCATCCTGATCACGGGAGTGGGCGGCACCGGCGTCGTCACCATCGGCGCGCTGATCGGCATGGCTGCGCACATCGACGGCAAAGGCGTCACCGTGCTCGACATGACCGGATTGGCACAGAAAGGCGGCGCGGTGTTTTCCCATGTCCGCATCTGTGACGACCCGGAGGCGATACACGCCGTGCGCGTCGCCACGGGCGAAGCCGATGCGGTGATCGGCGGCGATGCAATCGTCACCGCGTCGCCGGATGCGCTCTCGCGCATGCAGACGAAGCGCACGCGCGTGGTGGTGAACTGCGCGGAAACTCCCACTGCCGATTTCACCCGCAATCCGGACTGGCAGTTTCCCCAGGAAAAAATTCAAGCCGTCCTTCGTGAAACGGTCGGCAATGACGCGGCGCATTTTATCGACGCGTCCGATCTCGCCCTGCGCCTGCTCGGCGACACCATCGCCGGCAATCTGTTCCTGCTTGGCTACGCCTGGCAACAGGGCATGGTTCCGGTTTCCGCGGCGGCGCTCGGCCGCGCGATCGAACTCAACGGCACGGCCGTGGCGATGAGTCGCGCCGCCTTCCTCTGGGGCCGGCGCGCAGCACACGATTTGGCGGCGGTTGCCGCCCATGCCCGGCCCAAGGTCGCCGTTCCGCCAGCGCCGAGTTTTGGCGAAGTGGTGGAGAGGCGTGTGCAGTTTCTCACCGGGTATCAGGATGCGGCGTATGCCGCGCGTTACCGCACGCAGGTGGAGACAATCCGCGCAGCAGAAGCCGCGTTCAATTCATCGCGACTCGCTGAAGCCGTCGCGCACAACCTGTTCAAGCTGATGGCGATCAAGGATGAATACGAGGTGGCGCGGCTGTATGCCGAAACCAACTTTCTGGAAAGCATTGGTGAGCGCTTCGAAGGCGACTACCGTCTGAGGTTTCATCTGGCACCGCCGCTTTTTGCACGACCTGATCCGAAAACCGGACAAGTGAAAAAGGTGGCCTTCGGACCCTGGATGCTGACTGCATTCAGTTGGCTGGCAAAAGCACGCCGCTGGCGCGGATCGCGCTGGGACTATTTTGGGCGCAGCGAAGAACGGCAAAACGAGCGCAGATTGCTTGCCGAGTATGAAGCCGATCTTGTCGCGCTGCCCGCGGTACTTGAACCGGCAACGCTGGATGATGCCATCTCGCTGGTGAAGTTACCCGAAAAGATTCGAGGCTTCGGACATGTCAAGCAGCTCAGCATTGAAGCAGTCGCGCCGGAACGGGAAATCCTGCGCACGCGACTTGGCATTGCATGAACCGCAATGCCGGGCGCGTTTATCCCGGCAACAGGCAGCCCTGCCGATTCTTCCGATCAGCTTTTGCGCCGACGGCGACTGGCCAACAGAGCGGCTTCCGAACGGTTATTCACACCCATCGCCTTCATGATCGCCGATACATGAATCTTCACCGTTCCCTCGGTTAGTCCGAGCAGCTCGGCAATCTGGCGGTTGCCGCGGCCTTCGCTCAATAGATCGAGAACCCGAACCTGGGCCGCGGTCAGACCGAAACGCTGCGCCAGCGTCTTACCCTCGCCATGCGCGGTTTCACTGCGATTGGTTAATTCCCTCAACTTTGGCGGCAGATAGATTTCGCCCGCCAGCACCGCGCGCAATGCTTGCAGCAGATCGGTGCTGGAGCCCGATTTGGAAACAAATCCGGAGGCCCCGGCCTTCATCACGCGCGTCACAGTATCCACATCGTCCAGAGCCGAGAGAACAACTACCGGAACCGTCGGAAAGCGGCGCCGTACCACGGGCAGAAAAGTCTGGCCCCGGGTGCCTGGCAGCATCAGGTCGAGAATCATCAAATCGATATCCTCGGCCTCGAGAACACCGATAGCCTCATTGGCATCCGCCACTCCAAAGGTCTGAGTTTCCTCGCCAAGGTCTTTCAGGGTTGCCAGCAATCCCTCGCGCACCAGGGCATGGTCTTCCACCACCAACATTTTCAGCATCGGCTTTCTCCATGCCATTCCACTTTATGACAACAGGCAGTTTAGCGCGGATGGCGACGCTGCGGTAAGATCATCCGATTCGACAAGGAGAACTTCCCATGAGCACGACACCGTCCGATCCGATGGAATTCCTGAAGTCTCTCTGGGGCAATACTGGCGTGCCGCTGCCCGGCCTGGTCACGCCGACCATGGACACCAACGAGCTGGAAAAGCGCATTGCCGATCTGAGGGCTGTCGAGGGCTGGCTCAAGACCAATATCGGCATGCTGCAAATGACAATCCAGGGCCTTGAAATGCAGCGCGCGACCCTGAGCGCGATGCAGGCCATCAGCCAGTCGGCCAGCGGTTCCGACGCCCATGCCAATCCCTTTGCCAATCCGGCGCTCTGGCCGTGGAATCTGATGCAGGGTACTGATGCGGCTGCGTCCGCAGACACCGCGGCGACTCCTGCGGGAACCCGGAAAGCGCCTGCCAAATCGAGCGGCAAGGCTAAGTGATCTGGCTCAAGGCCAACCACATCGGGAGTGTCAGCATGCAAAGCAAAGTGCCGGCCGAGATCAGCCAGGCAACGCGCGCGCCATCGCCATTCATGCGCTGAGCAAGAATGTAGGCTGAACTCGCGGTGGGCAAGGCGCTGAAAACCAGTGCGATATCTGCGTGCAGGCCGGTGAGGTCGAGACTGCGGATCAGCGCCAGGGTCAGCGCCGGCATTGCCACCAGTTTCACGACCAGCAGATAGCCTGCGACGGCATGAGTCTGCGTCGCTCGAACGCGATGCGGCATTTCGGGCGTGCCGGACGCACCGGGTGCTCCGGCACCGACCAGGCGCAAGCCGGCGCCGACCGCCAGCAGCCCCAGCGCGAGCGCGGCTTCGGCCAGGCGCCCAAGTATATGCAGCGCGACCCCGGGTGCTTCGAAGCCCGCCAGATTGGCGCCGATACCCGCCAGCGTCGCCAGAATCAGCGGATTTTTTGCCAGTTCGCGCCAGACACCGGTCTCACCATGACGCGCCAGCATCCACACGGCAGCCATGTTCGCAAAAGGTACCATCAGACCGATCACGATGCTCATTGCGGCGATGCCAGGGACGCCATGAAGCGTGCCGGCGACCGCCAGGCCGAGGTAGGAATTGAAGCGGAACGCGCATTGATATTGCGAAGCAAAGGAGAGCGGCGTCATCGGCAACAGCCGTGCACCAAGTCCGAGCACCATCCCGGCCGCCATCGCCGCAGCGGCAACCCCAAGCATCGGCGTCGAGGCGGACCAGTCGATGCGGGTCTTGACCAGACCACTGAACAGAAGCGCCGGAAACAGCACGTAGTACACCAGCTTTTCCAGCCCGCTCCAGAAATGGTCGCCCAGATGCAGCAGGCGGCGCAGCGCGGCGCCGAGCAGGATCAGCGCGAAATCGGGAAGAAGGGCGAGAGCAACGGCGAATTCGACATACATGCTTCGCCTAGATTACCCCGGCATCGTGCAGCGCCGCGATCTCGATTTCTGGAAAGCCGGCATCAGCCAGAACTGCGTCGCTGTCGGCGCCGGATTTCGGTGCTGCCGTGGCCGCCATCCAGGGCCACGCGGAAAGCTTGAAAGGCGGCGCAAACTGCGTTGTGCCACCGACCTCGGCAACCATTTCCCGCGCCACGATTTGCGGATGCTTCATGGTTTCGTCGAGACGCAACACTGGCGTGACGCAACAGTCCGTGCCGGCAAACACGGTTTCCCAGTGGGCGAGGGGCTGCATGGCGATCAGTGCCGCCAGGTCATTCTTGACACGACGGCCTTCCGTTCCGGTAGCCAGACCGAACGGTGCCAAATCGGGTCGATCGAGCACCGTGCACAATCGTACCCAGAACTTGGGTTCCAGCGCACCGACGGCAAGATAGCGGTCATCGGCGCAGCGATACACGCCGTAGCACGGCACGCCGCCCGTCAGCAGATCAGCGCCGCGTGGCGCTGGCCGCCCATGCGCCAGGGTGGTCACCAGCGGGAACAGGGTGTGCGCCAAAACGGCATCGGTCATCGCCACATCGACGTAACTGCCATGACCCGTTGCCTTGGCACCAATCACTGCCGCGAGCACGCCCAGCAATGGCGTGAGCGCCCCTCCCAACAAATCCCCAATCTGCAGATTGGGGATGGCGGGCGCGGCGCTGCTGGCGCCATCATGCGTACCGATCTGGTCGAGCAGTCCGGAAATCGCAAGGTAATTCAGGTCGTGCCCGGCAAGTTCGGCCCACGGGCCCGTCTGGCCATAGCCCGTAATGGCGCAGTAGACGACCCGGGGATTGGTCGCACGCACCGTCTCATAGCCGATGCCAAGCTTGTCCACCACGCCGGGGCGAAAGCTCTCGAAAATCACGTCAGCGTCGCGCGCCAGGCGCAAGAACGCCTCGACGCCGGCAGCCTGCTTCAAATCCAGGCGCAGGCTTTTCTTGTTGCGATTGACGATGCGAAAAAACAGGCTGTCGCCACCTGCGGGGCTGGCCGCGCGTTCGTCGGGACCCATCGCGCGGGCGTAGTCGCCGGCGCCGGTATCTTCAATCTTGATTACCTCGGCGCCCAGATCGGCCAAATGCATGGTCGCCACCGGGCCGGGCAACAGTCGCGTCAAATCGAGAATGCGCAGACCCTTGAGCGGTCCACCGGGCAGTTTCGCCTGGTCAGTCATACTTTCTGGCGTCTTCGATCACCTTGCCATCATTCGCCAGACTGCCGACCGTCGCCCATCGAATCTCGGCACGCAATTTTGTGACATCGCGAACGCTGGCGGCAAGGCCTTTCTCCAGCGCATCACCCGAGTCCTGACCCACTTCGCAGTACAGGGTCATCAGATCGATGCTATCGGGATTGGTCACCACCAGGCGCGCACGGCTTACCTCGGGGTGACGCTTGAGTATCACGGCGATCTGTTCCGGATGCACGAACATGCCCTTTATTTTGGTGGTCTGGTCAGCGCGACCCATCCATCCCTTGATGCGCATGTTGGTGCGGCCGCAAGCTGAAATGCCGGGCAACACCGCCGAAAGATCGCCGGTGCCAAAACGAATCAGCGGGTAGTCTGCATTGAACGTCGTCACCACCACTTCACCCACCTCGCCAGCGGCAACCGGGTCGCCGGTACCAGGGCGGACGATCTCAACGATCACGCCTTCATCAATCACCAGTCCTTCGCGCGCCTCGGTCTCGTAAGCGATCACCCCCAGTTCGGCAGTGGCATAGGCCTGGTATCCAACCACGCCACGTGCCAGCAAGGCATCGCGCACCGGCGGCAGAAACGCCTCGCCGGAAACCAGAGCCTTGTTCAGCGACGGCAGTTTGACGCCAATCTCGTCGGCCTTTTCGAGCAGGATGCGGAGGAAGGACGGCGTGCCGACATAGCCATTGGGCAGCAGGTCGGCCATTGCCGCCACCTGCTGTTCGGTCTGGCCGACGCCAGCGGGAAACACCGTGCAGCCCAGGGCCTGCGCGCCCGCTTCGAGTATCCATGCCCCTGGCGTCATGTGGTAGGAGAAGCTGTTGTGCACCAGGTCCCCGGCACGAAATCCCGCCGCATACAGCGCGCGCGCCGTACGCCAATAGTCGGCCTCACGGCCCTCGGGCTCGTAGATCGGTCCGGGGGAAGAAAACACGCGCCCCAGTCGGCCCCATTGCGCTGCTGCGAGGCCGCCGAAAGGCCGCAGCTGTTTCTGCAGTTCAATCAGATCGCTCTTGCGCACCACCGGCAGGTCGGCGAGAGCGGCAGCTGAAGTGATCGACGCCGCATCAAAACCCTTCAGAGTCTCGGCGAAGTACGCCGTATTGGCCTTGGCATGCGCAATCTGTTGCGGCAGCCGTATCGCCAGCGCCGACTTTCGCTCGTCTGCGGTGCGAGTTTCAAGGGCGTCAAAATACTTGGACATTGGAACTCCGATGGTTGGGACGGGCGCTTAGCGGGTTGCATGGCAAGACGCGAAGCGGCGCCGTGTGCTAAATGCACACAAGCCGCCGAGCAACGCCGCCATGCGACGCGCTATGCGGCCGTCAAGCGAGCCAGCGTTTGCGGCGGCGATAGTGCTTCGATTCGCGGAAGCTCTTGCGCTCCCCCGAGGAAATTCCCAGATAAAACTCTTTTACATCCTCGTTGTTGGCCAGGTCCTTGGCCGCACCCTCCATGACCACGCGGCCATTCTCGAGGATGTAGCCGAAATCGGCATAGCGCAGGGCCATGTTGGTATTCTGCTCGGCCAGAAGAAAGGTGACTTTTTCTCGCTGGTTCAAGTCCTTTACGATGCCGAACACCTCGTCGACGATCTGTGGTGCCAGCCCCATCGAGGGTTCATCGAGCAGCACCATCGTCGGATTGGCCATCAATGCGCGGCCGATGGCACACATTTGCTGCTCGCCACCAGAAGTGTAGGCCGCCTGGCTGTGGCGCCGGGTTTTAAGGCGCGGAAAATAGTTGTAAACCTTTTCAAGCGTCTGCGCGACAGCCGCCTTTCCGTCCGTCCGCGTGTAGCTACCGGTCATCAAGTTGTCCTCAATGGTCAGGTGGCCAAAGCAATGGCGTCCCTCCATGACCTGTATCACGCCACGCTTGACCAGATCGGCGGGCGTCAGCGCTTCGATGCGCTCGCCCCGACATTCAATCGAACCCTTGGTCACCGCGCCGCGTTCGCCGTGCAGCAGATTGCTGACGGCACGCAATGTTGTGGTCTTGCCGGCGCCGTTGCCGCCGAGCAGAGCCACGATGCCGCCTTCCGGCACGGACAGCGAGACACCTTTGAGCACGAGGATCACGTGGTTGTAGATCACCTCGATGCTATTTACGTTGAGAAGAATATTTGGAGTCGTCATGTGCTCTTTCGATTTGCACCGCTGGAAGTTCCGGACGAAGCCAATGCGCTCCGTCCGGAAACCTCTAGCTCAACTTAGCTTACTTCTTGCAGTCATCCGGCGTCCGCGGGGTGATCTTCTTGTCTTCGGCGTACTTGGCCGAAACCAGCATCACCAGAGGGCGCAGCACTTTGTCATCGCCCTGATACCAGTCGGACGTGAAGTTCCACTTCTTGCCATCCCAGGTGTGGATGCGCGCCCAGGCCGAACCCATGTGATCGAGGCAACTCGTCTGTACCGGGCGCATCACGCCGGCAAAACCGAGAGAGTCCAGCTGCTTCTGATCAAGATTGAGGTTCTCAAGGCCCCAGCGCATCTGCTCGCCGGTGATGTGCTTGCCCTTGCCGTAACGCCCCTGTGCGGCGCGTACGGCTTCCACCTGGAGCATGGACGAAATAAGGCCGCGCATGTACAGCACTTCGCCAACTTCTTCCTTCGGTCCCGTACCCTGCCCCTTGGCATGCACCTTCTGCAGCATTTCCTTGATGACTTTGGCATTCGGCTCGGCGCCATGCTGCATGGCCAAGGCATTGTAGCCCTTGGCACCATCACCCACGTCCTTGACATCGGGCTCAGCACCCGACCACCAGACACCGTACATCTTGTCGCGCGGATAGCCGGTGGCCTGAGCTTCCTTGATGGCCGTGGAGTTCATCACGCCCCAACCCCAGAGGAAGACATAGTCAGGCCGGGCCTGGCGAATTTGCAGCCAGGTGGCTTTCTGCTCGACGCCGGGATGCGCGACGGGCAACAACTGTAGCTCGAAGCCGTGCATCTTGGCGCGTTCCTGCAAGAGCACAATCGGCTCCTTGCCGTAGGGGCTGTCGTGGTACACCAGTGCGACCTTCTTGCCTTTCAGCTTGTCGAAGCCGCCTTCCTTCTTGGCGATGTGTTGCACCAGCACGTCGGCGCCCATCCAGTAGGTGCCGATCAGCGGGAAGTTCCAGGTGAACACGGCGCCATTGGCTGACTCGCTGCGACCATAGCCCGCGGTGATCAACGGGATCTTGTCAATTGGCGCTTTCTCCGTCAGAGCGAAAGTAATCCCGGTGGACAAGGGCTGAACCGCGGTCGCGCCGCCATTCTTGCCTTTCAGGCGCTCATAGCACTCGACGCCGCGGTCGGTGGCGTAGCCGGTTTCACACTCTTCCCAACTCATCTTGACCCCATTGACGCCGCCACGTGAATTGGTCAGTTTCAAATAGTCGACAAAACCGTTGGCCCAGGGTGCGCCGTTGGGAGCGTAGGCGCCGGTGCGATAGGCCAACACCGGAAAGAACTGGTCGGGCGCGGCATAAGCCGCGGGCGCAGCCAGAGCAGCCGAGAGGCCGATTGCGGCAGCGACGCCAGCAAGTTTACGTAGTTTCATATTTTCTCCTCCTAGTATGGAATGGTGATACGCCTGCAAAAAACCCTGTTGCAAAGCTCAGTCATATTACGCACTGAACCCTCTGCTGTCTTTTAGTGGGGAAACGGCCACAAACGCAGCTTCTCCCGGCCGGTCGACCACAAACGTGCAATGCCATGCGGTTCAACGATCAAGAAGAAGATGATGAGCGCACCGAAAATCATGATTTCGACATGCGATACCAGCGCGATTGAAACATCCAGCCCGAACAACCCGCCCACCACGGGCAGCATCTGGTTGAGAAAGAGTGGAAGGATCACAATGAAGGCCGCGCCGAAGAAACTGCCAACGATGGAACCCATGCCGCCGATGATGACCATGAACAGCAACTGGAATGAACGATCGATCGAGAACGCGGCGGGCTCCCAGGAGCCGAGATGGACGAAGCCCCACAAGGCGCCGGCGACGCCGACATAGAACGAGCTGACGGCGAAGGCGCTGAGCTTGGCGTACATCGGTCGAATGCCGATCACGGTTGCCGCGACGTCCATGTCGCGAATCGCCATCCACTGGCGGCCGATACTGCCGCGCACCATGTTTTTCGCCAGCAAGCTGAAAACCACCAGAATTCCCAGGCAGAAAAGGTACTTCTCGGCAGCCGTATTGACCGTCCATCCCATCAGGCTCACGTCCGCGACAAATACCGATCCCGAAGGCGAGTCATTGGTGAACCACTTTATGCGGAGGAAGGCCCAATCCCAGAAAAACTGCGCGGCAAGAGTTGCCACGGCCAGATACAGGCCGCGCACGCGCAAACTCGGCGCACCGAACACGATGCCGACCACGGCAGCCGTCAAGCCGCCCAGAAGGATCGCGCCGAGTGTCGGCATGCCGCTGATGCGGACCAGAAAATTGTAGCCGGCATAGGCGCCGATTGCCATAAAGGCGCCGGCTCCGAGGGTAATCTGCCCGCAATAGCCGACCAGAATATTGACCCCAAGCGCCGCCAGCGAAAGAATCACGAAAGGGATCAGAATGGCGCGGAACAGGTACTCGTCCACCAGCAAGGGAATCCCGATGAAGGCGAAGGCGATGATGGCAAAAATCGCCCATCGATCCTGCGGAATGGAAAAGACCTGTTGATCCTTCTCATACGAAGTCTTGAACTGACCGTTTTCTCTATAAAACATTCCTAGTTCCTCGATTCAGACGCGGTCAATGATTTTTTCGCCAAACAAGCCCTGAGGCCTGAACAGCAGGAATATCAGTGCCAACATGTAGGCGAACCAGATTTCGATGCCGCCGCCGACATAAGGGCCGAGGAATACTTCAGATAGCTTCTCGCCGACACCGATGATCAAGCCGCCGATGATCGCACCGGGAATCGATGTCAGGCCACCGAGAATTACCACCGGCAATGCACGCAGGGCGACGGTTGACAGCGAGAACTGGGCGCCGAGCTTGGAGCCCCAGATGATGCCCGCCACCAGTGCCGTGATGCCGGCGACGCACCAGACGATGACCCAGATCCTGTTCAGCGGGATTCCGATCGACTGTGCCGCCTGATGATCATCGGCGACCGCGCGCAAGGCCCGGCCAGTGGAGGTTTTCTGGAAGAAAATGCTCAAGGCAACGACCAGCATTGCCGACACGAAGGCGGCAATGAAGTCTTCCTTGTTGATCAGGATGCCGCCCTGGAAAATGCTTTCCAGCAGGAAAACCGGTTCCTTGGGCATGCCGACGTCAATCTTGTAAATGTCGCTGCCGAAAATCGTCTGGCCGACACCGTCAAGGAAGTAGGCAATGCCCAGCGTCGCCATCAGCAGCGTCGCGCCTTCCTGATTGACCAGATGGCGCAGCACCAGACGCTCGATCAACCAGGCAACAACGAACATCACCGCCACGGACACCACAAAGGCCAGTAGATTGGCGAGAAACAGGTTTTCCATGCCCAGCCACTGCGGAATCCACTCCGAAAACCGCGCCATGGACAAGGCGGCAAACAGCACCATCGCGCCCTGGGCGAAATTGAACACGCCGGAAGCCTTGTAGATCAATACGAAGCCCAGCGCCACCAGCGAGTACAACATGCCGCTCATCAGCCCGCCAAGCAGGGTTTCAAGAAAAAATGCCATGTTCAGTTCCTCAGTGGCTGGCGCCGAGATAGGCGCTGATGACATCTGGATTGGCCCGGACTTCGTCCGGCGTGCCGTCGCCGATCTTCTTGCCATAGTCAAGCACGACAACGCGATCGGAAATATCCATCACCACGCCCATGTCGTGTTCGATCAACACGACCGTGGTACCGAACTGGTCGTTCACGTCGAGAATGAAGCGGCTCATGTCCTGCTTTTCCTCGACGTTCATGCCGGCCATGGGCTCGTCCAGCAACAGTATCTGCGGCTCCATCGCCAGCGCTCGCGCCAGGTCGACGCGCTTTTGCAGGCCATACGGCAGGCGCCCGACCGGAGTCTTGCGAATATGCTGGATTTCGAGAAAGTCGATGATCTCCTCGACTTTCTCGCGATGCTCGAGTTCCTCGCGCTGCGCCGGTCCGAACCAGACCGCTTGCTGCAGCAGGTTGGCCTTCATTTTCAGATTGCGCCCGGTCATGATGTTGTCGAGCACCGACATGCCCTTGAACAGCGCGATGTTCTGGAAGGTGCGCGCCAGTCCCGCCTTCGCCGCGCCATAGGAATCCATGTTGGCATGGTGTTCGCCGCGCAGGATGATGTCGCCTTCCTGCGGCCGATAGACGCCGTTGATCACGTTCAGCATCGAACTCTTGCCGGCACCGTTGGGACCGATGATGGCGCGAACTTCGTGCTCGCGGACGTCGAAGGAAATGTCCTCCAGAGCCGTGACGCCACCGAACCTGAGGGTGATGTTCTTGAGATCCAGGATGACCTCGCCGATTTTTCTTCCGCTCATGCTGCCTCCGCCGGGCCGCCCCAATGCGGCAGCGCTGCAATGGATAGGAGCAAACGAAGCCTGCGAACAGTAGTCGCCCTCTTCTGCGGGAAAGGGCTCGGGGGGAAGATCGTCATCAGGCAGCCTTCTTCATCACTGGGAATGTTTTCACTTCGCAAATCGCCAGGTCCGCCGACACCATGCCGCTGCGGCCATCTTCGAACTTGACCTGGGTTTCAATGAACTGGGACGTTTTGCCGGTGTACAGTGCGTCGATCAGTACCTGATACTTTTCGGCGACGAAGCCCCGTCGCACCTTTCGAGTCCGGGTCAGTTCATCGTCGTCCGGATCGAGTTCCTTGTGCAGAATCAGAAAACGATGAACCTGCGTTTCGGCCACCATCACGTCGTGCGATAAATCGGCATTGACCTGCTCGACGCACTCGCGAATCAGTTCGAGCACTTCGCTCTTGGCCGCCAGATCGGTGTAGCCGGAATACGGCAGGCCGCGACGCTCGGCCCAGTTGCCGACCGCGCCGACATCGATATTGATGAAGGCGCACACCATGTCGCGATCGTGACCGAAGCAGACCGCCTCTTTGATGTACTGAAAGAACTTCAGCTTGTTCTCGATGTAGTTGGGCGCGAATATCGCGCCGTCAGCCAGCTTGCCGACATCCTTGGCGCGATCGATGATCTTGAGGTGCCCGTCATCATCGAAGAAGCCTGCGTCGCCGGTGTGAAACCAGCCTTCGGCATCGATCGCCTCGGCGGTATCCTTCGGGCGCCTGTAGTATTCCTTGAGCAGCAGTTTGCCGCGCACCAGCACTTCGCCATTGTCGGCAATCTTGACTTCGACTCCCGGCGCGGGCTTGCCGACGCTATCGAACTTGATTTCGCGATCGGGCTGCAGGCACACGGCGGCGCAGGTCTCGGTCGCACCATAGAGCTGTTTGAGATTGACGCCGATGGATCGATAAAAGCGGAACAAGTCGGGACCGATGGCGGCGCCTGCGGTATAGGCGACGCGGATACGGCTCATGCCCAGCACATTGCGCAAGGGACCATAGATAAGCACATTGCCCAGCGCATACAGCAGTCGGTCCGCAGTGGAAACGTTCGGTTTCGCGTCGAGGATATCCGAGCCGCAACGCTTGGCCACCGCCATGAAGTAGTGGAACATGTTGCGCTTCAGAGCGCCGGCATCTTCCATGCGAATCATCACCGTGGTCAGCAGATTCTCGAACACCCGTGGCGGAGCGAAATAGTAGGTTGGCCCGATTTCGCGCAGATCGGTCATCACCGTATCGCCCGATTCCGGACAATTGATGGTGAATCCCGCCACCAGAGCCTGGGCGTAAGAGAAAAGATGGTCCCCGACCCAGGCCATCGGCAAATAGGAAAGAATGTCTTCCTGCTCGGTAAGATGATCGAAATCGACGCCGCTGGTCGCCGCGGCAATGAAGGTTCCGTGTGTCAGACAAACGCCTTTGGGCTTGCCCGTGGTGCCGGAGGTGTAAAGCATCACGGCGACGTCCTCGGCACTCCCCAGAGCAACTTCCGAGGGAATGAAATCGGGCTGGTTCTTGTCATGGATGCGACCCATGGCGACCACTTCATCCAGCCCCTGCAGGTAGGTCTGTGTGTAGTGGCGCATGCCGCGTGGATCGTCATAAAGAATGTGCTGCAGACTGGGGCACTGATCCTTGATCTCGAGCAGCTTGTCGACCTGCTCCTGATCTTCGACGATGGCAAACCGGATCTCGCCGTCGGTCAGCACAAAGGCCATTTCCGCCGCCACGGCATCCTGATACATCGGCACCGGAACGCCGCCCAGCATTTGCGCGGCGCACATGGACCAGTACAGGCGCGGGCGGTTGTCGCCGATGATGGCCAGATTGTCACCGCGCTTGAATCCAAGCTCGGCCAGACCACTGGCAATCGCGCGCACTTCACCGGCGACCTGACTCCAGTTCCAGGTTTGCCAGATGCCGAGGTACTTCTCGCGTGTCGCCGGGCGATCACCCCGCGTCGCCGCATGATTCAGCAGCAAACGGGGAAAAGTATCAAGCGGTGTTGCAGCCCGCTCAGTATGGGTTACAGCCATGCGTTCTCTCTCCTCCAGCACAACCGGCAGGGATTCGCTGTTGGCGCGACTTGTCCGCTGCGGGATGCTTCCTGCGAATACGTTTATTCAGGTCTCTCGCGGCTCTACTGAAACCAAGGCCGGGGAGCATCTGGAACTCTGTCGCACCCTGAATACTATGCGAAAGCAGGCAAAACGTTCCACTTCTCTGAACGAGTCTAAGCCAATCTACTGCCTATAATTGTCGCGTGCCTGACAATTGCCCACAAACCGCGATGACCCTGGAGCAGATGCTGCGCCGCACAAGCTGGGCGCAATCGCTATCTGCCGAGCATTTCGCGCTCGCCTGCGAAGGCACGTGCGAAAAGTTGATCACGACTGGCGGCTATATCTGCCGCAAGGGAGAGCCGGTCACGCATTGGCATGGCGTGATAGAAGGCCTGGCCAAGATGTCGAGCGACTGGGTGACCGGCAAGACAGCCAGCTTTACCGGTATCGCCGCCGGCGGCTGGTTCGGCGAAGGTTCGATGCTGAAGAACGAAATGCGCCGCTACGACGTCATCGCCCTGCGCGACACCCGCGTGGCGTTCATGCGTGCCGAAACCTTTCATTGGCTGCTGGACAACAGCATCGCCTTCAACCGTTTCATCATCAGCCAACTCAACGAGCGACTGGGCTTGTTTATCGGCCTGCTAGAATCCGAGCGCCTGCTCGATGTCGACGCCCGCGTCGCGCGGACCATGGCGGCCCTGTTTCATCCCGTCCTGCATCCGGGCATGGAATCACGCGTCGCCATCTCGCAGGAAGAAATCGGCTATCTGGCGGGCGTCTCGCGCCAGCGCGTCAACAAGGCCTTGCGCTCGCTGGAAGATGCGGGCTTCCTCACCACCGAATACGGCGGCATCACCGTGCTCGACCTGGGCGGGTTGCGCAGCTTCGGCGGTTAGACCGCTCATTCCGCACGTAAAACCCAATTCGTTTACCACGGCGGACACGGCGACACGGCGTAAGACAAAACAAGGGCTCATTCATATTTTTCGCCGTGTCCCCGTGTCCGCCGTGGTGAATGCCTTTCCGCTGCGCTTCAGTACTGATAAAACCCGCGCCCGGTCTTGCGCCCTAGATAGCCCGCAGCGACCATTTCCTTGAGCAAAGGCGCCGGACGATACTTGGAATCGTCGAAACCTTCATAGAAGACCTTCATGACCGCGAGCATTGTGTCCAGGCCGATCATGTCGGCCAGGGCCAGCGGGCCGATGGGATGGTTGCATCCGAGCTTCATCCCGGCATCGATTTCCTCGGCGGTCGCCAAACCTTCGGCCAGCACGAAAATGGCTTCGTTGATCATCGGACAGAGAATGCGATTCACCACGAAGCCTGGATTGTTTTTCACCGTGATTGGCGTCTTGCCCAGCGCCTTGGCCAGGGCTTCGACGCTGGCATGCGTCGCGTCTGATGTCTGCAGGCCGCGAATCAATTCGACCAGCGCCATCATCGGCACCGGATTGAAAAAATGCATGCCGATGAACCGGTCCGCGCGCCCGGTCGCGGCGGCAAGCTGGGTAATTGATATCGACGACGTATTGCTGGCGATGATGGTCTCGGCGCCGATCACGGCTTCGACGTCCCTGAGTATCTTCAGCTTCAGGCCTTCATTTTCGGTCGCCGCTTCGATCACGATATCGACGCCCTTCAAGTCCGCCGTCTGGGTGATCGGCTTGATGCGCGCCATCGCCGCGGCCTTCTGCTCGGCCGTCATCTTTTCCTTCTTGACCAGCCGATCGAGACTGCCGGATACCGTGGCGACGCCTTTTTGCACGGCCGCCTCGTTGATGTCCAGCATCACCGCATCGATGCCCACCACGGCACAGGCCTGGGCGATGCCATTGCCCATGGTGCCGGCACCGATGATGCCCACTGTCTTGATATTCATGCCCGCTTCTCCCTTTGATTCACTTGATGAGCACGCAAACGCGCTGTTGAGTTGACTGCGAGCGCAACAGCAGCAACTTCCCGCCGTTCGCCACGCAACATTATCGCCGAGTTCGGTGTTGGCATCTCGTTTGCGGACGCTGGCGCATATATCGGGCTTGTCCCACCGGTGCACTCCTTGCGCCCGGGTTTTCCTGTTGCGAGCCGCCCTGGAAAGGGGGAGTATTCAGGCTACCCAAGCGGGAGTACGCATCATGACCCCACTCGCCATCGGCACCAGCCTCTCCCTACCCGTCGATCCCCGCCCCTTTTTCGTCCCCAGTGGACTGAACGTGGCCCCCGGTGAGCGTTACCGCTTCACCGCCAGCGGAAAATGGCAGGACTGGTTTCGAATCACCACTGCCACAGGCTGGAAACTCTGGCCGCTGCAACGCTGGAATCGTGTGCCCGGTGCGGCGTTCTTCTGCCTGTGCGGCTGCGTCGGCCAAAATGACAGGGATGCCTTTGTCATTGGCGCCGGCCTGGATTGGACGGTGCCCGATTCGATTGCCGGTTTTGACGACAAACAGCTCAATTTCTTCGCCAACGACTGGCCCGGCAGCTATGGCAACAACCTCGCGTTGCCGCCTGAGAAAGGCGGGCCGCTGACCGTTACCGTCACCCGACTGGCCTGAAGCCGACGAGCCCGAGACGCCGGCTTGTCGCCGTCCCGCCATCCGCTACGACGGGGAGAGCGTCTTTTGCTCGACCGTCTTGAAGCGCTTTGCTTCACCGGCGCCTAGTTTTTACATGCTGCGCCGATACTGGCCGCCGACCTCGTAGAGGGCATTCGAAATCTGCCCCAGCGAACAGCAACGCACCGCCTCCATCATCACCGCGAAAACATTCTTGTTGTCGATCACGGCCTGTTTCAGATCGGCGAGACAGGCCGCCGACTGGCCGCCGTTGCGGGTCTGGAAATCCTTGAGACGGCTGAGCTGCGACTGTTTCTCGGCCTCGGTCGAACGCGCCAGCTCGATTTCGCTGGCGACGCCGGAACCGTGTGGATTGAGGAAGGTATTGACGCCGATGATGGGGTAGGAGCCGTCGTGTTTCTTGTGCTCGTAGTGCATCGACTCTTCCTGGATCTTACCGCGCTGATAGCCGGTTTCCATGGCGCCAAGCACGCCGCCTCGGCTGGCGATGGCTTCGAATTCCTTGAGCACGGCTTCCTCGACCAGCTCGGTCAGCTCGTCGATGAGGAAGGCCCCCTGGTTCGGATTCTCGTTCTTCGCCACGCCCCACTCACGATTGATGATGAGCTGGATCGCCATGGCGCGACGCACGCTTTCTTCGGTCGGTGTGGTGATGGCCTCGTCATAGGCATTAGTGTGCAGACTGTTGCAGTTGTCGTAAATGGCAATCAGCGCCTGCAGCGTGGTGCGGATATCGTTGAAATCCATTTCCTGCGCATGCAGCGAACGGCCGGAAGTCTGGATGTGGTACTTGAGCTTCTGGCTGCGCTCGTTGGCGCCGTAGCGGTTCTTCATCGCCACCGCCCAGATGCGCCGCGCAACGCGGCCGATCACCGAATATTCCGGGTCCATGCCGTTGCTGAAAAAGAAGGACAGATTGCCGGCGAAATCGTCGATGTGCATACCACGCGCGAGATAGGTCTCGACATAGGTGAAGCCGTTGGCCAGGGTGAAGGCGAGTTGGCTGATCGGATTGGCGCCGGCTTCGGCGATGTGATAGCCGGAAATCGAGACCGAATAGAAATTGCGGATCTGGTTGTGCACGAAATACTCGGCGATATCGCCCATCATTTTCAGCGCGAACTCGGTCGAGAAAATGCAGGTGTTCTGGCCCTGATCTTCCTTGAGGATGTCGGCCTGCACCGTGCCGCGCACCGATGAGAGCGTCCATTCGCGAATCTTTTCGGCTTCGTCCTCAGTGGCGTCGCGACCATTTTGGGTGCGGAACTTCTCGATCTGCTGATCAATCGCAGCGTTGAGAAACATCGCCAGAATCATCGGCGCCGGGCCATTGATGGTCATCGAGACCGAGGTGGCCGGGTCGCACAGATCGAAACCTGAATAGAGCACTTTGAGGTCGTCGAGTGTGGCGATCGAGACACCGGAATTGCCGACCTTGCCGTAGATGTCGGGACGCGGATCGGGGTCGCAGCCATAGAGCGTGACCGAATCGAAGGCGGTAGACAGGCGTTTGGCCGGCATGCCTTCCGAGACTTTCAGGAAACGCTTGTTGGTGCGAAAGGCATCGCCCTCGCCGGCAAACATGCGCGTCGGGTCTTCGTTCTCGCGCTTGAAGGCAAACACGCCTGCGGTGTAGGGGAAGGAGCCGGGAACATTCTCGCGCATGAGGAACTTGAGCAGTTCGCCTTCGTCATCGAAACGCGGAAGCGCGACTTTTCGGATTTTGGTGCCGGAAAGCGTTTCGTGGATAAGTCCGGTGCGGATTTCCTTGCCACGGATTCTCACCACGTACTCGTCGCCGGCATAGGCCTTTTTCATGTCCGGCCACATCGCCAAAAGTTTGCGCGCGTGCGGCGTCAACTGCCCGTCCTTCCAGGCAATCAGTTCGTCGAAGTCACCGGCGTTCTTCTTGCATTCCTCGAAGATGGTCTTGGCGGTTTTCAGCGACTGGCGCTCGCGCGCAACGAGCGCCTGCTCGGTAACATGCGTGTGATAGGCACGCAGGGCGTCGGCGATCTCGGCCAAATAGCGCACACGGTCGGCCGGCACGATGGCGCGACCGGCCGAGGAATGCTTGACGCCGACCGCCGGCAGGCGATTCTTGCCGAACGCCAGCCCGCGCTCGGCCAGGCGCGGCGCCAACGCCTGATACAGCGCGGTGATGCCGTCGTCGTTGAAGCGCGCCGCCATGGTGCCGAACACTGGCATGTCTTCGGTCTTCTCGGTAAAGCGTTCGCGATTGCGCTGGTACTGCTTGCGTACGTCGCGCAGCGCGTCTTCCGCGCCCTTGCGGTCGAACTTGTTGATCGCGACGAAATCGGCGAAGTCCAGCATGTCGATCTTTTCCAGTTGCGAGGCGGCGCCGAACTCGGGCGTCATCACATACAGCGAGACATCGACCAGCGGCACGATGGCCGCGTCGCCCTGACCGATGCCCGAGGTTTCGACCACGATCAGGTCGAAACCGGCGACCTTGCAGGCGGCGATGACATCGGGCAGCGCCTTGGAGATCTCGCTGCCGGTGTCGCGTGTGGCCAGCGAGCGCATGTAGATGTTCGGATGCTGGATCGCGTTCATGCGGATGCGGTCACCGAGTAGCGCGCCGCCGGTGCGTTTGCGCGACGGGTCGATGGAGATCACCGCAATTTTCTGGCTGTCGTCCTGGTCGAGTCTGAAACGGCGGATCAACTCGTCGGTCAGCGAACTCTTGCCAGCGCCGCCGGTGCCGGTGATGCCCAGGGTGGGAACTGCGGTCGGCGCATTCGCCGTGCCACCAGCGCCGACTTTTTCGAGCAATGCCTTCTTCGCCTTTTCCGGCCAGGCACCGTTCTCCAGGGCAGTGATGATCTGCGCCAGGTTGCGCATTTTCTGGCCGTGGTCCTCGACCTCCAGCGCCTTGATGTCCTGCGGCGCGCGCTTGCTGATATCCACGTCGCAACGCGCCACCATGTCGTTGATCATGCCCTGCAGGCCCATGCTCTGCCCGTCCTGCACCGAATACAGATGCGTCACGCCATACTCGTGCAGTTCCTGCATTTCGGCCGGCACGATCACGCCGCCGCCGCCGCCGAACACCTTGATGCTCTCGCCGCCACGCTCTTTCAGCAGATCGATCATGTACTTGAAAAACTCGACGTGTCCGCCCTGGTACGAGGATATCGCAATGCCTTGGGCGTCTTCCTGCAGCGCCGCATTGACGATCTCTTCCACCGAACGGTTGTGCCCAAGATGAATCACTTCGACGCCGGACGACTGCAGGATGCGCCGCATGATATTGATTGAAGCGTCATGACCGTCGAACAGCGAGGTGGCGGTGACGAATCGAACCTTGTGCTTGGGCTTGTAGGGAACGAGTTTGGCGGCGACAGAAAGATCGGTCATGGCAACGGCTCCTGGATGGGCGGCAGTGCTTTCATCATAGGCAAAGGCCGCTCGTCATGCCATGACACAAACCGACGATAACTATGCATAATTAGCCAATATGCCTCAGATATCTCACCCCATCCGAAACCGCGTTGACAGCCCGTCGACTGTCGCTATCGGCTTTGTAGTAGGCATTCTTGCCGGAGTTTCACGAGCCGGCTTGAGTGCCGAGGACTTGCTCGAACATGCAGATATTGCCACAAGTGTTTTGCATGATCGCCAATCCCGTATTCCGGTGGCACGCTATGCGGCGCTCTATCGCCTGATCAACGAGCGTCTCGACGACGAAGGCTTCGCCCTGTTTTCCCGTCCCCTGCGCCGTGGCAGCTTCGAGTTCCTCTGCCGCGCCGTGCTTTCCGCTGCAACCCTGGAAGAGGCGCTGGAGCGCATCGCGCGTTTTCTGCAGGTACTGCAAGACAATCTCGACGTCGAGTTGGAAAGCAGCGGGGACGCCGCCGTCATTGTCATCAGCCAGGAACAAGCGCTGCCGGTCGGCCCGGCGGGCCGCGTGTTCGCCTTCGAGTGGCTGCTGCGCATGATTCACGGCCTGGCGGCATGGCTGGTGGCGCATCCCTTGCCGCTCGACGAAGTCTGCTTCCCCTATCCGCCGCCGCTGCATGCCGCCGACTACGAGCTGGTCTTCGCACCACGTTACACCTTCGATGCGCCACGTCTCGAAGCGCGCTTTCCCGCAGAATGGCTGGCCCTCCCGGTACGCCGCGATGAAGCCGCACTGCGCGACTTTCTGCTCGGCGCCCCGGCCAGCATCACCACGCTCTACCGTCGCGACCGGGCGCTGAGCCTGCGCGTGCGAGAGTATCTGCGTGCCGCCCTGCCCGAACACCTGCTGCTGCCGGCCATCGCCCGCCGCGTGCTGCTCTCGCCGCGTACCTTGCACCGCCGCCTGGAAGACGAAGGCACCAGCTTTCGCGCCATAAAGGATGGCCTGCGCCGCGAACTGGCGACCGAATGGCTGACCAAGTCCGACCGGCCGCTGGGTCGAATCGGCGCCGAGCTCGGCTTCGCCGACGCCGCAGCGTTTTATCGTGCCTTTGCCGGCTGGACCGGCAGCGGCCCACGCGACTATCGCAAACGCTTCGGGCAATAGATCGGACAGTTCGTGGGGCCAGGACCGCGATCTGCCACCCGCACAAGTCGGCACTTGCCGCTGCCGATGTTAGGATTATTCTTTTCCCGATGGCAACGACAAATCGTGAGCTCCCGTTCGACCAGTTCGGAAATCGACGGCTTCGAGATCGGTATTGCCGAAATCGATCTGCAGCATCGCCAGCTCAATCAACTTCTGCAACGCTTGCGGAATTCGGCCGACAAGCAATACGGCTATGCGGCGAACGCAATACTTGGCGAGTTGGTGATCCAGACCCGAATACATTTCGCGGTGGAAGAAAGCCTGATGCGGCTCCTCTCATACCCGGAAACGGAAGCCCATATTGCGGAACATCGTCACCTGATGGAACAGCTCGACAAGTTCAGGCTGCGCGCGCAGGATTTCGATGTCGCTGACGGCCTGGCGAGTTTCATTCAGACCTGGTTGCACGAGCATATCGATAGTTTTGACCGCAAATTCGTTGCCCATTTCATCGGCAAAGGCATCGATCCTTCGGCTGCGCCCAAGGTCGATTGAGCCGCGCCGAAGGGATTCACCTGCCGCTGCGCGGCAAGCTGGATCGCCCAAGGCTCATTGCTCCGAATCCGGCATCCTGGCCGGACGCTTCGGCAGCAGCCAGACCAGCAGCAGCGGAAGCACCGGAATCGACAGGGCAAACAACAGCCAGAGCGTCCGCGACCGTCCTTTGCGCTTGGCGATAATTGCCGTCGGCACCGCCGTCGCGAGCGCCACGACGGTAAGCAGAATCGCGCTCGTCAGCAAGGATTCGATGGCGCCGGCGTCGTAGCCCAATTGATTGAGCAAAGCGCCGGCTTGCGGATCAAGCACGGGCGCGCTCCCGACAAGGAACCATGATCGCGGGGCGATCAGTCATCTTCGTCCTTCAGCTTGAAGCTGGCTGCCAGTTTTTGCTGCACCTGCGGCGGTACTTGCGCGTAGTGCGCGAACTCGATGCTGTAGGCGCCCTGGCCTCCGGTCAGGGACTTCAGACGCGACGCGTAGTCGGCGATTTCGGCCAGCGGCACCTCGCCGCCGACGCTGAGCAAACCCTGGCGCCGCGCCGCGAGACTGCTTTGGGTCCCGGTGACGTGGCCGCGCCGGCTCGCCAGATCCCCTGCAATATCGCCCATCGCAGCTTCGGGCGTGGTTACCTCAATGCTGACGATGGGCTCCAGCACGATGGCCTCGGCGGCTCGAATTGCCGCCACCGTTGCCTTGCGACCGGCGCTGAAAAAAGCGACTTCCTTGCCGTCCACCGGGTGCGTCTTGCCGTCATGCACGATGACGCGAATGTCTTGCACCGGAAACCCCGCGACCACGCCGTCGGCCAGGGCCTGACGTACACCTTTCTCCACGGCCGGCATGAAAACACCGGGAATCACGCCACCCTTGACGTGGTCCACAAACTCGAATCCAGCGCCGCGCGGCAAGGGTTCGATGCGCAAGAACACCTCGCCGAACTGGCCCGCTCCTCCCGACTGCTTCTTGTGCCGGCAATGCCCATCGGCGGCGGCGGTAATGGTTTCGGTGTAGGGAATCAGCGGCAGTCGGGTATCGAGTTCGAGCTTGTACTGGCTTGCCATCTTTTCCAGCTTGTAGCGCAAATGCATCTCGCCCAGGCCCCGAATCACGGTCTCGTGCGTTGTCGGATGACGCTCGACCTCGAAGCAGGGATCTTCCAGTTCCAGCTTGTGCAGTATGTCGAACAGGCGCTGCTCGTCGCCCTTGCGCCGGGTCTCTACGGCAAGCCCTTGCATCGGCCTGGGAAATTCGAGTGGGCGCAAATGGATACGGTCCTCGTCGTGCGAGTCATGCAGCACGACGTCGAATTCGATCTCATCAACTTTTGCCACGGCACCGATATCGCCGGGCAGCAGTTCACCGACTTCGACATAGTCCTTGCCCTGCAACTGGTAAAGATGGGCAACCTTGAAGGGCTTTCTACCCTCGCCGACGAAGAGCTGGCTATCCTTGCGCACCGTACCCTGGTGCACTCGGAAAACACCGACTTTCCCCATATAGGGATCGACAATGATCTTGAACACGTGGGCGAGAACATGCAGTGCGGGATCGGGGCGGGCAGCGAACGCCTCGCCGGCCTGGCCTGCTTCGCCGCGGTAAAAAGGCGGCGCATTGCCCTCGGTGGGATTGGGCGCGAGAGTCGCCAGCACGTGCAAAAGTTGATCAATGCCCGCGCCGGTGCGCGCCGAAGTGAATAGTATGGGAATCAGGTGGCCGGCACGCAATGCCCGCTCGAATGGCGCATGCAGTTCGGCGGCATCCGGCTCCTTGCCATCCTCGAGGTAACGCGCCAGCAGGGCCTCGTCCTCCTCCACCAGTTGATCGATCAACTCGCGATGAGCATGCGCGATCGAATCGAAATCCGCGTCACCACTATCGTGCTCCAGCACTTCAACCACGTCGTGACGATCATGCGCCGGCAAATCGAGCAGCAAGCACTCCTTGCCGAAGCGCTCGCGGATTTCGCTGACCAGCCCCGACAGATCGAGGTTCTCGGCGTCGATCTTGTTGATCACGATCATCCGCGCCAATCCGCGGGCCTGTGCCGCGCTCATCATGCGCTCTGTCGCCAGTTCGATGCCCGTCTGGGCGTTGATCACCACCACGGCGGTATCCACGCCCGCCAACGCGGCCGTGGCCTGTCCCGCAAAGTCGGGGTAGCCCGGAGTGTCGATGAGATGAATATGGACATCCTCCCAGACGAAGTTGACCAAGGCCGCGTTGAGCGAATGGCCGGCAGTTTTTTCCTGAGGGTCGAAATCGCATACCGCACTGCCCTTTTCGACCGAGCCTCGTGCGGAGATCGCGCCGGATTTCAACAACAGGGCTTCCGCCAGGGTGGTCTTGCCCGCGCCGCCATGGCCTACGAGCGCCAGGGCGCGGATTGATTCAGTGGTGTATCTGGACATGATGCGGACTTCCCCTTGGTATGTTCTGGTGAAATTCTAACCCCGGCACGTCCGTTCAACTCGCCGCCGCGGGCCGATCGCGCGAGGGTACGCGCCAGAGCCAGACCGACGTCGAGACGCCAATCAGCGCCAGCGTCGCTTGCAGCCAGGGCAGCGCAGACAAGGTCCAGATCGACGCACAGATGGTCAAACTCATCAGGATGATGGCAATGATCTTGACGCGAAATGGAATGCTGTGGTGCCGCCGCCATTCGATGATCAGCGGACCGAAGGTCTGATTGGCAATCAGCCATCGATAAAACGGTTCCGAGGCCCGCGCATAGCATGCGGCGGCAAGCAGAATGAAGGGCGTGGTCGGCAGGCCCGGAAGGAAAACACCGATGATCCCCAGCAGCAGGGCGAGACTGCCGAGCGACCACAAGAGCACGCGCACCAGCATCGACGGGTGGAGCTCTGACTCGGGTATTTCGTAGGGGATTTCGTCTTCGTTCATTTCAGACTCGCTGCTTTCCGACACTTTGCCAGAAAGCGCCGGGATCCGCTGCCGCATGCGACACCAGAGCCGACGCCCGGACTCGCATGGCGTAGTTCGCCTGCGTGGATGACGGGGGGGCTGTCCGCGCCTACTGTTTGCCGTCTGAATTGTTCCAGCCCATAATGCACGTGGAATCGATAGCGCCAATGAACGGAGGACCGTTGTACGAAAACAGCATGGGAGCGCAACTGAGCAGCAGAAGCAGGCCATGGCTAGGTCGCGCCATCTGCCTGTTTCTGCTGCTCGCTGCGCCGGCGGCGTCCTGCGCCGACAGCGCGCCTGCAGATCAGCCGGCGGCCGTCAAAAACAGTTTGACGGTGGTGACGGACGACAACTACCCACCCTATGTGTTTCGTGATTCGAGCGGTGTCCTGCATGGATACCTGATCGACCTCTGGCAGCTATGGGAAACCAAGACCGGGGTTGGCGTCGATCTGGTCGCCACCGACTGGAAAATAGTGCAGCAGCGCATGGCGTCCGGTCAAGCCAAGGTCATCGACACCATCTTCCGCACGGCAGAGCGCGAGCGAACGCTCGACTTCACGTCACCCTACGCGCAGATTCATGTTTCCATTTACAGCCACACCGGGATCGGCGGCATTACCGATGCCGCCACGCTGCAGGGCTTTTCCGTTGGCGTCAAGGCAGGCGACGCCTGCATCGACGCGCTGGGGAAATCCGGCATCGAGACCGTGCGGGAGTATCCCAGCTATGAGGCATTGATACAGGCGGCGATTGGCGGACAAGTCAAGGTGTTCTGCCTCGACGAGCCTCCGGCCAACTATTTGCTCTATCGCAACCAGGCCGAGGGCGACTTCAACCAGGCATTCAGGCTCTATACCGGCGAGTTTCACCGTGCCGTGCAGAAAGGCGATACAGAAACCATGGCCCTGCTGAATCGCGGCTTCTCTGCCATCACGACGGCGGAACAGCAGGCCCTCAAGGAGAAATGGTTCGGTACCAGCCTGGCACGATCTCCCTACGCCCGCTATCTGGGCTATGCCCTGTTGGCCACCGTGCTGGCCGGATTTCTGCTGGCGCTGTGGGGCATCACCTTGCGGCGCAAGGTACGACAGCGCACCGCGGAACTGGCGGCGGAACATGCGCGACTGAGGGTATTGCTGGAAACCATCCCCGATCTGGTCTGGTTGAAGGATCTGGACGGCGTCTATCTGCTGTGCAATCCGATGGTGGAACGAGTCTACGGCCTGAAAGAAGAGCATATTGTCGGCAAGACAGATTACGACCTGGTGGACAAACAACAGGCAGACAGGTATCGCGAGCATGATCGCAAAGCCCTCGCGTCGATCAAACCCGTTAGCCATGAAGTCTGGATCCGCTTTGCCGACAATGGCCAGCGGGTTCTGGTGGAGACCACCAAGACGCCGCTGCGCGACGCCCAGGGCAAGCCGGTCGGCGTACTGGGCATTGCCCGCGACATCACCCAGCGTGCACAGGCCGAACAGGCGGTGCGCGAAAGCGAAAGCCTGCTGCGCTCGTTCTACGAACTGGGCCTGGTCGGCCTGGCCATCACCTCGCCGGACAAGGGCTGGATTCGCGTAAACGACTATCTGTGCAAGCTGCTGGAATATTCCGAACAGCAGCTGCACCAGATGTCGTGGGCCCAGCTGACCTATCCGGCCGATCTGCCCGCCGACGAAGCTCAATTCAAGCGCCTGCTTGCCAATGAAATAGATGGCTACGCCATGGACAAGCGCTTCATCACCCGCAGCGGAAAAATTGTCCCGATACGCCTGGTGGTGCGCTGCACCCGAAAATCCGACGGATCGGTCAACTATGTCACGGCAATGGTGGAGGATGTCACCGAACGCAAGCAGGCAGAAGCCGCCCTGCGCTCCAGCGAGGAACGCTATCGCATTGCTTTTCGTACCAGCCGGGATGCAATCAACATCAACCGCGTAGCCGACGGCTGTTATCTGGACGTCAATGAAGGCTTTGAGCGAATCACCGGCTGGAGCCGCGAGGAGGCCATCAATCACAGCTCCCTGAAACTGAGTATCTGGGCCGACCCAGCGGATCGGCAACGCATGATTGACGCAATCAAACGCGATGGGTTCTGCGAGAACCAGCAATTTCGCTTTCGACGCAAAGATGGGAGCGAACTGGTTGGCCTGATGTCGGTACACAGGCTTCCCATCGATGGCACTGAATGCATTCTGTCCGTCACCCGCGACATTACCGACCGGATCCGCATCGAGGATGAGCTGCGCCAAAAAGAACGCTACCAGCGTGCACTGCTGGATAATTTCCCCTTCGCCGTCTGGCTCAAGGACACCAAGAGCCGCTTCCTCTCGGTCAACAAGACTTTTGGTCGACTATTCGGCGGACACAGCCCGGACGAGCTGACCGGGAAGACTGACTTCGACATCGTTCCATGGAATATTGCTGAACGCCATCAGATTGAAGACCGCGCGGTGCAGGTCTCAAGGCAGAACACAAGCGTCGAAGAAGTCATCAAGACCGCAGACGGGGCCCAGTGGTTTGAAACCTACAAAGCGCCGGTGATCGACGAAAGCGGAGAACTGCTCGGCACGGTAGGCTTCTCGCGCGATATCAGCGCGCGAAAATCGGCAGAGGAAGAAATCCGGCGACTGGCGTTTTACGACTCATTGACACTTCTGCCCAACCGGCGCCTGCTGCTTGACCGACTGCAGCAAGCACTGGCGTCGAGTGCCCGCAGCGGCAAGGAGCTTGCGGTATTGTTCATCGACCTCGACAACTTCAAGACCCTCAACGATACCCTCGGCCACGACATCGGTGACCTTCTGCTGCAGCGGGTCGCTGAACGTCTTGGAACCAGCGTGCGGGAAGGTGACACGGTTGCGCGCCTGGGTGGTGACGAATTTGTCGTCGTCCTCGAAGATCTGAGCGACTCCGTTTATGAAGCCGCAACCCAGGCCGAACTGGTCGGCGAGAAAATTCTCGCATCCCTGAATCAGCCCTACGAACTCAACGGACATCGTTGTTTAAGTTCGCCCAGCATCGGCATTGCCTTGCTCACAGAAGAGCAAACCACCATCGACGACCTGATGAAGCGGGCCGACGTCGCCATGTACCAGGCCAAGGATGCGGGGCGCAACACACTGCGCTTCTTCGATCCGGATATGCAGATCGTGGTTGAGAATCGGGTCAAGCTTGAAGGCGAGCTGAGAAAAGGGCTTGAAAGCGCCCAACTGATACTCCACTATCAACCCCAGATCGACGGCATCGGTACGGTAACCGGTGCCGAAGCGCTGGTGCGCTGGCAGCACCCTCAACGCGGCCTGGTTTCCCCGGCTGAATTCATACCGCTCGCCGAGGAAACCGGATTGATTCTCCCTCTGGGCCGCTGGGTACTGACCACTGCCTGCGAGCAGCTGGTCGAATGGGCAGCTCAGCCTGAACTGGCGAGGCTCACGCTGGCAGTCAATGTCAGCGCGCGTCAATTCCGCCAAGCGGACTTTGTGGCGCAGGTGTCGGCCATTCTGAATGACTCCGGCGCCAACCCGAGAAAACTCAAGCTGGAACTCACGGAAAGCCTGCTGCTGGAAAACGTGGAAAACACCATCGCCACGATGAATGCGCTGAAAGCGATCGGCGTCAGTTTCTCGCTGGACGACTTTGGCACCGGGTACTCGTCGCTGTCCTACCTGAAGCGCCTGCCGCTCGACCAGCTGAAAATCGATCAATCCTTCATCCGCGACGTGCTGACCGACCCCAACGACGCCGCCATCGCCCGCACCATTGTCGCCTTGGCCCAAAGCCTGGCGCTTTCGGTGATTGCCGAGGGCGTTGAAACCGAGGCGCAGCGGGAGTTTCTCGCCAATTCCGGCTGCCATGACTGCCAGGGCTATTTGTTCAGTCGTCCGCTACCGGCGGAAGAATTCCGAAAGTTTGTCGCCCGCTCGAAACCGCCGGCGTGAATCAGCGCAGGGCGCGGGTGATGAACTGACGCGCGACCGTGGTACGCGGCACGCGGCCGGAAAACCAGCTGCGCACGTCTTCCTCCAGACCCAATCCGTGCATGTAGTTGTAGAGCGCCTTGTTCAGGGCGGTGCCAAGGGCAGCATGGTCGACGCCGCTCGGATCGATGAAGCCGACGTCGTTCCTGGCAAAGGAGACTGCCGGCAGTGGTTTCAGTTTCACGCCGAAATGCGCTGGATCGCGCCCGACCGGCGAATGCACCGTGCAGGCAAAGCGATGGAAGAAGCCGGACTGGATGCAACCGGCGGCAAACAGTTGCCGCACATATTCGAGCGCGTCGACCGTGTCCTGCAGCGTCTGCGTCGGGAAGCCATACATCAGATAGGCATGCACCAGAATGCCGGCATCGGTGAAGGCGCGGGTCACGCGCGCCACCTGCTCGACCGAGACGCCCTTTTGCATCAGCTTGAGCAAGCGATCGGAGGCGACTTCCAGCCCGCCGGAAACGGCGATGCAGCCGCTGTCGGCAAGCTCTGCGCAGAGTTGCGGCGTGAAGGATTTCTCGAAACGGATATTGCCCCACCACGAAATCGCCCGCTGGCGCTTGTGCAACTCTTCGGCCAGCGCCTTCAGCGACTTCGGCGGCGCGGCTTCGTCGACAAAATGAAAACCGGTCTGCCCGGTTTCCGCGATGATGCTTTCGATGCGATCGACCAGCGTCACCGCAGCGACGGTGTCGTAACGCGAGATGTAGTCGAGCGAGACGTCGCAAAAACTGCACTTCTTCCAGTAACAGCCGTGCGCCACGGTCAGCTTGTTCCAGCGCCCGTCGGACCACAGGCGGTGCATGGGATTGAGCATGTCGAGCACGGACAGATAGCGGTCCAGCGGCAGTCCGTCCCAGGTCGGCGTGCCGACATCGGCGAAGGCGATGTCGGCTTCGCCGGCATCGATGTAGCGCACCGCAACGGGTTGCGCGGTTCGCACATAGGTGCGTACCAGCCTGTCCTGCGCGCGTTTGCCGTCCAGATGTTCGAGCAAGGCCAGCAGCGGCCGTTCGCCATCGTCCAGGGTGAGGTAATCGAAATAGTCGAACACCCGCGGCTCGGTGAGCTCGCGCAATTCGGTATTGACGAAGCCGCCGCCGAGGACGGTAACAATCGCCGGATCGTGCAACTTGATCGCCTGCGCGATGCGAAACGCGCCATACACGTTGCCGGGAAACGGTGCCGAGACCAGCACCAGACCGGGTCTGTGACGCTCCAACGCAGCAATCGTCAACTCGCGCAAGCTGCTATCGACGAGATTGAGCGGCGCCGCCAGCGCCTCGGCCAGCGGTTCGAAACTGGCCTGGCTTTGCGCCAGCGATTCGGCGTAGCGAACGAACTCGAAACGCGAATCGACCGCCTCGCGCAACACGTCGGCAACGTCGTTGAGGTAGAGCGTGGCGAAGTGCCGCGCGCGATCCTGCACGCCCAAAGCGCCGAATGCCCAGGCCAGCGGATCGCCGCCATCCGGATCGACATAGGCGGCCAGCGGTTCGAAACGCGAGCCTTCGGGCAGAAAGTTGCGCCCGCCGATGCGATGGCCGATCGAGGGATCGCGCCCTTGCAGAAACGCCACTGCGGAATCTATCGTGGCGAGATAACGGTCGAATTCCCGATCAAAAGCCTGCACCCTCGGGCTGCGCTGTTTCTGTGGCAGGGCTTTGATGCACTCGCGAATCGCCCGCAATCCGTCACGCGAGAACAGGCGCAGAACCAGCGCCAGCGCCAGATCCTCCTGTGCGGCGTCAAACCCGCGCGAGCGCAGGAAACCCGTCAGGTAAGCGGTCGACGGATAGGGCGTATTGAGTTGCGTCATCGGCGGGATGACGGACAGGATGCGTCTGGGATTCATCATTGCCTCATGCCACCTCAAGCAATTCCGGCCCCTCATTTCTGGCATTGCTGACACGACTGCTGACCGGGTAGGCACGCATTGCGTCGTCCGCTGCCGGTACCAGCCACGCTCTCAGCGCTTCGCTGTCGCGCATTGCCGGATCCAGCCAGGCATCGAAATGCTGCCGTGGCAGCAACACCGGCATACGCTCATGAATCGGCGCCATCACTGCATTGGGCGTCGTGGTGATGACGCAGGCTGTGACAACGTCCTGCCCCTCGGGAGACGTCCACACTGCGAGGAGGCCGGCAAACGCGAAGAAGTCTTCATCGTTGGCAGGGCGGACGAACCAGGGCTGTTTGCGCGCTTTGCCTTCCGCGCTGACCGCTTGCCATTCGTAGAAGCCGTTGGCGGGAATCAGGCAGCGGTGACGCTCGAAACTAGCCTTGAAGGAGGGTTTTTCGGCAACCGTTTCGGCCCGCGCGTTGTTCAGCTTCTGGCTGATGGCGGCGTTCTTCGCCCAGCGCGGAATCAGCCCCCACTTAACCATCTGGCCGACGCGACCGATCCCGGTCCGATCACGCACGACCAGAATCGCGCTTTGCGGCGCAATGTTGTAGCGCGCCTCCCAGTCGGCACACGTCTGCAGATCGAAGTATTCCGTGAGTCGTGAAAGGGGGCCGTAGAGAGCGTAGCGTCCGCACATGAGCGATGAATTCCGATTGAAGACGGAAGGGTAACCGATTCGCTGCGGCATCACCCTTCCCTCGGCTGCGTGGCGTAATCCCAGAAAGTCGGCGATGGTGGCACGGCTCCAATTGCCGCGGCGGTGGCGCAATCGCGAAAAGTCGGCGATGGCGATACGGCGATCCCATGTCCCAGCGCCTGAACGACGGCGCCATCATGACCTCAAATCGCACATCAACGGCAACGCAGCCCTGGCCGCCAAAGCCTCCCGACGCGTCAGCCGCGCCTTGTGGAGTCAAGACGCTCAGGATTGGCCTTCGACATATCGCCGGGCCGACTTGTACAATCGGCGACAAACAGGGACTCCGCTCACAACATGCTCGCCGGATCGAACATCGGCGGCGGCAGGTCACAACACTCTGAATCCGGTATCAGCAACGATGACCAACGACTACATTTTTTTTGACAGCGGGCTGTGCGATCGCTTCCTGCGCTTCGTGATCGAACAAGGTATCCCGGGCGAGACGAGGGCGGACAACATGGACGGCTTCGTCGTCACCGTTCCCGGCAATCTGGCGGACGAGCTCGAGGAGGTCCTTGAACAAGAGTACGAGACGCTGATGGATGAGCAGCGCGATCTGGTGGACGCAGCGGAAAGCGCAACCACCCACAGCCTGATGGCCGTGGGCGCTCAATTGCCGGACGGGCGGGAAATCTCGGTACGCATTCCCGCCGCCTATGCGCGGCGGCTTTACGCGCAATTCAGCCTGGAAGAGATCCGCGAACTGGTATCCGCCATTGCCGCCGACGCGATCAATCCTTCTGACGGACCGCTTTGCCGGAAATCCTTGTTATCCGGCGACAAGCAGAGGCTTTAATTTTCTCCACCGCCTCACTCCACCGTGACGCTCTTCGCCAGGTTGCGCGGTTTGTAGCTGCGGCCGCGCGCCGATGCGGCGGGCTCGCTTAACCGGCTGCGCCGCTTAGCCTTCGCTGCAAACCGCGGATCGCTGCTCTTCAACCGCCTCACTCAACCGTGACGCTTTTCGCCAAGTTGCGCGGTTTGTAGCTGCGGCCGCGCGCCGATGCGGCGGGCTCGCTTAACCGGCTGCGCCGGTTAGCCTTCGCTGCAAACCGCGGATCGCTGCTCTTCAACCGCCTCACTCAACCGTGACGCTTTTCGCCAAGTTGCGCGGTTTGTCCACGTCCGTGCCTTTGACCAGGGCGGCGTGGTAGGACAGCAGTTGCAGCGGCACAACGTGCAGTACGGGTGAGAGCAGGCCGTAGTGCTCGGGCAGGCGCAGTACGTGCACGCCGGCATCTTCGTCAACTGCCGAATCCGCATCCGCGAAGACATAGAGCTCGCCGCCGCGAGCAGAAACTTCTTTCAGGTTGGACTTGAGCTTTTCCAGCAGGGCATCGTTGGGAGCTATGCTGATCACCGGCATGTCCTTGTCCACGAGCGCCAGCGGACCATGCTTGAGCTCGCCTGCCGGATAACCCTCGGCATGAATGTAGGAAATTTCCTTGAGCTTCAGCGCGCCTTCCAGCGCGATCGGGTAGTGGTGCCCGCGACCGAGAAACAGCGCGTGGTGCTTGTCGGCAAAGCGCGCAGCCCAGATCTTTATTTCCGGTTCCAGAGCCAGCACTTTCTGCACGGCCACCGGCAAATGGCGCAGGGCCGTCAAGTGCCCGGCTTCCTGTTCTGCGGTCAACCGCCCGCCCTGCTTGGCCAGCGTCACCGCCAGCAGGAACAGCGCAGCCAGCTGTGTGGTAAACGCCTTGGTCGAGGCAACGCCGATCTCGGGTCCGGCACGGGTCAGAAAGCGCAGCGCGCATTCGCGCACAATGGCCGACTCGGGCACGTTGCAGATTGCCAGGGTGCGCGCCATGCCTTGGGCCTTGGCGTGCTTCACCGAGGCCAGCGTATCCGCCGTTTCGCCGGATTGTGAAATCGCCACCACCAGTTGCTGCGTGTTGGGCACCGAGATGCGGTAGCGGTACTCGCTGGCGATCTCGACGCTGCAGGGCACCCCTGCGATCCGTTCGATCCAGTAGCGCGCCACGAGGCCTGCATGATAGCTGGTGCCGCAGGCAAGAATCAGCACCGAGCTCACGCCTTGCATCATTTCCGGTGCGGCCACGCCGAACAGATTGGGGCTCAAGGTCTGCGCGCCGCCGATCATTTCCAGCGTTGCCGCCAATGCCTGCGGTTGCTCGAAAATCTCTTTTTGCATGTAATGCCGGTAATCGCCCAACGCCACTTCGTCGGCCGAGAGCGTGCTTTCATGCACCGGCCTGTCTCCCGGTATGTCCATCGCCGTACCGCCAGCGCCGACTATTCGCACTGCGTCGCGCTTGAGCTCGGCAACATCGCCGTCTTCCAGGTAGATGATGCGGCGCGTGACCTGCAGCAGGGCGGATGCATCGGACGCCGCATAGTTGCCATCCTCGCCCAGGCCAAGCAACAGCGGAGCGCCATTGCGGGCGACCACGATGCGATCGTCCTCCTCCTGCAAGATGGCAAGGGCGTAGGCGCCTACCAGCTGAGCCGTGACTCGGCACACGGCATCGAAAAGATCCGGCGCCGACTTCAGCTCATGTTGAATCAGGTGGGCGACAACCTCGGTATCGGTGTCGGAGGTGAACTCATAGCCGCCTGCGATCAGTTGCTGCTTGAGCTCGACGTAGTTCTCGATGATGCCGTTGTGCACCACCGCCAGCCCGGCCGAGACATGCGGATGCGCATTGCGCTCGCAGGGCGCGCCATGAGTCGCCCAGCGGGTGTGGGCGATGCCGTGATGCGCCGTCTTGTCTTGTGCCTGAGTAGCCAGTTCGGCGACACGGCCGACGCTGCGCAATCGCGTCAGCGCCGGATCGAGTATCGCCAGACCGGCGGAGTCGTAGCCGCGATACTCGAGCTTCAGCAAGCCTTCGATCAGCACGGGAACGATGTTGCGTGCAGCAACGGCTGCGACAATGCCGCACATGATTCAGTCCTTTTTCTTCGGGCCGGTATTTTTCACCGGGCGCTTCCAGCCCGGAACCGACATCTGTCTGGCGCGCGAAACCGTCAGCTGGTCCGCTGGCGCGTCCTTGGTCAGGGTCGTGCCCGCACCCAGGGTTGCACCGCGACCGACGGTGACAGGCGCCACCAGTTGCGTGTCGGAACCGATGAATACGTCGTCCTCGATCACGGTGCGAAACTTGTTGGCACCGTCATAGTTGCAGGTGATGGTGCCGGCGCCGACGTTCACGCGACTGCCGATCGTGGCATCGCCGACATAGGCCAGATGATTGGCCTTTGAATGGTCGGCGATGGTCGAATTTTTCACTTCGACAAAATTGCCGATATGGACATCGCGACCCAGGGTCGTGCCGGGGCGCAGACGGGCGAAGGGTCCGACGATGCTGTCCGGCCCCACCACGGCGTCCTCGATGTGACAGAAGGGCGCGATTCGAGCGCCGGCGCCGATGCGGCAGTTTTTCAGCACGCAGTTGGCGCCGACGGTGGCGCCGTCGGCGAGTTCGACACGGCCCTCGAACAGGCAGTTGATGTCGATGCCGACATCGCGACCGCAATTCAGTTCACCGCGCACGTCGATGCGCGCCGGATCGCTCAGCGTTACGCCGGATTCCATCAAGCGCTCGGCGATGTTGCGCTGATGCACGCGTTCCAGCATGGCGAGCTGGACTTTGCTGTTGACGCCCTCGGTTTCCCAGACCGCATCCGGGTGGGCCGTGGCGACCTGCATGCCTTCGGCCACCGCCAGGGCGACGATATCGGTCAGGTAGTACTCGCCCTGCGCATTGCGGTTGCCCAGCGTCGGCAACCAGCGCTGCAGCGCGGCGGTGGGGGCGACCAGTATGCCGGTGTTGATTTCACGAATGGCCCGTTCGGCGTCATCTGCATCTTTTTCCTCGACGATGCGCGTGACGCGGCCCTCGACCCGGACGATGCGGCCATAGCCCTGCGGTTTGTCGACATGCGCGGTGAGCAGGGCCAGTGAGCCGCCGGCTGCCGTCTCGATCAAGCGCTGCAGGGTCGAGGCGCGAATCAGCGGCACGTCGCCGTAGAGGACCAGGGTTGAAGACTCAGTCGGCGCTGACAGGACGCCGCCCGGCAGCGCCTGCAAGACCGCGTGACCGGTGCCGAGTTGCGGCTCCTGCACTACCCAGGTGATGTCCGGCGCATCCAGCGCGGCGCGGACCTGCTCGCCGCCATGACCGTAGACCACACGAATGTGTTCCGCACCAATGGTGCGCGCTGTGTCGAGCACATGAGCGAGGAGCGCCTTTCCTGCCAGCGCATGCAAAACCTTGGGCAGATCGGAATGCATGCGCTTGCCTTGTCCGGCGGCGAGTATGGTGACATTGAGCATCGGTGAGTTCATGCGATGTTGATGACGACGCAGTTTAACAAGGCCTGCGGCCGGAACTCAATTGAAGGTCCTGACAAAACCATGGATGCCGCGCAACAGCATCTCGATTGCCAGGGCGCTGAGTATCAGGCCCATGAGTTTTTCAATCGCGCTGAGCATGCGCTCGCCGAGAATGTCAATCAGTTTGCCCGCCGCCAGCAGCACGATGGTCGACACGGCCATCGCCGCGCTCAAGGCGCCGAACCATTCCAGCAAGCGCTGCGGCTCGCGCGAAACCAGCAGCATGACCATGGCCAGTGCCGACGGGCCGGCAATTGCCGGCACTGCCAGTGGCACGACGAAGGGTTCGCCTCCGCTGCTGTCGCCATAAACATTGCCGCCCGGCGGCGGAAAAATCATGCGTAGCGAAATCAGGAAAAGAACCACGCCACCCGATATGCCAAGCGACGTATCCGACAACTGCATGAAACTCATCACGTGGCGCCCAAAAAACAGGAACAGCACCAGCACGGCGTAGGCAATCAGGCATTCGCGCAGCACGACTTTCCAGCGTCGGGCCACGGGCACGTTGCGCAGAACCGAAGCGACGATCGGCGTGTTGCCGAAAGGATCGAAGACCAGCAAAAGCAGCACCGCCGCTGAGAGAAAACTGCCACTGGTTTCCATTGCGACTGTGCTCTCGGGGCGCGGTGCGTGGTTTGCGTCTAGCGCGGCAGCGTGCTTGAACCCATCAGGAATTCGTCGACGCTGCGCGCGCACTGACGGCCTTCCCGGATGGCCCAGACCACCAGAGACTGGCCGCGGCGCATATCGCCCGCGGCAAATACGCCTTTGACGCTGGTGGCGTAGGCGTTGGCGGTCTCGGTATCGGCCCGGGCATTGCCACGGCTGTCGCGGCTGACGCCGAAGGCATCGAGAATTCCGCCCACCGGGCTGACGAAGCCCATGGCCAGAAAGGCAAAATCGGCACGGATATCGAATTCGGAACCCGCCACCTCGGTCATCTTCCCGCCCTGCCATTCAAGACGCACGGCGCGAATCGCCGTGAGCTTGCCGTTCTTGCCAATGAAGGCCTTGGTGCCGATCGACCAGTCGCGCTCACAACCTTCGAGTTGCGAAGACGAGGTACGCATCTTCAGCGGCCAGTACGGCCAGGTTTGCGACCCATCTTCCTGCTCGGGGGGCTGCGGCATCAGTTCGATCTGGGTGATGCTCGCCGCACCATGCCGATTCGAGGTACCGACACAGTCCGAGCCGGTATCGCCGCCGCCGATCACGACCACATGCTTGCCCTTGACGTTGATAGGATTCTTGCCGGCGCCGGCGACTTCCTTGTTCTGCGGAATCAGAAACTCCAGCGCGAAATGCACGCCGGCCAGGTCGCGCCCGGGAACCGGCAAGTCGCGCGGATGCTCGGCGCCGCCGGCGAGTATCACTGCCGCAAAGTCCGTTCTCAATTGCTCGGTCGTCACCACCCATTTGGCATCGCTGGCAACGCCCTTGGGCATGCTGGCATGCGTCACCATGGTGTTGGTGACAAAGCTCACACCTTCGACCTGCATTTGCTGCATGCGCCAGTCGATCAGGCGTTTGTCGAGCTTGAAGTCGGGAATGCCGAAGCGCAGCAGGCCGCCGATGCTTTCGTTTTTCTCGAATACGGTGACCTCGTGTCCGGCGCGCGCCAACTGCTGGGCGGCGGCCAGGCCCGCGGGACCGGAGCCGACGATGGCCACTTTCTTGCCGGTTTTCTTTGCCGGCGGTTGCGGCACGACCCAGCCGTTTTCACCCGCCTTGTCGATGATGGCGCGCTCGATCGACTTGATGCCCACTGGTGTCTGCGGAATGTTCAGCGTGCAGGCCGCCTCGCATGGCGCGGGACAGACCCGGCTGGTGAATTCCGGAAAATTATTGGTCGAATGCAGGACGCCGATCGCTTCCTTCCAATGCCCGCGATAGACCAGGTCGTTCCAGTCTGGAATGATGTTGTTGACCGGGCAACCGTTGTTGCAGAACGGAATGCCGCAATCCATGCAACGCGCGCCCTGAATCTTGGCCTCGGCATCGCTCAGGTGTGGAACGAACTCGTGATAGTGGGTGACGCGCTTGTCGGCCTTTTCATAGGTCTCGGCGATGCGCTGATACTCGAGAAATCCGGTGGGCTTACCCATTACGCTGCCTCCGCAGGGCCGCCCCAAGGGGGCAGCAAATCAATGCATGGAAGTCGCCGCGCAGTTCGCGGCGGCTGAACCAAAGTCGCCCCCGTCCTCGGGTGGGGGGCCGGGGGGAAGGCTTTCATCACGCTGCCTCCAACCGGGTCGATTTTTGCGCCATCTCGGTCAATGCGCGCCGATACTCGTTCGGGAAAACCTTGACGAACAAATCGCGCGCAGCCGCCCAATTGGCCAGTACCGCCTTGGCGTGCGTGCTGCCGGTCCGTTCCAGATGCTGTTCGAGCATGCGCTTGAGTTGCACTTCGTCAGCTTCGCCGCGATGCCTGGTGCCATCGTTCGCCTGTTTACTGGCCGGCAGGAGTTTTTCCAGCACGACCATCGCTTTGTTGCAGCGACTGGCGAAATGGCCGTCGGCGTCATACACATAAGCCACGCCGCCCGACATGCCGGCGGCAAAATTGCGCCCGGTGGCGCCCAGGACGACGACGGTGCCGCCCGTCATGTACTCGCAGCCGTGATCGCCGGTACCCTCGACCACCGCCTGCGCGCCGGAGTTGCGCACACAAAAGCGTTCGCCCGCCACGCCGTTGAAGTTGGCCTCACCATCGGTCGCGCCATAGAGCACGGTATTGCCGACGATGATGTTCTCTTCCGCCGGGCCGCGGAAACCTTGCGGTTTGCGCACGATGATGTGTCCGCCGGACAAGCCCTTGCCGACGTAATCATTCGCCTCACCGGTCAGATCCAGGGTGATGCCGCGCGCGAGGAAGGCACCGAAGCTCTGTCCGGCCGTGCCGGTGAGTTTGATGCTGATCGTGCCGTCGGGCAGGCCCGCCGCACCATAGCGCTTGGCCACCGCGTTGGACAGCATGGCGCCGCAACTGCGGTTGACGTTGCCGATCCGGGTTTCGATGAGGACCTTTTCGCCGCGCTTGAGCGCAGGCGCGGCCTTGGCAATCAAGACATGATCGAGCGCACCCTTCAAGCCATGATCCTGGGTTTCGCAATGCAGGCGCGCAACTTCGACCGGCATCTTCGGCTGATAGAAGATCCTGCTGAAATCCAGCCCGCGGGCCTTCCAGTGATCGATGCCCGGACGCGTGTCCAGCAGATCGCTGCGACCGATCAGGTCGTCGACCTTGCGCACGCCCAAATTGGCCATCAACTCGCGCACTTCCTCGGCGACGAAGAAGAAGAAGTTGACCACATGCTCCGGCTGGCCGGTAAAGCGCCGACGCAAGATGGGATCCTGCGTGGCGACGCCGACGGGGCACGTGTTGAGATGGCATTTGCGCATCATGATGCAACCCTCGGCGACCAACGGTGCCGTGGCGAAACCGAATTCGTCGGCACCCAGCAGGGCACCGATGACGACATCGCGCCCGGTCTTCATCTGACCATCGGTCTGCACCCGCACACGGCCGCGCAAGCGGTTGAGCACCAGCGTTTGCTGCGTTTCCGCCAGACCCAGTTCCCAGGGCGTACCGGCATGCTTGATCGAGGAAATCGGCGATGCGCCGGTACCCCCATCGTGACCGGCAATGACGATATGGTCGGCCTTGGCCTTGACCACGCCAGCCGCGACGGTACCGACGCCGACCTCGGACACCAGCTTGACCGACACTGAGCCTTCCGGATTGGCATTTTTCAGATCATGAATCAACTGCGCCAAATCCTCGATGGAATAGATGTCGTGGTGCGGCGGCGGTGATATCAGTTGCACACCCGGTACCGAATGACGCAGAAAACCGATGTATTCGGAAACCTTGTGACCAGGCAACTGGCCACCTTCGCCGGGCTTGGCGCCCTGCGCCATCTTGATCTGCAACTGGTCGGCGTTCGCCAGGTACTCGGCAGTCACGCCGAAGCGGCCTGACGCCACCTGCTTGATAGCCGAGCGCAGCGAATCCCCTGCCTGCAGCGGCGTGTCACGCTCGATATTGGCCTTGCCGATGACGCTGGCCACCGTCTCGCCAGCGCCGACTTTCTGGAAGCGCTTCGGATCTTCGCCGCCTTCCCCCGTATTCGACTTGCCGCCGATCCGGTTCATGGCGATGGCCAGCGTGGTGTGCGCTTCGGTCGATATCGAACCAAGCGACATGGCCCCGGTGGCAAAGCGCTTGACGATTTCCTTGGCCGACTCGACTTCCTCAAGCGGAACCGGCGGCCCCGCCGGACGGATGTCGAACAAGCCGCGCAACGTCATGTGACGCTTGCTCTGGTCGTTGATCAGCGCCGCGTATTCCTTGTAGGTTTCGTACTTTCCAGAACGCGCGGCGTGCTGCAGCTTGGCGATCGTATCGGGCGTCCACATATGGTCTTCGCCACGAATGCGGAAAGCATAGTCGCCACCGGCGTCGAGCGCATCGGCGAGTACCGGATCATTGGAGAACGCCGCGCGATGGACGCGCACTGCTTCCTCTGCGACCTCGGCCACACCAATGCCCTGCACTTTGCTTGGCGTACCGGTGAAGTAGCGCGCGACAAATGCCGACTCGAGACCGACGGCTTCGAAGATCTGTGCACCGCAATACGAGCGATAAGTGGATATGCCCATTTTGGACATGACCTTCATCAGTCCCTTGCCGATGGCCTTGATGAAATTCTTGCTGGCCTGGCGATAGTCGCCACCGTCCGACTGACACATGTCGCTGATGGTTTCCAGCGCCAGCCAGGGGCACACAGCTTCGGCGCCATAACCAGCCAGCAGGGCGAAATGATGCACTTCGCGCGCCGAGCCGGTGTCGACCACCAGACCGCAGTTGGTGCGCAGTCCCTGTCGCGTCAGATGATGGTGGACCCCCGAACAGGCCAGCAGGGCCGGAATCGCCACGCGCTGCCGATCGACGCTGCGATCGGAAAGAATCAGCACGTTGTAACCCTCGGCAACCGCCTGCTCGGCGGCGACGCACAAATGCTTGAGCGCCTCCTCGCAGCCGAACGGACCTTCGGCAACAGGGTAGGTGATGTCCAGTACCAGCGACTTGAAGCGGCCGCCGGACAAGCGGGCAACATCATGCAGGCGCGAAATGTCGACTTCATCGAGCACCGGCTGCTTGACCTCAAGACGCGGCGTCACTTCCTCGTTCCTGTTGACCAGACCCAACAAGTTGGGCTTCGGCCCGATATAGCTGATCAAGGACATCACGATTTCTTCGCGTATCGGATCGATCGGCGGATTGGTCACTTGCGCAAACAGCTGCTTGAAGTAGCTGTACAGCGGCTTGTTCTTGGCCGACAGGACTGGCAGCGCTGTATCGTTGCCCATCGCCCCGGTCGGTTCCTCGCCATTGGCCGTCATCGGTCCGAGGATGAACTTGCAGTCTTCCTGGGTGTAGCCGAAGGCCTGTTGCGTGTCGAGCAGAGATTCCTTGAGATCGGCCACGGCGCGCAGGCGCGGGACGGGAAGATCGTCCACAAACACGCGGGATTCCTCGATCCACTTGCGATAGGGTCCCTCACTCGCCAAGGAACTTTTCAGTTCGTCGTCATTGATGATGCGGCCCTGCTCCAGATCGATCAGGAACATCTTGCCCGGTTGCAGGCGCCATTTCTTTACGATCCGCTCTTCGGCGATCGGCAGCACGCCGATCTCGGAAGACATCACCACCAGATCATCGTCGGTGATCAGATAGCGGGCCGGACGCAGACCGTTGCGATCGAGTGTCGCGCCGATCTGGCGGCCGTCGGTGAACGCCACGGCAGCGGGGCCGTCCCACGGCTCCATGATCGGTGCGTGAAACTCGTAGAAGGCACGGCGTTCCGGCTCCATCAGCGGATTGCCGGCCCAGGCTTCCGGGATCAGCATCATCATCGCGTGGGTCAGGGAAAAACCACCCATCACCAGCAGTTCCAGCGCATTGTCGAACGATGCCGAATCGGACTGGCCATCGTAAATCAGCGGCCAAATCTTCTTCAGATCGTCACCGAGCACTACCGAGGAAATCGCCTTCTGCCGCGCGCGCATCCAGTTCACGTTGCCGCGCAGGGTGTTGATTTCCCCATTGTGGGCAATCATGCGGAAGGGATGCGCCAGGTCCCAGGTCGGGAAGGTATTGGTCGAGAAACGCTGGTGCACCAGTGCCAGGGCGGTCACCAGGCCTTTGTTGCCCAGGTCGAGAAAATACTCGCCGACCTGATTGGCCAGCAGCATGCCCTTGTAGACCACGGTGCGCGCCGACATCGAGGTCACGTAGTACATCTTGCCGTCAGGGAGCTTCAACGCCTGAATGGCGTGGCCCGACTCCTTGCGGATGATGTAGAGCTTGCGCTCGAGCGCATCGGTGTCGGCGGTACCTTTGCCACGCCCGATGAACACCTGTCGAATGACGGGTTCGATGTCTTTGGCCGCCTGAGCGAGGCCGGCGTTATTGCACGGCACATCGCGCCAGCCGAGCAGCGTCTGCCCTTCGGCGGCAATGGCTCCATTGATCGCGGCCTCGCAGGCTTGGCGACTCGCTACATCGCGTGGCAGGAAAATCATGCCGACCCCGTACTCGCCAAGAGGCGGCAACGCGACCCCCTGCCGGGCCATTTCCTTGTGGAAAAACTGGTCGGGAATCTGGATCAAAATGCCGGCGCCGTCGCCCAGCAAGGGGTCGTAGCCGGTCGCCCCGCGGTGTTCGAGGTTTTTCAGGATCAACAAGCCCTGCTCGACGATGGCATGGCTTTTCTGGTTCTTGATATGCGCGACAAAGCCGACGCCACAGGCGTCGTGCTCGTTTGCCGGGTCGTAAAGACCCTGGGACTGGGGGAGGACCATCTTTTCTTTCCTCGGAAATGCGGCCGGCAAAAAAGCCGGGGCGATGCCGCTCCCCGGCCTTGAATGGTCCGCCGAACACGGCGGACGAACGTGCGAATATACCGCTAATGGAGCTCGATTTCAATACGCTGCAACGCAGCATCCGAGTCGCCGGCCCGCTTCAAAGCTCTCCCACGGAGAACAGGCGACGGTGCTCCTTCATCGAATAGCGGTCGGTCATTCCCGCGATGTAGTCAGCGGTGGCGCGGGCAAGGTTTCCATTCGCCGCCATCTCCTGATACTGCGGCGGCAAAAGGCGGGGGTTTTCGGTGAACGCCGCGAACAGATCGCGAATGATACGGCGCGCTTTGGCCGTCATTCGAAGCACTTCGTAGTGATGGTACAAATGCTCACGCAGGAAACCCTTGAGTTTCTGGTTCTCTTCCTGCATCGCATCCGTAAAGGCGATCAGCGCGGGTGCGGCATGGATATCGGCCAGGGTTAGCGGCGCAGCAGCCTGAATGCGCCGCGTCGATTCCGCAAGCAAGTCGGCTACCTGAGCGCCGATCATGCGGCGTATGGTTTCATGTACGCGCCGGCGCAGGGATATTTGCGGAAACTCACGGTCGGCTTCCGTGGCATGTCGTGAAAACAGGCTGACCTGATCGAGTTGCTCCAGTGTCAGCAAGCCCGATCGCAGGCCGTCGTCGACATCATGGTTGTTGTAGGCAATTTCGTCGGCCAGATTGCATATCTGGGCCTCAAGCGATGGCCTGCGGTCCTCGATGAAGCGCTGCCCGAGATCACCGAGTTCCCTCGCTCGCGCCGGCGAGCAGTGCTTGAGTATTCCTTCGCGCGTTTCGAACATCAGATTGAGGCCGTCGAAAGCTCCATAACGCTCTTCAAGCCGATCAACGATACGCAGGCTCTGACGGTTGTGCTCGAATCCGCCGTGCGCCTGCATGCACTCGTTGAGCGCCTCCTGGCCGGCATGCCCGAATGGTGTATGGCCCAGATCATGGGCCAGGGCGATGGCTTCCGTCAGGTCGTCATTGAGGTTCAGCGCCCGCGCCACCGACCGGGCAACCTGGGCAACTTCGATACTGTGGGTAAGTCGGGTCCGAAACAGGTCACCTTCGTGATTGACGAAAACCTGAGTCTTGTATTCGAGGCGGCGAAACGCCGTGGAATGAACAATGCGGTCGCGGTCGCGCTGAAATTCGCTGCGCGCCTTTGGGCGCGGCTCCGGCACAGCGCGACCTCGGCTGACGCCATCGCTTACCGCGTAGGACATCATTTCACGCACGGCAGCACGATTCGATGGCAGCCACAACCTGGTTCTGGGGCGCATCGGCATGGGTAACGGCCTCGCCCAAGGACTTGAGTAGAACGAGGCGCAGCCTTCCCGCCACGACTTTCTTGTCATGAGACATCAGTTCGAGGTAGCGCACCGCGCCAAGTTTGGGGCCCTCGACTGGCAAGTTGGCGCGCTTGAACAGGCTGCGTATCCGATCGACTTCGGCCGCCGACAGCCACCCCAGGCGCTGCGATAGCTCAGCCGCCATCACGCTGCCGATGGCAACCGCTTCGCCGTGCAGGCAGACGCCGTAGCCGAGCCCCGTTTCGATGGCGTGGCCGAAGGTATGGCCGAGATTAAGCAAGGCCCGCCCACCGTCGCGCGCCGTTTCATATTCATCCGCGGCCACAACTTCTGCCTTGTTCATGCACGAGCGCTCAATGGCGTAGGCAAGGAGTTCGCCATCCTTTGCCAGTAGACCGTCCATATTGGTTTCGAGCCACTCGAGAAACGGCAGGTCGCGAATCAACCCATACTTGATGATCTCCGCCAATCCCGCGGACAACTCCCGGTCAGGTAGGGTTTTCAGCGTGTCCGTATCCGCCAGCACCAGTTTGGGCTGCCAGAAGGCGCCGATCATGTTCTTGCCGAACGGATGATTGATGCCGGTCTTGCCGCCCACCGATGAATCGACCTGCGACAGCAGCGTGGTGGGAATCTGGATAAAGGGGACGCCACGTTGAAACGTGGCGGCGGCGAAACCCGCCAGATCGCCGATCACCCCACCGCCCAAGGCCAACACGGAAGTGCCTCGATCGCAGCGATGCGTAAGCATGGCGTCATAGATCAGATTGAGTGACTCCCAGTTCTTGTGCGCTTCGCCATCGGGGAGAATGATCGGCGTAATGCCAACGCCGACTTTTTCGAGCGCATTGGCCAAGGTCTCAAGATACAAGTCGGCAAGCTTTACATTCGTCACCAGCGCGACGCGTTTTGTCTGCAGCATGGGAAGCACAAGGCCGGTCTGGGACAGCAATCCTTCACCGATCAGGATTGGATAACTACGCTCGGCGAGCGAGACATTCAGGCGACGCATTGCTTTTGCAACTCCCTTTCCACCAGTTTCACCAAGTGAAGAATGCTGCCACCGGCACTGTGAATAACCACGTTTGCCACCTCGCGATAGAGTGGGTCACGCGCCGCAAACAATTCGTCGAGTTTTTTCATAGGATCGCTAACCTGCAACAGCGGCCGGTTCGGATCAAGGCGGGTGCGTTCGAACAGCAGATTGGGTCCTACGTGCAGATAGACCACCGTACCTCCTTGCCTGAGCGCCGCACGATTCTCAGGACGCAACACGGCACCCCCGCCTGTAGCCACCACCAGATTGGATTCATTGGCCAACTCGGCAATCACTTTGGTCTCGCGATCACGAAAACCCTGTTCGCCTTCGATGTCGAAAATCAGCGGAATCCTGACGCCGGTGCGCGCTTCGATTTCGTGATCGGCATCAATGAACGAGCGCCCCAGTCGCCGTGCCAGATGGCGGCCGACCGTGGTCTTTCCGGCACCAGGCATTCCAACCAGAAAAATGTTGTTCTTTGTGATCACGATCGAATTGTAGCAGCGCAATAAACAAGGGCTGGCTCACGCCAGCCCCTTTTCGACGCATCGCAGCGGGCTACCGTTGAGCCAAGGCCTCGCTGACAATGCGCGGCGTGATGAAGACCAGCAACTCGCTGCGCGATATGCTCTTCTGCGTTGTCTTGAACAGGAAGCCGACATAGGGCAGGTCGCCAAGGAAAGGCACACGGTCCTGAGTTTGAATATCGGACTCGCGCGCAAAACCGCCGATCACCACGGTACCTCCGTTCTCGACAATTACGTTGGTGGTAACGGTGTTGAGGTCAAGGCTTCCCGTCGAGGCATTGGTGATGGTACTTTTCGCAATATTCAGTTCAAGACTGATGCGATTGTCGGGATTCACCGAAGGCGTGACACCGAGGGTCAATGGTGCCGAAAAAGTCTGGTAGATCGGCAATCCTGTCTGTGCATTGACCCCGGTAAGAATGGTTACCTGTTGCGTATTGTTGATTCTTGCGGCTTTGCGGTTCAGGGTAAGCACTCTCGGCGAGGAAATGGTCTTGTTCCGCGAATCGTTCTCTGCCGCCTGCAATTCCAGCGAAAGGACTTTGGTGGCGGCGGCGTTGAACAGCATCAAGCCGAAATTTCCGGCGCCCGCCAAGTTATAACTTGGTCGGAATATCACCGGTGAAGTCGTCAGGGAAGGAGCCGCCGCGCTGCCGAAAACATCGACGTTGCCAGTCGCAAGCAGGTTGTTCGGCGAGGCACTCAAAGCCGCCCGTGTCGTGGTGCCGGGAATGCGATAGCCTCCATTCGTCGTCATATTGCCCACCGTCATGCGCACACCCAGCGAGTTGGCAAACCCGGTGGAGGCTTCGACAATCCGGGCTTCGATCATCACCTGCTTGGGCGGTACATCGACATTGCGGATAACTTCCCGGATAGCTTCGATTACGCCGGACGTATCACGTACAAACACCTGATTAGTGGCATCGTGAATCGATATTCCGCCGCGCGAACTCAGCATGCCCTTGGTCGAACCACCGGCGGCGGCGGCGGGGCCTGCGGCAGCCGGCGCGTCCGCTGCAGGGGCTGCTGCTGTCGCACCTGTCGGCGCCGCAGTGGCAAAACTGCTGTTCACCAGCGCAACAAGATCCGCGGCCTTGACATAATTGAGCTTGAAGGTTTCTGAAACCAGCGGGGCGATATCGTTTGCCCGCGTCAGTTCATCCGCCGTGTCTTGATCGCGCTTTTGCAGGACCGCTCGATCGCCGAACAAAATGATGTCGTTGCGCACCCGCATTCCAGCATTGACCTGCGCCATGATTATTTCCAGGGCCTGGTCATAGGGAATATTGTCAAGGTTTGCCGTCACCAACCTACCGTTCAGCGACGGATCAACCAGCACGTTCTTGCCCGAAATATCCGCGAGCGTGCGCAAGACCATGGTTGCGTCCGCGCTGAAAAAATTGATCGAAATCTTCTGACCTTGCTGCCCGGTCTGTACCAGCTTGTTCGCTTCGTCGGCGGGTATCGGTTTGACTTCGATGGTCAGTTGGTTGTTCGCCAAGTGCGCTTGATGAAACCAGCGGCCCCGAGCGGCGATTTCCAGGCGGGTCAAATCGCCCATGGCGCGCGAAGTAATCGAATTCACCGGGGTTGCGAAATCATTGACGTCACGCCGGTTCTGCAAACGCTCGGGCAGTTCCACGTCGCGCAATTCAACGGTAAGGCCCGTCCCTGTGCGCTTGATGTCGATCGGTACGGTGCCATCCGTCAGATCGACCAAAATGGAAGCCTGACCGTCTTCGCCCCGACGGAACACGATATCGCGAATGGCGGCTGATATTTCAGACTGCGGCTTCGCCGTACCTGCCTTGGCCATCGGCGTCGGCTGATAGACGCTTGGTGCAGGTTCCTGGTTCGCCTGGACACCTTGCGCCTGCAGTTTGATGAAAAGGACATCACCGGCGATTTCAGTTGAAAATTTTGTCGGACGATAAAGGTTCAGCACCAACCGCGTCAGCTTGTCGGTTTGCACCAGATTCAAACTCTTTAGATCGCCTTCGGTGATCTGCCGCGAATTCTGGCCGGATTGATTGTCGGTGTCGGGAAAATCAATCACCACACGAGGCGGTTCCACAACACTCCAGTTACCAGGCAGATTCTTCAAAGGCGAGGCCATCTGAACCTTGAGCAGAACCTGATCGCCATCTCGCCTGACCTGAATCTGTTTAATGGAGTTTTCGGCCGCAATCGTTGCTCCCGACAAGCCAAACCATAAGCCCGCCATTGCAACTGCGGCTGCGTAGAAATGTTTCATTGACTTCCTCCTTCTTTCGGCACCAAGAGCGTCCGTTCCTGCTGAACCCATACGCCGTTCGTATCCTTGGCCGATTCGAGCACCGTGACACCTTCTTTGGCAATTGCCGTGATCTTTCCGAAGTTGCGGCCCATGTATTCGCCAATACGCACGTGCTTTGGCTTGTTTGGTGCCGGCGTCTCGATCAGTGCATAGGGCACTGTTCCCGCCGTGATGATGCCGATAACCTTGAGGTCTTCGATAGGAAATATTTCCAGGGGCTGCTGGGGTCGAGTCCGATCCGGCGCGGTCTTGTCCGAAGCCACCTCCTGGGTGATGATCTTTCCGGGGGCAAAGGGTGGCGTCAAGTCCTCGGTTTCATAAGCGACCACCGGGAAAGCAGTAATCTCGGGCAATGGAGCGACCTTGCCTTTCATGGTTTTTGCCTCTTCGCGCATCCACTCCCGAAGATCCTGGTGATCTTCGCCGGCGCAGCCCATTAGCCACAGCGGTATGAGGCAGACAAGCCAGCTAAGCCTCATTTTTTGCCTTTCTTGGCTTGCTTCTTCTGACTGGCCAATTCGGTGTCATCGAGATAGCGAAAGGTTTTGGCAGTCGTTTTCAACGACATGCTCCCGTTTGCATTCATGCTCAAATTGATATCGTTCAAGGTGACAATACGCGGCAACTTGGCAATATCACCGGTAAATGCCCCGATGTCGTGATAACTGCCAGTGAGATTGAGCGTAATCGGCACTTCGGCATAGAACTCCCGCGGTGCCTCACCCTCCGGCTTGAAGAACTCAACCGCCAAACCCCTGGCCTGTGCCGCCTTGTTGATGTCGACCAGCATGTCACCCATCTCGGCTTTATTGGGCAATTGCTTTAACAGAGCGCCGAAAGAGCGATCGATCTCCGCCAGTTGTCTGCGGTATTCATCGAGATTGACGGCCTGTTGCTTCTTTTTGCGCCATTCTTCCTTGTGCGTAGCTTCCTGATTCCGCATCGCCTCCAGTTCCTCGAGCTGAACGCTCCAGCCAATGGCACCAAAACCCCAGGCGGCGGCGATCAAAGCGGCAAACAAGCCGATCAGTATGACTATTCTTGGAGCAAGCGGCCACAGCCCCGGATCCTTTGGATCGAGAGTCTTGAAATCCGTCGCCAGTTGTTGAAAATCGATCAGTGGCGGCTTTGGCGCGGCGGGCTCCTCTTTGACAGCCTGCTTTTCAGCCATTCGTTCGGCAGCTGTCTTTCGCTTGAACAACGAGGAGAGAGAGGGCAGCTTCATCATTTCTTCCCCGGTGCTGTCGCCGTCTGGCGAGTAATCATCGTGGTAATGCTGAATGCGTTCAAGCGCCGATTGCGCACCGACTCGGCCTTGGTTTCGATCAGGGTCGAGCGTTCAAGCAGAGGCGACTCGTCAAGATTGTTCATCAAGGTGGTGATCCGCGCGTTCGACTGAGCGTAGCCAGTAATCGCGATTTTCTGACCTGTCTGTCCAAGAGTTCGCAGGTAGATTCCCTCCGGTACCTGCTTGGCCAATTCGTTGAACAGGTGCACCATTTCCGTTCGATTGGCCTGCAGTGCCTCGATAACCCGCTTGCGGGCCAGAAGCGCATCAGTCTGGGCTTGAATAACCTTGATCTCGCTGATCTCCTTGTCCAGACTGGCGATTTCGCGCTTCAGAAACGCGTTCTTTTCGTTCTGTACGTCGATCTCCCTATTTATCACCGAGAAACCCAGGAACCAGATGACTGCGGCCAGCACCGACACCAATCCAAGCAGTACATAGAACTGCTGACGCCGTCCCTTGCGCTTTTCCTCACGATGAGGAAGAAGGTTGATCCGGATCATTGATCAAATCTCCTGAGCGCCAGCCCGCAAGCCACCATCAAGGAAGGCGCATCGGCTGCCAGCTGTTTGGCCCGAATGCGCGGAGACAGCGCCATACCGGCGAACGGATCGGCCAGCAGGGTGTTGACGTTGGTGCGTTCGCCGACCAGTTCGGCAACGCCGGGAATCAACACCGAACCGCCGGCCAATATGATGTGATGTACCTCGTTGTGCGGCGTCGAAGTAAAGAAGAATTGCAAGGCTCGCGCGACTTCCTGCGCCATGTTTTCAATGAAGGGATGAAGAATTTCAGCTTCGTAATTGTCCGGCGGCGTACCCGAGCGCTTCAGATTTTCGGCTTCATCCGGTCCCATTCCATAGGCGCGCATGATTTCATCGGTGAGTTGCGAACCGCCGAAAGCCTGTTCGCGGGCATAGAGCTGCTCGTCGTCCTTCATGATGGCGACCTTCATCGCCGAGGCGCCGACGTCCACCAGAGCAACGATCTGCCCCTTGCCCTCCTGGGGAAGCTGCTTGGTCACCAACTCGTACGCCGCCTGAATTGCATAGGACTCGACATCCATGATCACAGGCTTGAGCTCTGCGACTTCGGCTGCCGCGACCCGATCTTCGACCTTTTCCTTGCGCGATGCAGCGAGCAGCACTTCGACATCGTCGGGACTCGATGGTGCCGGCCCTATCACCTGAAAATCGAGATTGACTTCTTCCAGCGCAAAGGGGATGTACTGATTGGCCTCGGACTCGACCTGAATCTCCATTTCCTGCTCTCGCAGGGCCGCCGGCAAAGTAATCTTTTTGGTAATTACCGCCGATGTCGGCAGCGCCATGGCGACAAAGCGCGTGGTGGTACCCAATCGCTTCCAGCAACGCTTCAGCGTTTCCGCCACCGCCTCGAGCGACGCGAAATTTCCATCGAGCACCGCATCGTTCGGCAACGGCTCAATGGCGTAGCGCTCGACCTGCGGCTGCCCCTTGCCGGCGTCAACCAGTTCGACCATCTTTACCGCAGTCGCGCTGATATCCACGCCGATGAGCGGACGCAGCTTCGGGTTAAAGATCGACTTCAGTGCCGAGACATCGATCTGCAAAGGATTTTCCTTTAAAAATAGTGCGTTACAAGCTATACAGATAATTCACTTCAGATGCTAGCAGCAACTATATCGACTGTAAAGCAAAATTATCAGGAATAGGCATCGGCGGCGTGTCTCCAGCACCACAGCTATAATTCGTCGCGCTACCTTCCGTCTCCTTCCATCCGTGTCCAATTCCGCTTTGCCTGCACCCGTTCGCGGGCTGTTCTATCTGCTGCTACTGATTGGCGGGGTTCTGCTGGGTATCGTCGCGCTTGGCGGCATCGTGTTGATTCTCGCCTATCCCCAGCTTCCCTCGGTCGAGGTGTTAACGGATTATCAGCCCAAGATTCCTTTGCGCATCTACTCCAGTGACGGGCACTTGATTGGTGAGTTTGGCGAGGAGCGACGAAACTATGCGCGCATCAACGATGTGCCGGTCGTAATGAAGCAGGCAATTCTTGCCGCCGAAGACGAACGCTTCTATCAGCATCCAGGCATCGACACCCTCGGGATACTTCGCGCGGCGTACTCGAATTTTCTTGGCGGCGGCAAACGTCAGGGGGCATCGACCATCACCATGCAAGTGGCGCGCAATTTTTTCCTTTCCAGCGAAAAAACCCTGACGCGGAAGCTTTATGAAATGTTGCTGGCTTTCAAGATTGAGAATAGCCTGAGCAAAGACCAGATTCTGGAGGTATACATCAACCAGATTTATCTCGGACAGCGCGCTTACGGTTTCTCGGCGGCAGCGCAAATCTATTTTGGCAAAACCCTCAAGAATGTCAGCATTGCCGAGGCCGCCATGCTTGCCGGATTGCCCAAGGCGCCTTCCGCCTACAACCCGGTGGCCAATCCGAAGCGCGCACAGTTGCGCCAGCGCTACGTCCTGCGCCGAATGCACGAACTCAGCTTCATCACCGACGCACAATGGTCAGCAGCCCAGTCGGAAAGTCTGCTCGTCAAGCATGACGTCAATGATTTTGGTGTCCATGCCGAGTATGTTGCCGAGATGGCGCGCCAGATCGCGACCGAGAGCTTCCCTGATGACATCTACAGCCGGGGCCTGCGCGTAATCACAACCATCAACCGCAGCGAACAACAGGCCGCCTATCAGGCATTGCGCCGCGGCATCCTCGACTATGATCGCCGCCACGGCTATCGCGGCGCGGAAGCCTATGTTGAAATCAAGAGCTCGGGCGCGAATCAGGATGAAGAACTCGAAGAATTATTGAGCGACTACAGCGACAGCGACGATCTGCTACCCGCCGTCGTGCTCGAGGCCACGCCGAAACAGGTGCGCGCTTATTTGCGTGGCGGCGAAATCCTGAAGATCGAAAACGATGGTCTCAAGTTTGCCGCCCGCATGTTGAGCGACAAGGCCCCACCGAACAAGCAGCTGCGCCGTGGCGCGATAGTCCGCGTGGTGAAAACCGACAAGGGCTGGGAGATTGTTCAACTACCCGAGGTCGAGGCGGCTTTTGTCGCGGCCAGTCCGGTTGACGGCGCTATTCGAGCGCTGGTAGGCGGCTTCGACTTCAACCGCAGCAAGTTCAATCACGTCACCCAGGCCTGGCGCCAGCCTGGTTCAAGTTTCAAGCCCTTCATTTATTCGGCCGGCCTGGAAAAAGGCTACACCCCGGCCTCGGAAATCCCTGACGAGCCGGTTTCGATCACCGCAGAAGAAACCGGTTCGCAAGCCTGGGAGCCGAAAAACTATGACGGAAAATACGATGGCTTGATGACGCTGCGCAACGCCCTGGCCAAATCCAAAAATATGGTGTCCATCCGTTTGCTGCGGTCCATCGGTCCGCAGTACGCACAGGACTATGTCACCCGCTTCGGTTTCGACGCGGAAAGAAACCCCCCGTTTCTCACCCTGGCGCTGGGCGCTGGCGCGGTGACGCCGTGGCAACAGCTTGCCGCCTATTCAATCTTCGCCAACGGCGGCTACCGGATTCAACCGCACATCGTGCGTCAGATCACCGATGACAAAGGCAGGATACTGGCGGCAATGCAGCCGCCGCTGGCGGGCGACGAGTCACTGCGCGCGATTGACGCCCGCAATGCCTGGTCGATGGACAGCATGATGCGAGACGTGGTCCGTCGCGGCACGGCAACCCGCGCCGCCGTGGCGCTGAAGCGCGGCGACCTGGCGGGAAAAACGGGTACCACCAACGACTATATCGATGCCTGGTTCTGCGGCTACCAGGCAACGGTTGTCGGCATCGCATGGATTGGATTCGACCAGCCCAAACGCATGGGCAACGGGGAAACCGGTGGCGCGGCCGCGCTACCGATCTGGATCGACTTCATGAAAATGGCCTTGAAGGATGTTCCGGAAAGCACGCAGGCAGCACCGGAGGGGCTGGTATCGCTGATTGCAACCGACTCCTCGGGCAAGTCCTCCACCGAGTTCGTGTACAAGGAATACTTGCCGCCACCGGCAGACGACCTGCCCAGGGATGCACCAAGAGAGATTCCCAGAATGGCGCCCGTGCAGGACGCTAAACCGAAACTCGTTGCGCCGCCTGCCGTCCCGCTGACCCTGCCGGCCAAGCCCGCTGAGAAGAAACCCTAGAGTTCGACCTTGACGCCCGCCTGCTCGGACAGCGTGCGCGCAACAGCTGCCAGCAGTTCTTCGCCATCACGCGTACCCATCCACCGACCCGCTTCGGGTCGAAAGTGATAGCCCCCCGATTTTGCCGCGAGCCAGATTTCCCGCGCCGCCGCGTGGCGATTCAGTATGATTTTGGTTCCGTTCTCACATTCGATCTCGATCACGCCTCCGGGCTTGGTTTCGAAATCGAAATCGACGATACCGCTCTCGCTCGCGCGCTCAAGGGCCGCTTCGACGCGAGTCAATTCAGTATCCGCCGCCGCCAAGAATTCCCGTTCATCCATCGCGTGTTACCATCCTTCGCCTATCGAGACACACCCATCCGCCATGCGTCTGATTTCCTCATTTTTCTATGCCCTGACTGCCATCACAGCCCTCTCCGGCTGCGGCACCAAGACTCCGCTTACGCTGCCGCCGCCAGTACCGCGCGCTGCAACACCCCCGGTTGCCGCGCCGGCCGCAAGCCGCGAGGCAAGCTCAGCTACGACGACTGATGATAGCAACAAAGCGACGGAGCCACGCCAATGACTCTCGCCGCGATGCGGCGCGCCGGCACTGAAGACACGCTGCATGTCGAAGAAGTCGCCTTAAGCGAGATCGCCACGAAATTCGGCACCCCGTGCTACGTTTATTCGCGCAGGGCGCTAACGGCGGCTTTTACCGCCTATCGCGATGCGCTGCAGAAGCATGGCGTGCTGGCGCGATCCTTGATCTGCTATGCGGTCAAAGCCAATTCCAATCTCGCGATTCTCAATCTGTTCGCTCGGCTCGGCGCCGGGTTCGATATCGTTTCTGGGGGCGAGCTGGCACGGGTGATCGCCGCCGGTGGCGATCCCGAGAAAATAGTTTTCTCGGGCGTCGGCAAGTCGCGCACGGAAATGCACGCGGCGCTGAAAGCCGGTATCCATTGCTTCAATGTCGAATCTGCCAGCGAGCTCGATCAACTCAGCGAAGTTGCCGGCAATGTCGGCTACCGGGCTCCGGTCTCGCTGCGCGTGAATCCGGACGTTGATGCCAAAACCCATCCCTACATTTCCACCGGCCTCAAGAGCGCAAAATTCGGCATCGCTTACGACCAGGCCCTCTCCCTTTACCGCCACGCCGCCGCCTTGCCGCATATCGCGGTGAAGGGCATTGACTGCCATATCGGATCGCAACTGCTCGATCCCTTGCCGGCGGCCGAGGCGACCGAAAAGATACTGGCCCTGGTCGACCAGCTCGCGACGGCCGGCATTGCGCTTGAGCACATTGATCTCGGCGGCGGCATGGGCATCCAGTACCGATCCGAGGAAGCGGCGCCGACGGTTGCCGACTACCTCGCGCCGATGCTGAACAAGCTGAAGGGGCGCCACGAAAAACTGCTGTTCGAACCCGGGCGCTCGCTGGTCGGCAATGCAGGACTGCTGCTGACTCGTGTCGAAGTCCTCAAGCACGGTGAGGAAAAGCACTTCGCCGTGGTCGACGCGGCAATGAACGATTTGATGCGCCCGGCGCTCTATGACGCCTGGCACGACATCGTGAAAGTTATGCAGAGCGGTATCCCGGGGGACGGCGCTGGCGATACGGCGAACCGGACGTCCCTGCCCTACGAAATCGTCGGCCCGGTCTGCGAATCGGGCGATTTCCTCGGCCATGACCGCCAACTCGCTCTCGCTGAAGGCGACCTGCTCGCCATCCTCTCGACCGGCGCCTACGGCATGGCGATGGCTTCCAACTACAACAGCCGGCCGCGCGCCGCCGAAGTCATGGTCGATGGCGCGGCTGTGCATCTGATCCGCCGCCGCGAGGACATCGCGGAACTGTTCGCCCTGGAATCGATTCTTCCCTGATCCGATGCGTGCGACCCTGCTTGCACTAATCGCCCTGGCGCTCTCCGCCTGCGGCCAGAAGGCCGAGGAAAAGAAGGCCGTGCCGCCGCCTTCGCTGATCACCGTGACCCAGGCCGCCAAGGGCGAGTTTGAGGTCGTGCTGGAAACCCTTGGCACCCTGGAAGTGCTGGCAGACCCGAAGATCGGCGCCGAAGTCGCCGGACGCGTGACCCAGGTACTGGCCCGCACCGGCAAGATGGTCAAGGCCGGCGAACTGCTGGCGGTGATCGATGCCGGCGATGTCACGCTGCAGAACAAGGCCGACGAAGCCGATGCCCGCCGCATCGAGGCGCTGGCCCGCCAGCAGGAGAAGCTTGCCGAGCGGCAGCAAGCGCTGATGGACAAGGGCTTCCTCTCGAAGAATGCCGGCGAGGATGTCGCCGCCCAGCGCGCGGCCCTGTCTGCCCAGTTCGATGCCGCACGGGCGCGCGCCGACAACAGCCGACGCGCCGTCGGCAAGACGCAGGTACGGGCGCCGATCGACGGCATCATCGAAGTTCAAATCGTCTCCCCCGGTGAATATGTCAAGGTCGGCGATCCCCTGTTCAACCTGGTCGCGCCGAAGAAACTGCGCGCCCACCTGCCCTTCGCCGAAAGTGCCGGCCCGCGTCTGAAACCGGGCCAGGAAGTCCGCCTGATCTCGCCGCTGACGCCGGGCAAGGTGCATACCAGCCGCATCAAGGACATCCGCCCGGGCATCGTCGAGAGCGGGCGCAACCTCGACGTGCTGGTCGACCTCGACAACGACGGCAGCCTGCGCGGCGGCGGCACGGTGAATGCCAGCGTGATCGTCGCGGCGCGCGCCGAAGCCCTGACCGTGCCTGAACAAAGCGTGGTGCTGCGCCCCGCCGGCAAGGTCGTCTATGTTGTCAGCGACGAAGGCGGACAGAAGAAGGCGCTGCAAAAACTGGTCAAGGTCGGCGCCCGGCGCGGCGGGCGCGTCGAGATCCTCGAAGGCCTGGCCGGCGGTGAAATCATCGTGCTCGACGGCGCCGGCTTTCTCACCAACGGCGCGCCGGTCGCCATCAAGGAGCCGGCTGTACCCAAGGCCGGCCCCGACGCCAAGGCAACGAAGACCAAACCCGCCGCGCAATGACCCTGCCCGAGCTTTCCGTCAAGCGCCACGTTCTGGCGTGGATGGCGAACGCCATGCTGGTGCTGTTCGGGGTGATCGCCTTCACCCGCATCGGCATGGACCGCTTGCCCTACATCGAGTTTCCGGTGGTCTCGGTCACCACCACGCTGAAAGGCGCCAACCCGGACATCGTCGATTCGAGCGTCACCAACCTGGTCGAGAGCTCAGTCAACAGCGTACCGGGCATCGAGCATATCCGGTCCACTTCCTCGCCCGGCGTTTCGGTGGTGAATATCACCTTCGGGCTGGAAAAGAACGTGGATGTCGCCTTCAGCGAGGTTCAGTCCAAGGTCAACCAGGCCCAGCGGCGCCTGCCGAAAGACGTCGATCCGCCGGTGGTGGCCAAGGTCGAAACCAATGCCTCGCCGATCTTCTGGATGGCGGTGCAGGGTGACCGCACCCAGCAGCAGTTGAACCAGTATGCGCTCAACGTCATCAAGAAGAAGCTGGAAACCATCAGCGGCGTCGGCGAGGTGCGCCTCGGCGGCCGTCGCGACCGCACCATCCGCGTGAACCTGCTGCCCGATCGCATGGCGGCGCTCGGCGTTTCGGCGCAGGACATCAGCGACGCCTTCAGTCGCGAGCATGTGCAACTACCCGGCGGCTTCGTCGTCGGCGAAACCACAGAACACCTGGTCAAGCTCGACCTCGAGTTCCATTCTCTCGATGCCCTCGGCGGCATGGTCCTCGGCTACCGCGGCTCGCCGCCGAATGCGGCGCCGATCCGCCTGGCCGACATCGCCGAACTGGAAGACGGCCTGACCGACAACCGCCAGCTGGCGCGCTTCAACGGCGAGACCACGGTCGGCATGGGCGTGGTCAAGGTGACCAACGCCAATACCGTCGCCATCATCGAGCGCGTCCGCGAGAAACTCGCCAATGAAATCGAGCCGCAACTGCCGCCAGGCATGAAGATCAGCATCGTCTCCAACGATGCCGTCTTCATTCTTGAAATCGTCAACTCGCTCAAGCAACACCTGATCGAAGGCACCCTGCTGGCCTCCCTGGTGGTCTGGTTCTTCCTGCGCTCGCTGCGCTCGACGCTGATCGTCGCCCTGGCCATCCCGGTTTCGCTGATGGGCGCCGTCGCGGTGATCTATTTCTTCGGCTACACCCTCAATTCGCTGACCATGCTGGCACTGCTGCTGCTGATCGGCGTCGTCGTCGACGATGCCATCGTCGTCCTCGAGAACATCTTCCGGCATCGCGAGGAGATCGACGCCGACCCCGTCGCCGCGGCCGTGAACGGCAGCCGCGAGGTGGTCTTCGCGGTGATCGCCGCGACCCTGTCACTGGTCTCGATTTTCGCCCCGGTGATCTTCCTCTCCGGCATCATCGGCCAGTTCTTCCGCTCCTTCGCCGTGGTCGTCACCTTCGGCGTGCTGGTTTCGCTGTTTGTCTCGCTGACGCTGACACCGATGCTCTGTTCGCGCTACCTCAAGGTAGAAAAGCAGCATGGGCGCATCTACCATCTGTTCGACCGCATTCTCGGCGGTCTCGACCGCCTCTATATCACGCTGCTCGACCGCGCCCTGCGCCGGCGTTGGCAGGTCGTCGCGCTGACCGTCGCCGTGGTCGGCTCCTCGGCCTTCTTCTTCATGAACGTCGGCAAGACCTTCACTCCGGACGAAGACGAAGGACGCTTTCGCATTTCCTTGCGCACGCCGCTGGGCTCCAGCATCGACTACACCGACAGCAAGTTGCGTGAGGTCGAAGCGATTCTCGATCGCTACCCCGAGATCCGTACCGAATTCGCCCTGATCGGCCTCGGTACTGCCGGCCAGGTGAACCAGGGCACGGTGGTGGTGCGCATGGCGCCGCGCGAGGAGCGCAGGCGCAGCCAGCACGAAGTGATCACCGCGGTGCGCCGCGAACTCGGCGCCATCCCCGGCGCGCGCGCCTTTGCCGCGCCCTTCGCGGTAGTTGGCGGGCAGCGCGGCGAGCCCTTGCAGTTCGTTCTCGCCGGCGACAATCTCGGCGAAGTCGGCCGCCTCTCGCGCGAGTTCCAGCAGAAGCTCGCTACCGTGGCGGGCCTTGGCCGCATTGATTCCGACATCCAGCTCGACTTGCCGCAACTGGTTTTCATTCCCGACCGGCTGCGCATCGCCGCCGCCAACCTGTCCTCCAGCGACGTCGCGATGGCGGTGAACATGCTGACCGGTGGCATCGACATCGCCAAGTTCAACGACGAACCCGGCGACGGCCAGCGCTACGACATCCGCGTCAAGGCCAAGCCCGGCGAATTCACTCAGGCCTCCGACCTGTCGAAGATTTTCCTGCGCAGCCGCGACGGCAAGATGGTGCGCCTCGATTCCGTCGCCCGCTTCGAGGAACGCCTCGGCCCGGCGGTGGTGGGCCGTTTCGACCTGCAGTACGCCGCCACCTTCTACGCCACGCCGGCCATCCCGCTGGGCGAAGCCGTCGAGGCGGTGCGCGTCGCCGCCCAGGAGGTGCTGCCGGCCGGCTATCAGGTGCGCTTCATCGGCCAGGCCGAGGAATTCGGCAAGACCATGAAGTACATGGTGTTCACTTTCGGCCTTGCCCTGGTGCTGCTCTACATGGTGCTCGCCAGCCAGTTCAATTCCTTCATCCAGCCGGCGATCGTCATGCTGGCGCAGCCGCTGGCGGTGGTTGGCGGCATTGCCGCGCTGTGGGCCACCGGGCAGACGCTGAACATCTATTCGATGATCGGCCTCACGCTGCTGATCGGGCTCGTCGCCAAGAACTCCATCCTGCTCGTCGATCTGGCCAACCAGCGCCGCGCCGCCGGCATGGCCATCGATGCAGCCCTGCGCAACGCCTGCCCGATCCGCATGCGCCCGGTGCTGATGACCTCGGCCACCGTGATCCTCGCCCTGACCCCGGCCGCACTGGGCCTCGGCGCCGGCGCCGAAACCCAGCAGCCGCTGGCAATTGCCGTCATCGGCGGCATGGTGTCGTCGACGCTGCTGACCTTGGTGGTGGTGCCGGCGGTGTATTCGTTGCTGGAGGGATGGCTGGAACGAAACGCCTGAGATTAGTCAGTAGGATGCAGAGTGCAGTTCAGGGGGACTGCGACTGGTTATAGCTGGGTCAAACCGTGACCGACCAGTAACTCGACCAGCATTTTCCCGCTTTGTTCCCGATGAGAAAAGTGAATCTCGCGCGCGCGCTTGGCATCGTGAGCCTCCACCGCATCCACCACGGCCTCGTGGTCACGGTTTGACATGACGGGTTTGGCACGCAGACGCAGCGTCAGCATGCGCACGCGGTGCGATTGGCCGACATAGGTCTGTACCAGTTCGCTCAATCGTGCATTGCCCGCTGCCGCTACCAGCAAGGTGTGAAACTGTTCATCAGCCCGAGCCCATGCCTTCAGATCGTCAAGCTTCAGAGCTGCATCCATCTCGCTGATCGCATGGCGTAGTTGTTTGATCGAATCGCCTTGATCAGTGCGCGCGGCCGCAAGCGCGGCGGCCGTCGACTCCAGCGCCGTCAGCACTTCATAAATTTCGCGCATGTCGACCACAGACACCGGCTTGACCCGCATTCCATGCCGTGGGCGCACTTCCACCAATCCTTCTCCCGCCAGACGCAGCATGGCTTCCCGGGTGGGTGTCCGGCTCATGTCGAGCATCGATGCCAGCTCATCTTCCGTGTATTGCTCACCGGAAGGCATGCTGTTGTCAAGAATGCGCGCCCGCAGCTCGCGGTAGGCCTTGTCAGCAAACGGCTCCCGCGCACGATGGCCCGTGCGGGCTGCAGCAGATTTCTTGGCGGCTGTCGGTTTTGGAACCGAATTGCCTAACGACTTGACGGAACTACGTGGCGAACCGGCAGAGCGCGCTCGAAGTGGCTTCATTGCTTTGAACATCGGAGTAAATAGGCTGAATTGTATTCGCCTAATGACTCAGTCGTTGGCCAACTCATAGACATGAATCACTTTGGCCGCCACCATCGCCTTCACCGAGTTATCGATAGACTTGAAATGCGCAGTCGCCAGATGCGCTTCAAATGCAGTTCGATCATCGTAAATCTCATAGAGAAAAATCTGCTCCGGCTGCTCCGGATCGAAGCAAACATCGAAGCGTCGACAGCCCGGTTCCGTCTCGCGCGAAAGGCGTGCATTCTCAAGCATCAGTGGCATGAAACTGGACAGGGACTCTTGATGAATTGTGAAATTGACTGCAATGACATACATGGAACACTCCTCAATTTGGGTGACGCAGCCTCAATTCTGCGCACTGTTCCGGCGTGAGCAGGCGCAAACGCTCACCGCGCAGTAGCAAATAGAGCCGCGACGTGGCTTCGAGTTCCTCAATCGCATCCGTGGCTGCGGCAAGTGTACTGCCGGCAACCACCGGGCCGTGATTGGCTAGCAGCATGGCGTGGTATTTGCCAGCCAGTGCCCGCACGGCATCAGCCAGCGCGAGATCTCCTGGCGGGTAGTAGGGGACCAGAGGCAAAGTGCCGATGCGCATGATGTAGTAGGCGGTCAAGGGCGGCAGCAGGTCGGCAGGATCAAGCTCATCCAACAGCGACAGCGCGACGGAATGTGTCGAATGCAGATGCACCACGGCGCCGCTGCCCGGCCTTTGCTGATACATCGCCAGATGCAGGAAGGATTCCTTGGTCGGCTGATCGCCGCCGACATGCCGGCCTTCCGCGTCGAGCCGCGACAGTCGGGCCGGATCGAGTTCGCCCAGCGAGGCGCCGGTCGGGCTCAGCAGCCAGCCATCGCCGAGGCGGACGCTCAGGTTACCGGTCGAACCGTGGGTCAGGCCGCGCTCGTAGAGGGAGCGCGCGGTGCGGCACAGGGCATCGCGTGCGGCGGATTCGGCGCTCATTGCACCATGTCCAGCGCCCGGCTGAAAAAGTCGGTGCGGCCGAAGTTACCGGATTTGAGCGCCAGTAACAGGGGCTCGGGGCCAAGTACGCGCGTCCAGGGCACACCGGGATCGATCTGCGGCCCGATTGCCAGCGCTTTCACGCCCAGGGCCCCGACCACGGCGCCGGAAGTTTCTCCGCCTGCCACCACCAGACGCCGCACGTTCTGCGCGACCAGCGCCTGCGCCAGCAAGGCGAATGTCTGCTCGACCAGGCTGGCCGCGTGTTCCAGACCGAGGCGCGACTGCACCGCAGCGATGGCCGCCGGATCGGCACTTGAGTAGAACAGCACGGTCTCGCCACGGGACAGCGCGCCGGCGGCCTTGCCCAGGGCGGCTGCGGCAAGCCCGGCGGCGTCATCCGCCACCAGCGGATCGATCACCACCGCCAGGCAGCGGCGGGCCATGTCGGCTACCTGCGCCCGTGTTGCTTCCGAGCAGCTTCCGGCGAGACCCGCCGCTGCGCCGCCGACCGTGCCCAGCGCATCGGCATTGGCCTCAACCGGCAGGAGACCGGCCTCGCGGAAATTTTGCGGCAAACCCAGTGCCAGTCCCGCGCCGCCTGTCAGCAGGCGCAGGTTGCGACTGGCGGCGCCAATGGCGTAGAGGTCTTGGTCGCGCACCGCGTCGACCACGGCGTGGCGCACGCCTTGCGCTGCCAGCGCGGCCAATTCCTCATTGATCGCCGTCTCGCCGGCGCCGACTTTTGACCAGGGCAGCAGGCCGACCGGATGCCGGCTTTGGCGTCCCATCACGCGCACCAGGCTGGCGTCGGTCATCGGAGTCAGCGGGTGATTGCGCATCGGCGAATCGGATAGCAGCGCCTCGCCGACAAACAGATGGCCCTGAAACACGGTGCGCCGGTTGTCCGGATAGGCCGGGCACACCACCGCGATCTTTTCGCCCAGGGCGTCGAGCAGGGCATCCGCCACCTGCCCGATATTTCCGGCATCGGTGGAATCGAATGTCGAGCAAACCTTGAAAAAGAATTGCCGCGCCCCGCGCGCCTTCAGCCATTCGAGCGCGGCCAGCGACTGTGCCACGGCTTCGCCCACGGGAATGGTGCGTGATTTCAGCGCAACGACCACCGCGTCGCATTCCGGCAGTCCGGTGTCCGCAGTCGGTATACCGATAGTCTGCACCGTGCGCATGCCGCCGCGCACGAGGATATTGGCGAGGTCGGTGGCGCCGGTGAAATCATCGGCAATTGCGCCGAGAAGAATCCTGTTGGCCATGGGCGTCCTAAAGCATCAGCTTCCAGATGACCGACGTCATCGAGGGAAAGTAGGTGATGAGCAGCAGCACCACCAGCGAGGCGGCAAACAACGGTACCAGCTCCTTGGTGATCTCGCCAATGCTCGCCCCTGCGAGCTTGGCCGCAACGAACAGTGTGCCGCCCACCGGCGGCGTGTACAAGGCCAGGGCAAGGTTGGCCGTGATCACCACGCCAAGATGGATCAGGTCGATACCCATGGCTTTCGCCAGTGGCATCAGCAGCGGCACGGTAAGCAACATCGCCGGCAGCGGCTCGATGAAAATTCCGAGCAGCAGCAGTGCGACATTGACCATGGCAAGGAACTGCCAGGGCTCGGTGGCGACCACGCTGACCCAGGCCGCGAGTTGCGCCGCCACCTGCTCGGCCGTGATCAGCCAGGCCAGGGCACCCGTGGCGCCGATCACGAGCATCACCGTGGCGCTGGTGGAAAATGCCCGGAGCAGCAGGCGCGGCAAATCGCGCCAGCCTATGTCGCGGTATAGAAAGATCGAGATGCAGAGGCCATACACGACCGCGATCGCCGCCGCCTCGGTCGGCGTAAACAAGCCCGACCAGATTCCGCCGATGATGATGATCGGCATCAGCAGCGCCGGGCCGGCCGCCACCGTCGCCTGCCAGATCTGGCGCCAGTTGGAACGATCTGAGCCGTTGTCGCAACCGGTCTTGCGTCCGTACCACATGCAGACCACCACCAGCGCCACGGCCATGACCATCGCCGGAATGACGCCCGACATCGACAGTTGGCGCATCGACACGCCGGAGATGAAGGCATAGACGAGGAAGGGAATCGACAGCGGCATCAGCAAGGCCAGGGTTCCGGCCACTGCCAGAAGCGCCGCCGCGAAGCCGCGCGAGTAGCCCCGCTGCACCATGGCCGGTATCACCAGCGAGCCGATGGCGGCGGTATCGGCGATTGCCGAACCCGAGACGCCGCCGAACATCAGGCAGGAGGCGACGGTTACCACACCCAGCCCGCCGGGCATGAAGCCGAGCAGCGCATGGGCGAAATCGACGATGCGACGGCCGACGCCGCCTTCGGAAAGCAGTTCACCGGCAAAGATGAATAGCGGCACCGCGATCAGGATGAATGGCTCGACGCCGCCGATGTAGGAAAGAAAAATCGTTTCCAGCGGGTGGCCGAGGTCGGCGACCAGAATGAAGCCGACGGTGGTTGCCAACAGGGCGTACACCAACGGCAGGCCACCCAGGGCGATCAGGAAAAATACGGCAAAGAGCGAAAAGGCGAACATGTCGTGGTCTTTCAGTTGACGCCGAAGCGCTCTTCACGCGATCTGCCGCGCGCGATCTGCAAGCCATCCCAGAGTATGAAAAGCAAGGTGACCAAGGAAGCCACGGGCAGCGACAGGTATTGAAACGACATAGGGATGTCGAGTACCGTGAGCCGGTTGGTCCACCCGGCCTCGACCAGCAGCCAGCCGTACCAGACCAGCTGGCCCAGGACGACGGCGGAAACCGCCGCGATCGCCAGATCGACCATGCGACGCGAACTGACGTTCAGCTTGTCGATGAGTTCGGTGATCGCCATGTGCGCGCCGCGCCGGGTGGCCGCCGCGCCACCGAGAAAGGTCACCCACACCATCAGCAGTTCGCACATCTCGGTGGTCGCCGCCATGTCCTTGCCGAACAGGTGCAAGACGACATTGATGAAGACCAGCACGATCATCACCGCACCGATGCCGACGATGGCCCAGTCCACGGCATCGCCGATCACGCGCAGGAAAGCGGGCGCCGGAGGCGCCGGGGGCAGCAGCCCCCGGCGCCCCGGCGGGGCCTTTACCAGATCATCGGCATGCGCATGCTGATGCAGGCCCGGAGAGATCACTTGACGGCCTTGCGCACGGCTTCGGCGTGGGCAAGAATGCCATCGACATCGGCGCCGTACTTCTCCCTGGCCTTGGCGTACGCTTCCTTGACCGAGTCGCGCCACGGGCCGATGGCCGGACGATTGATCTTGGCGCCCTTGCTCGCCATGTCCTTCAACTGGCGCTCGTCGTTGCTGCGGATCTCATTGCGGCTCCACTCGCCCGCCTCCTTGGCGGCCTTGGTCACGGCGGCCTGATCGGCCGGCGTCAGTTTCTGCCAGGTCTTTTCCGAAATGGTCAGGGGAATGGGGCTGTAGACGTGGTTCGTCATGGTCACGTTGGGCGCCACTTCATAGAACTTGTTGGAAAAGATCGTATCGACCGGGTTCTCCTGTCCCGCCACGGCACCCTGCTGAATCGCCAGATACACCTCGGGCAGCGGCATGATCTGCAACGAGAAGCCCATCGATTCCAGCGTCCAGCGCATCATTTCATTCGGGAAGGAACGCAGCTTCTTGCCCTTGGCATCAGCCGGCGTGTTCAGCGGATCCTTGGTGGTCATGTTGCGAAAGCCCGCTTCCCAGGTCGCCAGGAAGCGGAAGCCTTTTTCGGGGGCTTTGGCGAACTGCGCATGGAGCCACTTCGATTCGTCGTAGAACTTCCACCCCTGATCATAGTTTTCGACGATGAAGGGCAGCATGGTCAGATTGAGCGTTGCCAGGTGCGTGGCGTAGGAGCCGGTGCTGGAAACGGTAAAGTCGATGCCGCCGAGCTGCAACTGCTCGATCGCCTTCGGATCGTTGGCGAGCTGGCCCGCCGGGTAGACCTTGACCTCGTAACGGCCCTGGGTATAGCTCCCGACTTTCTCGGCGAACATGTGGGCCGCCTTGTCGCGCGCTCCGCCGGGCTGGTCGGTATGGCTGAACTTGAGGGCCGTGGCTGCCCCGGCAGACAGCGGCAGCGCAAAGGCAACAGCAAGACTTGCAGCTATCAAACTACGTGCTACGAATGTTCTGCGTTTCATGATTTATTCCTCCTGGGTTGAGTCAGTACGGCCGTCGAAAGTTTGCAGCACGGGGCGTTCCTCGGGATCAAAGCCGGCCAGTTCGATCCTTCTGCCTTCCTGGTGGGAGCGATACACCGCTTCCTGAATTTTCAGATTGGCAAGGTATTCGCGCGCCGTGTTTTCCAGCGGCGCGCCTTGTAGCAAATGTTCAACCACGTGGCGCTGCATCCATTCGCAAGCGCCGCCGCCGAAGCTGTCGGTCTGGCCTCGGTCATAAACGTGCTCGGTCTCGTCGCCGTGATGCGGTTTCCACCACAGGCGTGCCTCGCCATCGAGACGCAGCACGCCACCACTGCCTTCCAGCCACATCTCGCCCATGGTGCGGCGCGGATTGCTGGCGACGTGATCGTTGAGTCGGTTGCCGTCGAACAGGCCGGTCGCGCCGGATTCGTAATCGAAAACGATGTAGCCGGCGTCCTCGCCGGCAATCACCGGATTGATCCTGCGCAGCCGCGCATAGACAGCGCTGACTTCGCCCATGAGGAAGCGGAAGGTGTCGATCCAGTGGATGGCGGTTTCATACACCAGCAGGCGCGGCATCTGCTGGAAATAGGGCTGGCGGTCGAGATAGGCCTGCGGGCCCTGACCGTCGCCGGGACGCAGGCGGAAGGCCGCGCTGTGCAGGACGCCCAGTTGACCGGCGTCGATCATCCGCCTGGCTTCGCGGTACCACGGCTGCCAGCGGAAGTTTTCATGCACCGCCAGCTTGATGCCGGCCTTCTCGGCGATCCCGGTCAGTTCCACGGCCTCGGCGTAGCTGCGGCCGAAGGGCTTCTGGCAGATCACGTTGATGCCGCGATCCGCCGCCAGCATTATGTATTCGCGATAGGTGGCCGGCGTGGTAATGATGTCGAGTAAATCGGGCTGCTCTGCATCGAGCATTTCCCCGACATGGCCATAGACCTTCGGCACGCCGTAGCGCGCCGCCAGTGCCTGGCCCTTGGCGACGTCGCGGTTGGTCAGTGCCACGGTGTCGACCGCCGCGATGTTGCGCCAGCCTTGGTACTGGAACTGGCTGAAGTAGCCGGCGCCGACCGCCGCGACCTTGAGTTTCTTTTCCATCGCCGTCACGCCAGCGCCGACTTTTTGGCCAGGGCGCCGATGATGGCGTCGGCGATGGCGCGCGAGCCGTCCTGGCCGCCCTGTTCGCAGGAATGCAGCCGGCCGCCGGCAAAGGCCGCGTCGACGGCCCGCGTCAATCGCGCGCCTTCCTGCGTCGCTTCCGGCATGCCGTGCTTCTGGCCCAGCCATTCCAGCATCATCGCCGCCGAAAGAATCATGGCCGTCGGATTCGCCTTGCCCTGGCCGGCAATGTCGGGCGCCGTGCCGTGGCTGGGCTGGAACAGACCGTGTTTGTCGCCGATGTCGCCCGAGGGCGACATGCCCAGACCACCGATCAGGCCGGCGGCAAGGTCGGAAAGAATGTCGCCGAACTGGTTTTCGGTCGGAATGACATCGTATTCCCAGGGGCGCTTGACCAGATTGAGCGCCATGGCATCCACATAGCAATGGTCGGCTGCGATATCCGGATTCAGCTTGGCGCGCTCCCAGTAGATCTTGTGGAAGAAGGCCATGCTGTTGAGTACGTTGGCCTTGTCCACGCAGGTAACACGACCCTTGGCCGGATTCGCCGCGCGGCGCTGGCGGGCCAGGCTGAAGGCGAAATCGAACAAGCGCTCGGAACCGGCGCGCGTGATTCGGCCCAGGTCGAAGGCCTCGTTGTCGTTGGCCGGCGGCTGGTGTTCGGGATAGAGGCGACCATAGAACAGGCCTTCGGATTGTTCGCGAATCAGCACGAAGTCGATTTGCGCCGCGCGCGGATCAGCCAGCACCGAGGGCACGCCTGGAATCGCCCGGATCGGACGGACGCCGGCGAAGAGGTCGAAATCCTTGCGCAGTCCGAGTTGCGGATTCACTTCGGTGCCGTCGGGATAGCGGATATGCGGCAAGCCCATGGAGCCGAACAGGATAGCGTCGGCATCTTCGCAACTGCGCATGGTGCTGTCGGGCAGTGCGATGCCGGTATCGGCATAGTGCTGTGCGCCCCCGGCACCATGCACAAAGCTCAAGCCGAAGCGGGGCTGATCTTCCAGCAGACGCTGTAACACTTCAATACAGACGTTCATGATCTCCGAGCCGATACCGTCACCCGGAAGTACTGCAATTTTGAACTGATGCTTGGTCATGATGGTCGGTATCCTTAACGTCTTGCGCTGACCATGTTGTGTCAGAATTTCCAGTGAAAGGGAGGGTGGCCAGCCACGGGTGCATCAAAGTACGCCAGGCGGTCGTCGAGCAGGCAACCCAAGTATGCAGTGCGCAAACCGGGGCCACCGAAGGCCAGGCTTGAGATGTTCTTCAGAATCCGGCCGCTGGCCTTGTCCAGATGAGGCCGGCCCATTTCACCCGCCTGAAAGGCTTGTTCGACCCAGTCCACATGCTCCAGGTCGCAATCCTCCAGCATCAGAACCTGGCTACCGTCGGGCATGACGCGGATTACCCGGTTGGAGACGATTGAGGTAATCCAGATGCCGCCCTCCGCATCAAAAGTCAAACCGTCAGGATAGGTGCCATGGCCGAAGGTGGTGACGGTCTCCCTGCCTGACAGCGAGCCATCGTCGGCAATGCGAAAACGTGTCAGGCGACGGGCGAAGGTTTCATTGACGTAGAGCCATTGCCCGTCCGGACTGGGAACGGCCTCGTTGGTGTAGCACAGGCCGTCGGCGACGATACGGGCACCGTGTGCGTCGATGACGGCAATGAAGCCGTCTGCGATATCACTACGATAGGCCAGTGCACGTGGCTGATGGCGAGTACTGACCGTCAGCCAGGTGCGCTTGCCGTCCTCAACGACATAGTTGGACGGCGGCACTGGAACACCGTCGATCTCTTCGAGAAATGGCACGACAGTACCGTTGCGCTGCAAATGGAAAAGCCCGCCTTGTGTATCGCCCAGATCGGCCAGCAGAAAACTGCCATCCGGGCGCAAAGCGATGCCGTTGGGTTTGAGTGGCCGCCCGTTGGGCAAGCTTGCGGCGAAGAGCGTCTGGCTGCCATCGGGCATTGTTTGCGCCACACCACCACGCCAGTCCGCGGTGTACATGGCGCCGCGCGCCGTTATGAGCACACATTCCGGGCGCTTCAGCCCACTGCCGGCGAATCGCAATGAAGACAATGAAATTTGTGGCGCCAAGCAAGCCATCGAGCCCACCAAGATCTCTCCCAAACTGCGTGCTCGTTAATGTATGCATTAACGTTTTCACTGTCAATAGGTGAATCAAATTTTTCTTTCGACCGCTCTGTATCTGCAAATGACTGTTTGCTGCGACGCCTACAGACAGAGGGTTTATTGGAGAGTAAGCGCCAACACGATCGGAATAGATACCAGCGCACCGAGGTTGCCGAGCATGACCATGGAGGCCACCTTGGCGGGCTCCTGTCGGTAACGTTCGGCGAACACGAAGTTCAGCACTGCCGGCGGCAGCGCGCCGAAAACCATCAGCATGGCTGCATCGCGCCCGCTCAGATCAAGCAGCGGAATGCACAGCGCAGCCAGGGCCATGCCCAATGCCGGCGAGGCAATCGCACCAATCATGCCGATGCGGAAATCGGAGAGGGAGGATACCGCGAGGCGCACACCGAGGGAGAACAGCAGCAGGGGAACGGCCACTTCACCGAGCATCTTGATGGCGAGGTAGAGCGGTTGCCACAACTCGATTTTCGTCAAACTCAGCCCTATGCCAACGAGGGATGCCACTATTACCGGGTTGCGCCACAGGTTCCACCATCGCGCCCGATGATCGAGCAGCCATGTGCCCAGGGTGTAATGCAGGGTGTTCTCGACGAAAAACAGTACCACCGCCGCCGGCAGTGCGTCCTCGCCGAAGGCCAGTACCATCAGCGGCAACCCCATGTTGCCGGCATTGACGAACATCACCGGCGGCACGAAAGTCTTGGCCTGTTCGCGCAGCAATATCGACAGCCACCAAGCCAACAGGCCGCTGCCGAGCATGACGAGCAGCGCACCCAGAGCCAGCCACCGGTAATTCACCGGATCGAAGCTCTTGGTCGCCATTGCCGAAATCACCAGTGCCGGAACGAACACATCCATGTTGAGCTCGTTGGCGAAGGCCATATCTATGCCGCCACGGTCGCGGCGGTAGCGAGCATAGACCCAGCCGATCGCCATCACGGCGAAAATCGGGAAAACGATGGAGATTATCCGCAGCAGCGGATCGCTGCTGCCGGGCATCACAAGACGAAGCGCGAAAGGTCTTCGTTCTTCGCCAGTTCACCGAGCTTGGCATCGACATACGCGCCGTCGATGAGCAGTCGCTCACCGTTACGCTTGCCGGCCTCGAATGAAATCTCCTCGAGCAGCTTTTCCATCACGGTATAGAGTCGGCGGGCGCCGATGTTCTCGGTTTTTTCGTTAACCTGGAAAGCAATCTCGGCCAGGCGCTTGACGCCGTCATCGCCAAACTCCAGGCTGACGTCTTCGGTGGCCAGCAGCGCCTGATACTGGCGTGTCAGACAAGCGTCGGTCTGCGTCAGGATGCGCTGGAAGTCGTCGACCGAAAGCGAATCGAGCTCGACTCGAATCGGGAAACGGCCCTGCAATTCTGGAATCAGGTCGGAGGGCTTGGCTACGTGAAACGCACCGCTGGCAATGAACAGGATGTGGTCGGTCTTGATCATGCCGTATTTGGTCGAGACGGTCGTGCCTTCGACCAGCGGCAGCAAGTCGCGCTGCACGCCCTGACGCGAAACTTCGGCGCCATGCCCCTCGGAACGCGAAGCAATCTTGTCGATTTCGTCGAGAAACACAATGCCGTTCTGTTCGACATTCTTCAAGGCGTCGGCCTTGACCTCCTCGTCGTTGATCAGTCGTGCCGCTTCTTCATCGGCCAGCGACTTCAGCGCATCCTGGATATTCATCTTGCGCACGTGCTTCTTGCCACCGCCGAGATTCTGGAACATGCCCTGAATCTGTTGCGTCAGATCTTCCATACCCGGCGGGGCAAATATTTCCATGCTGGCCTGGGATGCCGCCACCTCGATCTCGATTTCCTTGTCGTCGAGGCCGCCTTCACGCAGCTTTTTGCGGAATTTCTGCCGCGTACCGGTGTCCTCGCTGACGGCTTCGCCGGTGCCGGTTCTTGCCGGCGGCAGGAGTACATCCAGCACCCGATCCTCGGCGGCATCCATGGCACGGCCGCGTACGATGCGCATGGCATCCTCGCGGGCATCCTTGATCGCCGTCTCCACCAGATCGCGAATGATGGTGTCGACATCACGGCCAACGTAGCCGACTTCCGTAAACTTTGTCGCCTCAATCTTGATGAAGGGCGCATGGGCGAGCCGCGCCAGGCGTCGCGCAATTTCAGTCTTGCCGACTCCGGTCGGCCCGATCATCAGTATGTTCTTTGGCGTGATTTCGGTGCGCAGCGGCTCGGCGACCTGGATGCGACGCCAGCGGTTGCGCAGCGCGATTGCCACGGCACGCTTGGCGCGCGACTGGCCGACAATATTCTTGTCGAGTTCGGAAACAATTTCGGCGGGGGTCATGGAAGACATTGCAAAAGCCTTTCACCACGGCGACACGTCTAACACGGCGACTGCTGGCCGGTCTGGCCCGGCGCTACCGCACGTATTCCTGTCAATCCAGGGTTTCGATTAAATGGTTCTGATTGGTATAAATGCAAAGATCGCCGGCGATTTCCAGGGACTTCTTGACGATCTGCGCCGGAGTCATCTCCGTGTTCTCCAGCAGCGCGCGCGCGGCGGACTGCGCGTAGGCGCCACCACTGCCGATGGCGACCAGACCATACTCCGGCTCCAGCACATCACCATTGCCGGTGATGATCAGCGAGTGCTCGCGGTCGGCGACGGAGAGCATGGCTTCCAGCCGGCGCAACATGCGATCGGTGCGCCAGTCCTTGGCCAACTCGACGGCCGAACGCAGCAGGTTGCCCTGATACTGCTCAAGCTTGGCCTCGAAGCGCTCGAATAGCGTAAACGCATCGGCGGTTCCGCCGGCGAATCCGGCCAGAATCTGCTCGTTGTACAGGCGCCGTATCTTGCGCGCCGTGGCCTTGACCACGATATTGCCCAAGGTGACCTGACCATCGCCGCCGAGCGCAACGTTGTCGCCGCGCCGCACGGACAGAATGGTGGTGCCGTGATATTGCTCCATGGAATTCCTTGCTGAACTAACCAAGAGCCTTTGGCAGGCTCTAAATGGCGCGGGCGCGCAGCTCCGCGACTTCCTTGAAACCCAGTGTTTCAAGATAGGCCGCGACCAGCGTACTCAAACCGACGATCCGCAGTTTCTTCCCGGCGGCGTGCAGACGTGTCAGCACTTCAAGCAATTGCGCGGCGCTGCCGGCATCGATGCGCACCAGATAATGTGCATCGATGTCTGCCTCGTCGGTTTTACCTGCCGCCGTTTCAAGCGGTGCGAATTCTGCGTCCGTGGCGCCCAGCATCTGCCCGCGCAGCGCGAACACATCCGCCTTGGGTGCCGGCGTGGAAGCATCCTGGGCCGAGGACGGGCGCGGTGAAAGGGCTTCCCAGGAAGGCGGCGAAACCTCGAACGTCACCGCATAATTCACGGCGGCCTCTTCGAATGCCTCCTGTTTGTAAGCCTGCTGGTACAACTCAAGCAACAGCAGCCACATTGCTTCGTTACTGCGCTCGCCCATCACCAGCTTGTCGGCCAGAATCTGCGCCAATTGCTCGGGGCTGCCGAAAACGATTTCCTTCTTGGCTCGCTTCAGCGCGGCCATCGCGCGCATCAGCAACGTCGCACCGTTGTTGTCGGCCTCCACCAGCTTTGCCACGTCCATGCGTATCACGGCGCTGTTGGCCGCCAGTTTCATGGTCTGCTTCAGGACTTCGCCGATACCGGCATTCAGGGCACCGCTCAGGGAAACATGCGCTCGCCCCCCGTCGCTTTCGCCGACCGTGTGCGGTCCCTCGGTGACCGCGCTCCAGGCGGGAGGCGATTTCTCGAAGCGCCGCGCAAACGTCAAGGCAAGCGCATCAAAGGCCGGGCGGCGGCCAAGCACCTGCAGCAGTTCGAACAGGCAGCCCCAGGCACGCACGGCCGAGTCGCCGAGATCTTCCCCGTTCTTGATCGCGGCCTCCAGTCGACGCATGGCATCGAGATCCTGTCCGGCGGCGTACATCGTCGCAGCCTCTTCCAGCGCCGGCGGCAATGCCACGCTCGGCGGTGGCTCGGTGGTGGGAACTTCGGGCGCAGCAGGCTCTTCTGCCGGCGCATTGAATGCTCCGGGCACCGTGAAATCTAGGGACATCAGATCGTCGTCGTCTTCCACTGATCTTCAGCTTTGTTGTATCGAAGTTGGGATGAGGGAGTATAACTCGCCGCATCGAGCCGGGAATACACCCGGCATGCCCCCAAATTGCGCGCCATTGCGGCCTTTGACGATTGCACCCCGCGTCGCCTTGCAATTCCGCGAAAGACGATCACCGACACCGCTCGCCGATCCATCGGGAAAGCCAAAGCGGTGCTTGCCAAGGGGCATTGCATTGGCGGAAGAGTCTGATCTGCAAAGTAGTCTGCGGTGCGGCAAGCACCAAGCACCGCTCCGCCGTGCCCGACACGCACGATCAATCCAGCTGCAGCAGCAGGCCTTTCAGGTAGTCGCTCCGGAAAGGCCAGATCGACCGGATGGTCGGCAGCGCCCTGCAAACGCTGCACGATGCGCGCTGAACGGCCGGCGTCAAGCGCGGCGCCGGCAACAACCTTCTGAAACAGCTCGGTACTGACACCACCGGAACACGAGTAGGTCATCAACAGTCCACCCGGCGCCAGGATCTGCAAAGCACACAAATTGATGTCCTTGTACGCCCGTGCCGCACGCTCGGCATGTGCCGCGGTGTGGGCGAACTTTGGCGGATCGAGAATAATCAGGTCGTAGCGTTCGCCGCTGCCACGCAATTTGCGCAGCTCGGCAAACACGTCGGCCTCAAGCCAGACCGCGCGCGACGGGTCGAGTTGCGGATTGAGTGCCAGATTGCCTTGCGCGATGGCCAGCGCGGGGCCGGAACTGTCCATCGACACCACCTCGCGCGCGCCACCGGCCAGCGCCTGCAGCGAAAACCCGGCCGTGTAGCAAAAGCAGTTGAGCACGCGACGGCCCGCAGCCAGTTCACCCACGCGACGACGATTCTCGCGCTGATCGAGATAGAAGCCGGTTTTGTGACCGGCGAGAATGTCCACCGCCATCCTCACGCCGTTTTCCTCGATCACCAGGCCATCCTCCGCCGCCGCGCCGAGCAGCCAGCCGGTGACTGGCTCGAGACCTTCGAGTTTGCGCACCTCGAGATCGGAACGTTCGTAAATGCACCGGCAACCGGTAGCCTTGTGCAAAGAATCGGCGATGGCGGCGCGCCACTTGTCCGCCCCCACCGTGCTCAGCTGCACCACCACGGTATCGCCATAGCGATCGGCGATGACACCCGGCAAGCCATCGGACTCGGCGTGAATCAGGCGCAAGCCCTGCTGCTTGGCCAGCTCCGGCAGGGCGGCACGGCGCGCGACGGCAGCCGCGACACGACGCTTGAAGAAGGCGTGATCGATGGTTTCTTCGGGATCGAAACTCCAGACCCGGGCACGAATCTGCGAATCGGGGCTCCATGCCGCGCGCGCCAATCGCCGCCCCTGGTGAGAAACGACATCGACCGTATCGCCGGGCCTTACCCGACCCTCGATTTGCGCCACTGCGCCGGAAAATAGCCATGGATGACGGCGCAGCACGGACTTTTCCTTGCCGGGATGAAGTGTCAGAGTTGCCATGGCTTTGCGTCCACTCGTGGGTCAATCGTCGCTGGTACCGCCCGGCCAAAAAAAGGTGAAGCGCGGCTGGGAATGAGGCATGGTACATCCATGCCGCGACCACAACGCGCCAGGCAGGCCGATACCCGAAGATACGCCGCAGTTCGCAAGCCTCCAGGCTCGGCGATTCGCAAATTGCATATAATCGCGCTGTCGTGGACACGCCCTGCGTTCGCCTCGATGCCACTTTGGACCCATGCCATGCAAGCGCTCGCATTCCTTCTTGTTCTTCTGTACTCGAGCCTGAGTTGGGCGGTCTGCCCGCCGCATGCGTTTACGGATCCTGCCCGGATAAAACTCCAGGGCGACTCGGTGATGATCGTGGTCCATGAGTCCTCGGCTTACGACGCTCGCCTGGCCACCAAAAGGGGGCTTGATGAAGCGGTGAGTTTCGCCAAGGACAGGAAAATACCCGTCATCTACCTGCAGGACGACTCGCCCGAGCGCTTCTATTTCGTGGAGGACTGCAATCCGGATTATTGGGTGTATTCACAGGGAGGGGAAATCAGCTTTGATGTGGCGCCGACGCATGTCTACATTGTTGGCGGGCATCTCGAAATCTGCATGTCGGCGACGCTGCACGACTTACTCTATCAATGGTCGAAAAAGCCGGCACGCAATCTGCGAGTGACCTATCTCATGGATGCGATCTACTCGAACGGGAAGCTGGTCGATCCCGCAGATCCGTTTTACGCCGATTTTTCCCGCTTCATGAGTATCGTCAGCTATGGCCGCCCCGGCGGCGAGCACTGGCCCAAGCTCAGCCTGCTCGAATCCATGGGAATCATCGTCAGGCAGGATCACCAGTTGGAATACATCCGCCAGATTCTGCCGCGCTGGGACAGAACCTTTCCCGATACCTATCGGGTCGAGGTGCAACTGAACGATTCGGTGAAGAAGGTTTTGCGCCCGGCCTCGGGCTGGCGGCCGCCGACGCTGTTGTTCCACTTTGTCGATTCCGCCGTCAATTTGTCGACCCCGCCTTTGGCACCCGGCAACTAGCGCAGCGTCAGCGCCTCAGCTTCGGTTCTGCCGCCAGGGAGCCGCTCCGAATTCCTCGACCAGAAAATCCACCATCGCTCGCACCTTGGGCGACAGGTTGCGACCGCTCGGATAGACAGCGAACAAGGGTACCGGCTCGACGTGATGCCAGTCGGCAAGAATGGGAACCAGTTTGCCGCTGCGAATAGCATCACCGACCACGACGTCGGCCAGACGCGTGATGCCGACCCCGGCCACAGCCAGTTGCATTACGGTTTCGGCATTGTTGGCGGAAACATTGCCGCCGACATGCACCACCCGGATACCGTCGTCGGTATCGAAGGGCCAGCGGCGCAGGGCGGGCTGACTGGTGATCCACAGGCAGTTGTGGCGTTGCAGGTCATCCGGGGTGATCGGTGTGCCGCGACGCTCCAGGTAGCCCGGCGAGGCGCAGATCACCCGTTCCAGATTGCAGATGCGACGCGCCACCATCGACGACTCGTCGAGCGGGCCAATGCGAATCGCAAGGTCGATGCCTTCGTCCGTGGCTCCCGGCGCTTGATCGCTGATGGTGATATCCATCTCGACCTCTGGATAGCGCTGCTGAAAACGCGGTATGGCGGGAGCCAGCTGATGCATGCCGAAGGTTGATCCACAGTGCAGGCGCAACATGCCGCGCGGGCTGGCACCGGCTTGCGCGACCTCCGCCTCGGCTTCATCCATGGCGGTCAGGATGGGCCGGGCCCGGGCATAGAAGGCCTCGCCTTCAGCGGTCAGTTGCAGGCGCCGCGTTGTGCGGTGCAATAGCCGAGCCCCGAGCCTGTCCTCAAGCCGGGTTACCAGTTTCGATAGCGCCGAGGGCGTCAAACCGATGTCCCGCGCCGCGGAAGAGAAGCCTCCGGTTTCCACGGCACGAACAAAAGCCGTCATCTCTGCAGATCGATCCATTGGATTATTATTGAATAATATTCATCAATGTTGTTCCATTAATGGTGATTGTACCCGATTCAATAAGTAATTAAAGTTCAGGTAGGCGGTGTTGCACCGCAGCATAAAGAAAGAAATCATCATGGACTACCTCGACATATCAGCAACCATACAAGACGCCAAAAAACAGCGCGACCAGGAATTGCAGCGCATTCTGGCAAGCGTTCCGGCGCGTCTCCACGCAATCGGCCAATGGCTGACGAACGACCTGCCGGTGCGTCTCCGCCGCCTGGCGCGCAGCTATATCAACTGGAATCCCAGGGCGCATCCCTTCCACTGAGTCATGGGCAGCGGGCGGCAAGCAGCCGTCCCGGCCATCATTTAGCCCAGCTTCGGTGCCTGTCGCGCGCCCATCACCGCGCCTGCGGTAACGGCGCCCAGCCCGGCCAGAGTCAGCAGCGATAACGGCTCGCCGAGTATCGGTACGGCCGCCAGTGCGGAAAGACCGGGCACTACCGCCATCATCAAGGCTACTGTCTGCGGCCCGAGTTGGCGCACCGCAAAGGTGTACAGCAACATGGCGACAAACACCACCAGCACGCCCTGATACACGGCCTGGAGCAGAATCTCGGCGAGCGGCGCCTGGCTCAGGGTGCTGGGTAAAAACAAATACCAGACCGGCAGATAGGCCAGCGCACTGCCGAGTGTGGTGGCGACGGTTGCCGCCAATGGCTGCATGGGATAGCGGCGCAAGAGCAGGGTAAACACGGCCCACGAGCTTGACCCGCAAAGAAACAGCAGGTCGCCGGCCACCTGCATCCCGGTAATCCGGGCACTACCCGAAAACGTATCGGCTGCGGTGAGCACGATGCCCGCGAAAACCATCCCCAAGGCAATGCGCTGGCGCCGCGAGGGTGCCTGCTTGAGCCACAACCAGGCGATCAACGCTGTCTCGAAGGGCAAGGCGCCCGGCAACAACACCGCCGCGTGGGCTGCGGGCGCCATGCGAAAGGCCGAATACACGGCGACGGCATAGCCGATGCCGCCAAACAGCGAAAACAGCGCGATCACTTTCAAGGGCGGCAGGCTCACCCGCCGCAAAAAGAACAAAGCAAGCAGGGCGCCGACGCCGAAGCGCAGTGCGGTCACGTCCCAACCGGTGAGCACGCCCTTGCCGCCGGCCCGGGTGACCAGAATGAAACCGCTCCAGATGCAGATGGCCGCGACAACCGCGATCCAGCCTTTGCGGGAACCGGAAGGCGCATCCTGCGCGCCGGACGTGGTCATGGTTTGCTTGCGCCGCGCCGGCCGGCGTCAGGGCAAAAACCGATAGTTGCCGCCGTGAAAAATCAGGGGCGGCTTGTCTTCGCGATGCAGGTTCTCGACATGACCGACGAGAATGACGTGGTCGCCACCCGGATAGCGGAACTCGTTGCGGCACTCGAACCAGGCGCAGCAGCCCGGCAGAATCGGCGTGCCACCAGCGCCGACTTTCAGGGCTATGCCGCCGAACCGGTCGCTTTGCGACTGGGAAAAACGTTGCGAGAGCTCGACCTGGTCGGCTGCGAGCACATTCACCACGTAGTGACTGCAGGTCTCGAACACCGTCCGCGAGGGCGACTGCATGCCGAGACTCCACAACACCAGTGGCGGCTCGAGCGAGACCGCGGCAAAGGAGTTGACGGTGACGCCCACCGGCTGGCCGCCCGGCCCGCGGGCGGTGACAACCGTCACGCCGGTGGCGAACGTACCCAGCGCGTCGCGAAGACTGCGCGGGTCAAAACTGTACTCATGCGGCTGGTTCATTGGGGCTGATCGTCCTACAATCCGGCGAACATTTTGTTATGACCGTTAGGCTTGACGTCGAGAATCCGGCGCCAGCCTTCACTGGAACTACTCTGAATCGGGAGCACCTGATGAGCATCATGAATCGAATCGGCACTCCGTTGTCAAAGTCCGCCACGCGCGTCATGCTTTTGGGCTGCGGCGAACTGGGCAAGGAAGTCATTATCGCATTGCAACGCCTGGGTTGCGAAGTGATTGGCGTCGACCGCTATGCCGACGCGCCGGGCATGCAGGTGGCGCATCGCAGCCATGTCGTCGCCATGACCGATGGCGCGGCCCTGCGCGCACTGATTGAGAAAGAAAAACCGCAGCTGGTGGTGCCCGAGATCGAAGCCATCGCCACGGCCATGCTGGTCGAGATCGAGCGCGACGGCGTCGGCGGACATTTCCCGGAAATCATTCCCACGGCGCGTACCGCGCAATTGACCATGAATCGGGAAGGGATACGCCGCCTGGCGGCGGAGGAACTGGGCCTGCCGACTTCGCCCTACCGCTTTGCCGACTCGCTGGCGGAACTGCAAGCGGCGATCGACGGCGTCGACGGCAAAGCCATCGCGTACCCCTGCGTGGTGAAGCCGGTGATGTCCTCCTCGGGCAAGGGTCAGTCACTGCTGAAAACACCGGCTGACGTGGCCGCTGCCTGGGACTATGCCCAGGCCGGCGGACGGGTCGGTGCGGGGCGCGTCATCGTCGAGGGCTTCATCGACTTCGACTACGAGATCACCCTGCTGACCGTGCGCGCCGTCGGCGTGTCCGGTGAAGTCGAGACCCACTTTTGCGATCCGATCGGCCACGTGCAGGTCAACGGCGACTATGTCGAATCCTGGCAGCCGATGGCAATGAGCGCCGGCGCCCTGCAAAAATCGCGCGAGGTCGCCCGGGCAATCACCGGCAATCTCGGCGGCCGCGGCATCTTTGGCGTCGAGCTGTTCGTCAAGGGAGATGACGTATGGTTCTCCGAAGTCAGCCCGCGCCCTCACGATACCGGGCTGGTAACGCTCGCCACGCAACGCCTTTCCGAATTTGAATTGCACGCCCGCGCCATCCTCGGCTTGCCGGTCGACACCGCGCTGCGCCGCCCGGGCGCATCGGCGGTGATCTACGGCGGCATGGATCAAAGCGGCATCGCGTTCGAGGGCGTCGCCCACGCCTTGCAGGTTGCCGAGTCCGACCTGCGCCTGTTCGGCAAGCCCGAAAGCTTCGTCAAGCGCCGCATGGGCGTCGCCGTGGCCAACGCCGACACCACCGATGAAGCACGGGCGCGGGCGAAACTGGCCGCAAGCCGGGTGAAACCCGTTAAAGGCTGATGACCACGGCGGGCACGGCGACACGGCGCAAGGCA
>JAIPCT010000003.1 GCA_021738065.1 Burkholderiaceae bacterium
CGCCAAATTCCTGCTCGAAGCTGCGGAAATAGCCCGCCAGATTCGGTCGGCCGAACTCGTTGTTGAAGGCCGCCGCGCCGATCGGACCTTCGATCATGATGTCGAGCGCCGAGGCGATGCGCTCCGGCTTGCCGTAAGCCGATTCCCAGGCTTGCGGAAAGCCGGGAATGCGCAGATCGGAGACGCTGAAGCCGCACAGGCCGGCCTTCGGCTTGGAGCCGCGCCCGGTCGCACCTTCATCACGTATTTCGCCACCGGAACCGGTCGCCGCGCCGGGAAAGGGCGAAATCGCGGTCGGATGGTTGTGCGTCTCGACCTTGGCCAGGATGTGGGTCAACTGCTCGCTGTAGTCGTAGCGGCCATCCTCGCGCGGATACAGGCGCCGAATGCTGGCGCCCTCGATGATCGCGGCATTGTCCGAGTAGGCCACGACCGTGCCTTGCGGATGCGCCTTGTGCGTTTCGCGGATCATGCCGAACAGCGACAGCGGCTGATTTTCACCATCCACGGTCCAGCTCGCGTTGAATATCTTGTGCCGGCAATGCTCGGAATTGGCCTGGGCGAACATCATCAGCTCGACGTCGGTCGGATTGCGACCCAGCGTGCCGAAGTTCTCCACCAGATAGTCGATCTCGTCGGCCGAGAGCGCGAAGCCCATCTCGGTATTAGCCTTGACCAGCGCCTCGCGCCCGCCACCGAGAATATCCACCGTCGCCAGGGGCTGCGGCGCGACATGGTGAAACAGAGCCTTGGCGGCGTCGATGGAGGGCAGCACGGATTCCGTCATGCGGTCATGCAGCCGTGCCGCCAGCGCCGACTTTTGCTCATTCGCCACAGAGCCGACGATATGAAACGCCGTGCCGCGCTCGACGCGTTTGACGCCGGTAAAGCCGCAATTGCGGGCAATATCGGTGGCCTTGGAACTCCAGGGTGAAATCGTTCCCAGGCGCGGCGTGACCAGCAACAACTCGCCTTTGAGCGGGGCCGGCAGCTCGCCAGGGACGCCCAGCAGATCCTTGAGCCGTGCGGATTCGTCCTCGCTCAAGGGTCCGTCAAGCTCAATGAAATACCAATGCTCGGCGGCAAGCTCAAGCCCGGCAATGCTTGCGTCAATGGACGCTTTCAGACGTGCGAGACGGGGCAGCGACAACGCGGCAGAACCACGCAGGGCAAGGAATTCAGCCATGAAGAATGGACCGGTGCGGGTAAGGAAATGGTTTGCTAACCAAGGCGCGGAATTATACTCTGGGCCGCTTGACGGACATTCCGGACAAGCGGCAACTTGATGCTCGACCGCATCGACCGGGGCCTGAAGCTTGCCCCTTGGCGAGCGCAGGGCAGCGCATCGGGTGTAAGCCCGGCCTTGCTACACTAGTCGCATTGCGCTCAAGACAACAGGACAGCCATGACTGCTTACTCGATTGATGTTGGGGTCAGCGACTTTCAAGAGAAAGTCCTTGACGCTTCGCGACTCGCACCCGTGCTGGTGGACTTCTGGGCCGAGTGGTGCGCCCCCTGCCGCATGCTCAAGCCGATACTGGAAAAACTGGCTGCGGAGTATGGCGGGCGCTTCATTCTCGCCAAGCTCGACTCGGACCGGCACCAGGAAATCGCCGCGCGCTACGGCGTGCGCGGCATTCCCAACGTCAAGGCTTTCGTCAATGGTGAAATTGTCGATGAAATCACCGGCGCCGTGCCCGAGGAGGCGATTCGCAGCTTCATCGAGCGTCTGATGCCCTCCCCCGCCGAACCGCTGCGAGTCGCCGCCCAGGCCGCGCGCGCGCAGGGCGATACGGATGTCGCCCGCTCCCTGCTGGCCGATGCCCTGGAACTCGATCCGGCCAACGAGACGGTGCAACTCGATCTGGCCGAGATTCACATCGACATGCAGGACATCGACGCGGCGAAATCGCTGCTGGTCGCGATTGAACACACCGCACGCGATACCGAGCGGGTACGCACGCTGCTGGCCCGCCTCAATCTCGTGGCTGCCGGCGGCAACGCCGACCCGGCACCCCTCAAAGCCCGCATCGAGGCCAACGCCGACGATCTCGACGCGCGACTGCAACTGGCCAACACCCTGGCGCTGTCCCACGAATACCGCGCGGCACTGGAGCACTTGCTGGAGATCGTGCGGCGCGACCGCGGCTGGCAGGACGAAGCGGCGCGCAAGACCATGCTGGATTTGTTTACCCTGCTCGGCGGCGATCCGCAGCAGGCCGATCTGGTACGCGAGTTCCGAATTCAGCTGGCGCGCACGCTGAACTGAAAAGTCGGCGATGGCGATACGGCATCCAAAAACTCGGCGCTGGTGACACGGCGAGCGGCCGGTACCTGGCCCGCACGACCTTACGCATTCCTCGCTGGTAAAGACGGCGATCCGGATTCTGTGATTGACATCCGGCGCGCATGCTGCGACGCGGAACAACTTTATTGGTGTTTGGCTCGAGTCTCAAGCCGTCGATGACTCCTGTGTGCCCTAAGGCGACATTCGACTTGCTCAACAGCGGACAATCAGCAACGGAGTCTTTGTTGGCTCGCCAGTTCGAACAAAGCTGAGAACTGGAAACTATCGTTCTCGATCCACTAAAGCGCGCTTCAAGTGATGAAGGTGGGCGCTAGATAAAGTTTTAATAATTTTAACGCCAATTCACTACTATGCAAGGGATCGCATGAAGCGGCAAGTCGGATAGCCGCTGCACCCGAGAAATTCGGTGCCCGCATTGGCTCCTTTCTTTGCCGTTCGCTTCACCAGAGGGTTTCCACATTTCGGACATGTGCTTGTGCTGGAATGCCGCTCGGTGAGAGAACTCAGGTGTTCTTTGCGAGTCTGCAACGACTTGATGATACCTTTAGGCATCATTCCGGCTTTGATGGCCTCGACGATCTGCACAACTTCATCGTCGGTAAAGCGAACCTCTGTATGCTTTTTGATGTAACTGGTATATCCCGTGCCGAGCACATTGGAAGGCATATCGGTTTTGAATTCGCAATCGCCCCAGAACATCACAAAGGGGATCAACTTGTCCTCGTCCACTCGCAGAAACTCCGCAAGCGCCTTAGTGTGGCGATAGTTCTGGTGTAGCGGATTCTGAAATTTGTACTTCTTGCCGTAGATGCTTTGAGTCCATTGTGGGTTTGTGGCACTACCAAATATCCAGCCATTCATATTTTTTGACTCGATTACGAAGACACCATATTTTGAGACGATGATGTGGTCGATCTGGGTTGTACCATTCGATGTCTGAAGAGTTGCGTTATTGAGGCTGATATAAATATTTTTATCGAGATGCAGATGCTGTGAAATGGATGCTACAGCCTCGCCAATCCAACCCTTTACAAGTGATCTAATTGACATTCGGATCTTTCAAAACTTAGTTCGCCATTCCTTACAAAAGTAAGAACTGGAAACTATCGGTCTTGATCGACTAGAAATCGCAATTCCAGTATTGCCCGCAAGAGAGGGCTAATTGTCCTTTAGCTTGGCTCTGGGTTTGGGACGTGCGGCTGACTTTGATGTTATCGATGTCGGCTCAGATGACGCCGCCGTGAAGTTTTTTAGCATGTCCATCACCCTCCTTTTAGATGTGTCATCGAGGTCATTCATTAGACGAGCCTCGAAAGACTTTGCCTTGGAAAGAACCAAGTGTGCAAGTTGTATCATTGCGACTGTTGGCATACTTAGGACCTCGGTTGCCTTTCGCACTTCGGTATTACCTTGGCCTTCTGGGGAGAGCACCGTGTGAAGCAATAGCTTCGATATCGGGTGACCAAATAGTATCTGAGTGGTGCCCTCGGCAAATGACTCGGTTGCATTTAAACGGCCGACAAGCGTGAAGTTCTCGTGGCTAATTGTGTCTGGGTTGTCCTTCTTTTTTTCTATCGGCATGTTATTTCTCTCAGATGGCTGCGGGTATCAAGTCGGCTTCAAATTCGCGGGTATCAGGAGTTATGACTAAGGTATAATTACAAGTGTCATAGTCTTTTAGTACCCTATTATTTACTTCATATATGTCGGTTGTCTGGCTCGGTAGGAGAGTTGCAACGTAGCTGGGGTCATCCTCGGAGTAGAACTGTATAGAGGCAAGTTCTTCCTCGTATGTGGGTACCTTAAAGTTTTCTGGGTTCGTATTCCATGTATTGGACATGAACTTAGAGAACGGAAGGTAACGGACGTGCAGGGCGACATCGAAAACTTTGCCTAAGGCTAACAAAGAGCGAATCGAGTATCGGCCATAAGAAGGATCTTCTAGCCTCGAAACGGTTGTCTGAGTTGTTCCAAGCTTCTCGCCTAATTGTCGCTGAGTCCAACCGCGTTCTTGTCTGATGATTCGAATCTGGTGGGCAAGGCCGTTTACGAGTTCGGCGTCGACATACGCCTCCCTTGCTCTAGGGCTTTTCAGCGCAAGGAAACTTTTCTCCATTGATTTTGAGAGGCAAACAGTCGGCATCTCGGTTTGATACGAGCTTGCGTCTTCCATCTGCGGTGTTGATTGCGTTATGTGGGTCATAGATGTCCTGTTTGTGCGTTGCCCATAGCACGATTGTGAATTCTTTTTCACCGGGTCCAAAAAAACCTAGCGGTCGGTGTTGAACTCCGCTTGCTGCAAACCTTATTTCGTAGATATCTCGAACCCCTTTGAGCTTCTTGGCATGTGGCTGCTTCCAATCGCGCTTTGGTGTGTTTGCGAGGTATCTGATCCGTGTCTTAAAGTACTGAATAACGACTTCATCCTTAGCGTCTATAGATTTCTGTAACGCTTGGCTTCCAGTTTCTGATACATAGACCTTAAAGGTCCAGTTCAGTTCATCGCAATTTTGCGATACTTTTTGCGTGGGCGCAATAGTATTCGTTGCGACTGCCTTAGAAAGTTTTGTCTTTTTCAATGGGTCGTTCGAACTCATCCCGTCCAAGTAACACGGGGGGTTATAGATACATGTTGCACTAGATCATGAGCATAGCCCATATTATGCCAATGAATAGATCTTGGTTCGAGCCCTGACCGGGGAGCCAACCAGAAGTCGACGCTGACCGCATCCTAATGCTCGGTAGCGCCAGGTAACCGCGATATAAACGAAATGTAAGCGCGATGGTCCGCATTTGGCCGAACTGAGGCATCCAGCCTGACCAAAGACCACAGCCTGGTGGCATTGTGCGTCGCACGGTGAGCAATCAATTGCGAGTTCCGGATGACCGTCAAGACTTGCCTTTGCCGGCGCCTGCCTTTAAGGTGCGCGTCCCGCGCTCCAACTTCGGTCGTCAATCATGCAGCCCTCCACCCAGTCGCGTATCGCGCAACGCATTGCCGAAGAACTCGGCGTCCGCCCGCAGCAGGTTGTCGCTGCTGTGCAGTTGCTGGACGAAGGCGCCACCGTGCCCTTCATTTCGCGTTATCGCAAAGAGGTGACAGACAACCTCGATGACACGCAATTGCGCAATCTGGAAGAGCGCCTGAACTACCTGCGCGAGCTGGAAGACCGCCGCACGGTGATCCTTGCTTCGATCGAGGAACAGGGCAAGCTGACGCCGGAACTCCAGGCCACCATTGCCACGGCGGAAACCAAGCAAAGCCTCGAGGATCTTTACCTGCCCTACAAGCAAAAGCGCCGCACCAAGGCGCAGATCGCGCGCGAAGCCGGCCTTGAACCGCTGGCGGATGCGCTGTTCAATGATCCGCTGCGGGTACCCGAAGTCGAGGCCGAAAAGTACCTCAACCCGGAACTGGATCCGCCCGAAAAACACGTTGCGGACATCAAGTCTGCGCTTGAAGGCGCGCGCCAGATTCTGATGGAACGCTTCAGCGAAGACGCGGCGCTGTTGGCCAAACTGCGCTCCTATCTCGGCGACTACGCCCTCCTTGTGTCGACCGTGGTCGAAGGCAAGGAAGTGGCCGGCGCCAAATTCCGCGACTGGTTCGACTTCCGCGAATCCATCAAGACCCTGCCTTCGCACCGCGCCCTGGCCCTGCTGCGCGGACGCAATGAAGACGTCCTGCGCCTGGCCCTGAAAACCGAGCAGGAACTGCGTGAGCCGCCTGAATCCTCGCCCTGCACGGCCATGGTCTCGGGTCATTTTTCGATCCGCGACCAGGGTCGCGCGGCAGACAAATGGCTGCTGGAAACCGCGCGCTGGGCATGGATGGTGAAGCTTTCCCTGCACCTGGAATCGGAACTGATGAACCAGTTGCGCGAACGTGCCGAAGCGGAAGCCATCCGTGTCTTCGCCCGCAATCTGCACGATCTGCTGCTGGCCGCACCGGCCGGGCAGCACACCGTCATCGGCCTCGATCCCGGCATCCGCACCGGCGTCAAGGTGGCCGTCGTCGATCTCACCGGCAAGGTGGTGGACACCGCAACCATCTATCCGCATGAGCCGCGCCGCGACTGGGAAGGCTCGCTGGCTACATTGCGCCAGTTGGCGCAAAAACATGGCGCCGGGCTGATCAGCATCGGCAACGGCACCGCCAGCCGGGAGACCGACAAACTCGCGGCCGAACTGATGCGCCGCCATGCCGAACTCAAGCTGACCCGTATCGTGGTCTCCGAGGCCGGCGCCTCGGTGTATTCGGCGTCCGAACTCGCGGCGAAGGAGTTTCCCGATCTCGACGTATCCCTGCGCGGCGCGGTATCCATCGCTCGTCGCCTGCAGGATCCGCTGGCGGAACTGGTGAAGATCGAGCCGAAGGCCATCGGTGTCGGCCAGTATCAGCACGATCTCAACCAATCACGGCTGGCGCGCGCGCTCGATGCGGTGGTGGAAGACTGCGTGAACTCGGTGGGTGTCGATGTGAACACCGCCAGCGCCGCGCTGCTGAAACGCATCTCGGGGCTCAACAGCACACTGGCCGGCAACATCGTCAGCTATCGCGATACTCACGGCGCCTTCAAGTCGCGCGCGGCGTTGAAGCAGGTGCCGCGCCTCGGCGACAAGGCCTTCGAACAGGCGGCCGGGTTTTTGCGGATACGCGATGGCGACAACCCGCTGGATGCTTCGGCGGTGCACCCGGAGGCCTATCCCGTGGTCGAGCGCATCCTCGACGACATCAAGCGTGGTGTCCGCGAGATCATCGGCGACAGCAGCAGCCTGCGCGCTCTGGATGCCCGCAAGTACATTGACGAACGCTTCGGCCTGCCGACCGTGCAGGACATCCTCAGGGAACTGGAAAAACCCGGCCGCGACCCGCGTCCCGAGTTCAAGACGGCGTCATTCAAGGACGGCATCGAGGAACTCAAGGATCTGCAACCCGGCATGCTGCTCGAAGGCGTGGTGACCAATGTCACCAACTTCGGCGCTTTCGTCGATATCGGCGTGCATCAGGACGGCCTGGTGCACGTTTCGGCGCTGGCCAATCGCTTCGTCAAGGACCCGCACGAAGTGGTCAAGGCCGGTGATGTGGTCAAGGTCAAAGTGCTGGAAGTTGACGCGGCGCGCAAGCGCATCGCGCTGACCATGCGCCTGGCGGACGAACTGCCCGCCGCCGGAAAAGTCGGCGATGGCGATACGGCAAATCGGAATCGCGGCGGCACGGCAAGGGGAAAACCGCCGCCTCAGGAGCGCAAATCCGATACTGGCGGCGCCATGGCTGCCGCTTTCGCCAAGCTCAAGAACTGAGCGGAAAAGCGGCGGGGCCGGCCGCGCCCTGTAGCGGCCTGCCCTCGCTTGCTCAGCCCTTGATTCGTGCCACCAGCGCCTTGGCGTATTGGTCGGTGCTGGCCTTGCCGCCGAGATCGCCGGTGCGGATGTTGTCCTTGTTCAGCACGTCGTCGATGGCCTGGCGCAGACGGTCGCCAAGCTCGGTGCGGCCGACATGGTCGAGCATCATGGCGGCGGCCATCAGCAGCGCGGTCGGATTGGCGATGCCCTTGCCCGCGATGTCGGGCGCCGAGCCATGCACGGCCTCGAAGATGGCCGCGTCGGCGCCGATGTTGGCACCGGGCGCCATGCCCAGGCCGCCGACCAGGCCGGCGATTTCGTCGGACAGAATGTCACCGAACAGATTGGTGGTCACCAGCACGTCGAACTGCCAGGGGTTCATCACCAGCTTCATGGCGCAGGCGTCGATGATCACCTGCTCGAACTCGATCTTGCCCTTGTAGTGCGCTTCGTGCATTTCCTGCGCGGTTTCGAGAAATATCCCGGTCAGCGCCTTCATGATGTTGGCCTTGTGCACCACCGTGACTTTCTTGCGCCCCTTGTTGATGGCGTACTCGAAGGCGAACTTGAGAATGTTGCGGCAGCCCTGGCGCGTGTTGATGCCGGTGGACATGCCCACCGCGTGCGGATCGCCGTCGATGGGAATGTAGTGCTCGTAGCCCATGTAGAGGCCTTCGATGTTCTCGCGACAGAGAATCAGGTCGATGTTCTCGAAGCGGCCGCCCGGCACCAGCGATTTCGCTGGGCGCAGATTGGCGTAGAGCTGGAACTGCTCGCGCAGGCGCACGTTGGACGAGCGATAGCCGCCGCCCGAGGGTGTTTCCAGCGGCCCTTTTAGCGCCAGGCGGGTGCGCTCGATGGAATCCAGCGTGGCTTGCGGCAGCGGATCGCCAAAGGCGGTGACGCCCGCCAGACCGGCGACATGGGTCTCCCACTGAAAGGGCGCGCCCAAGGCGTCGAGGACGGCGATGGTGGCGGCGGTAATTTCTGGGCCGATGCCGTCGCCGGGGATCAGGGTGGCTGGTATTAGGGTGGCACTCATGGAGTTCTCCGCACAGTCGGTAAGCAAAAAATATTGGCGCGCCGTTACATCACTGCAACCGGCAAGGGGTCGCTGCGATCATGGCGCCAGAGGGTGCAGCATGCCATGTCCGACTGAATGGCCGCTTACAGCGAGCCATGGCAGGCCGAATTTTACGCACGTTGTGCCGCGCTACTCAGCCGGGGCTTGGCGTCATCGCCCACAGATGGGCTGCGACCAAAGCGCGCCAGGGGGCGAACTCGGCCAGCCAGTGCTGGACGAAGGCCTCGGAGAGCCTGTCCGGGGCCGCCAGCAGTTGCTGCAACTTGCGTCGCACCGCCACATCGCCGTGCAAGGAGCCATCCAGCCAGCCGAAGCCACGCAACAGCGCGTAATTCACCGTCCACGGACCGACGCCGCGCAAGCGCAGCAGGCGATCCTGGATTTCCGCAGCCGGCAAGCCAATCGTCCATGCATCCAGAGGCAGCCGGTTTGCCATCACTTCGCGGCACAGCAGGATCAGCGTCTGTGCCTTGGCTTGCGAGAATCCGGCCTGGCGCAAATCGGCTTCGCTCAGCATGGTCAGCCGTTTCGCATCCGGATGGCAGCCCAGGCCGCCGGAATGCCGCAGACCACAGGCTTGAATCAGCTTGCGGCGTATGGAAATCGCCGCGCCGAGACTGATCTGCTGCCCGGTGATCGCCCAGGTCAAAGCCTCGAATGGCGTTGCCGCCAGGGCGACACGCAGCCCGGGCCTTTGCGCGATCAGCCCGCCCAGTTGCGGATGGGCATGAAACGCCTGCTCGAATTCCTCGACACCTTGGGTCAAGCCCAGCATGCGGGCGACCTGGCGCGCAAGTCCTTCCGCGTCTGTCGTTGTCGCCCCATCGACCGCCAGTTCCACCGAGACCTGCCCGCGCGCGAAGCGCATCGTCAAACAAGCGGGCCGCCCGCCCCAACTCAAACCCTTCTGCAAACTATCGCCATCGACCCGCTCCGCCAGCGCCAAGGGATCACGGCCATGAAATGCCAGCACATCGGCTACCCGGAAATTGTCCGGCAGGCGAATGACGCAGCTCAGCCGCGATGGGCTTTCAGTTTTCATGGAGCAAGGCGTATTTCATTTCGCCACCCCGCGAATGCACGGGCTTTCAGCTTCGTGCAAATCTCGACTCCATGATCCCGGTACTCCATCCGATTGCGGAACGGGTGCCAAGCGGAACCATCATCAGGATAAAGGCAAGACCGCGACTGGCAAACTATCGTGGAGTCTTTCGGTAGCGTGGCGCAGCGTAGGGATGTGTGTTGCGGAAGGCCTCGAAGAGCTTCCAGCGCACCACCGGAATCCTCGACACCAATTGCAGCGGTACCGAGTAGATTTCGCAGGCTTCGAGGGCAATCAGTTTAGGTGCCGGCCCGGATAGATTTTCTCGAGCCGCATCGCCTTTCTGGTGGTTCTCAAACAAGCTGTCGGCGCCCCAGAAGTCGCCTTTTTCCAGCACCTGCGCCGCCTTGCCTTTGCCTTTGGCAAGTTTTCCCTCGCCGAGAAGATGCATCCGCTTGGCGTCGCCGACAAAGTGCTCGCCCGCGGCGAGCGTGCTTATGTTGCAGTCCTTGGCCAGAGAAAACAGGGTGATGCTGGTCACGGCATCGCTGAAAAGATATGTGCGGCGCAGTTTGTCCTCAACTTTGCGCACCTCGATCAGTTCGCTGCTTGAAAAGAAGCGTTCGATGAAACTGCGGTAAAGATCGGACGGAAGACGAAGGGCCTGCACAAAGCCCACCGAGCGGTAGGTTTCCTCGCAGGCTCGATTGTCGATCGCTGCCGACTCGGCAAGCACGGAGCCGCTGAACAAAAACCGCGAATCGCCGGGATCCTGCGTCAGCATTTCCACCTTGCCCGCCAGCAGGAGATAAATCTCCCGGGGGACTTTCCCGGCCGGTGCAATGATGGTTTCCGGATTGAAGGTAACGATGCGGTTATTGAGCAGCATGTGCAGCCGCTCCACGGGCACCGAGGGAAAGTAACTCTTGAGAAACTCGCTGGCGTCACGCAACAGAAAATTCTGCTGTCCCGGAATCATCACATCCAGCGTGCCAAAGGGTGCGCCGGACCCGATTCTGCGTTCGGCGTCAGTCAGTTCGCGCGAGGTATGGGCCAGCAGCAGACGGCTCGACGCGTCCGCCGCGAAGTCGACGGCGTCGCCATGGATCATGCCGCCGCCGATATCGATCTTCTTCAGATCGGCGGCTTCGAGATAGTAGCGTTTGATGTTGTTGGCGCGCTCGGTACTCAAGCCTGGCGACGTGGGATTGGAAGTGACCATGCCATCGAGCACACTGAACGAGGTGATATCCGCCAGATGCGAATAGGTTCGGTAGCCGCCTTCCCACAAGACGCGGAAATTGAATATCGTCGTTTCGACCGGGTGCGGCGAACTGATCGGACGAACTTCCAGCCCGAGAATGTCATTCCACTCGCCTTCCACCAGATCGTGAATGTCGAAGTAGCGGGCGAATTCGCTTTCGGGTATCGACAGCAAGGCGCAAAACTTCCGCGTCACCGAGGCACGAACCAGCGGTGTGGCGAAATACTGCAAAGGCTGATCGCATTGCAGCAGGGTTGTCAGCCCGGCGAAGTGATCGTCGTGGCAGTGGGTATGAAAAATCCCCGCGACTTCCTTCTTGCCGATTCCCAGTGCATCGAGGCTGTAATGAATGTTCGGACCGGCGTCGATCAGGAATACCCGACCCTGATGAATGACGACGCTGCCCATCGCCGGCCGGTTGAAGTCCCAGCCGTCACCGTCCCCGGTATGGACCACGGCGAAATAGTGGCGATCGATTGCGACATGGCTCAGGGGATAGGGACAGGGATAGGTTTCGCTGCGCCCAAGATTGAGGTCGACCTCGACACTGTCTTCGCCATGGCGAATCTCGAATACGTTGTGCGCCAGTCGCTCGATGGTGACTCCGTTCTCGATCTCGATGGCATCGGCGGCCAAAGGCAGGGTGTCGACAAAGGCGTCGGGGCTGGCAATCTGGCCAAAGGCGAACTTGAGCTTGATGCGCATGAGCGCTTCGGCTTCCGCCTGACCGAGCCCGGCCTTGATCATTTCCTCCACCGAGATCAAACCGTAGTTGCCGCGATGTATGTATCGAAGCTGCGCCGCAAGCTGTTCCGGCGTGCCGATCAGTTTCGGCTTTTTGCCGGTATTGCTGGGATGGTTCGGCAGCAGCATGCCCTGTCGATAGAGCATCTGCAGAATCGGAAACTCGGCCAGATTGCACAAGTGCCCGTTCTGTATCATCGAATCGGACAACAGGATGGCATTCGGACCGTTCTCGTAAATCACCCCGCCACGTTCCGTCGTCTGAATGATTCCGCGGCGAAACAGATGCTTGATGCTGTCCGCCGGCGTGCCGCAAAGCAGACTGAGTCCGGCCTCGGGAATCTCGACATAGCAGATACCGTTGGCAACAACCAGTTTCCGTATTGACATCAGTCGCTTTCCGCAGGATCGGCGAGGGATAGCATGAAAGACATGACTGGAAATGGTCTCCAAACAATGGACGAGGGTGACGACACGAACACGGCGACTTGATCTGGATCCGCTTGTGCCGGGGCTTTTCGGCGAACAAACAATTTCTTCAACTGGCAACAAATCAACTCTAGCATTTCCCCATGTGCCTGCGCCAGATTGCCGGATGTATGGTTGCGGCAAGCTTACCGACGGTCGGTTTCTCCATCAACACCCTCGACGCCGCGATTGCCGTCCGCCGCGCGCGGTATCAACATAATTCCCGGGCAGATCAGTCGCTCCTAGGGACGGCAGTTCGCGGGCCGCAGGCGCTGCGTGCCTGCGCCATGCGTAATCTCGATCGTGCCTTCGCCGAGATCGGTGATCGCACCCGTGGCTGGCGCCGCAAGAACACAGCGCCCGGTTTCACGCAGGCGTCCGGCGGCAAACTCGACCACCCTCAGCACCATGCGGCTCTGGTCGGGTATCAGCAGACGCTTGCGACCGCCCTCCTCCCACAGCATCGCCAAACCGAGCTCCGCGGAGCCATAGACATGATTGGAAAATCCGCCGAGAGCGGCGATTTCAACCAGTTTGGCGCCGGACTGCCGGTAGATTTTCAGGATGCCATTGATATGCGGCGTGATGACGGCGGCGATCTCGGCAATACCGTCGTTGTCGAGACCCGCGGTCGCAACCGGGTTCAGCCAGCGCATCGGGGTTCCGATCGCCGCCGAGCGCGCGATAACGACCAGTTGCTTGTTCTCGATCCCGAGCAGCATCAGGGCAGCGCCCCGTCGAACATGGCTGACCACCGCCAACAGCCGCTGCGGTTGGTCGCCGGCAAGTCGCACCAGGCGGGGTTCTACGTCCTCGAATACCTCGGTTTCGGGAAGCACATGGACGAGGCGAGCTCCCGAACCGGTGCGCGCTTCGATACGCGCATATTCATGCGCCGGTCCTGCGGCGAAATGCCCATAGCGCGCCACCGGATCGACGAAACGGGCGGCAACTATTTCATCGGAAGCCGCGGCCCACGCTGCGGGAATGCCGATAGCGAACGCGAAAACGCCGGCCGTCAGGCGTCTCGCCGCACGACCGATGATGTGCCGGTAGCAGGCTGCCGCCAGTAACGCGGCAGAATTCGAACCGATTCCAGACGCGAAGCGGTATCGCCTTGCCACGTCGCATACGACCGACCTTGTCGCCATCATGTCGGTGTACTCGGCTACTGCGCCGACCTCAGCGCCGGCAGCGCCGACTGGCGCAACATGGATGAGGCGCCCAGCCAGCCGGCGACCACCACCAGCACGACACCGGCCAGCAATCCGACGCCCCACAATTCCGCTTGCGGCAAGTACTCGAGGCGAAACACGAAGCGCGCCAAGCCCCAGCCAATCAGGCTTGCCGCGATGCCGGCGAGCAGGCCGGCGAGCGCGCCAAGTGCGGCGAATTCGGCCAGCAAGGCGCTGGAAAGTTGCCGACTGCGAGCGCCCAGCGCCCGCAACACCGCTAGTTCATGACGCCGTTCGTCGCTGCTGGCCTGCAATGCCGCATACAGCACAGCCAGCCCGGCAAGCACCGCGAAGCCGAACACCAGTTGCACGGCACGCGCCACTTGGTCGATCGTGGCATGGAGTTGCTTGACCAAGGCGGCGACATCAATCACCGTCAGGTTGGGGAATGCGCGCACCAGCTCGGGTATGACATAGGCCTTGTCGGGCGGCAAGTGAAAGCTGGTGATGAAACTGGCCGGATAGTCCTTGAGTACATCCGGCGGCGCCATGACGAAGAAATTGACTCGCATCGAATCCCAGTCGAGCTTTCTCAGGCTGGTAATCGCCGCCTCGACCGAATTGCCGGCGATGTCGTAGCGCAGGCGATCGCCCAGTTTCAGATTCAGGGTCTCGGCCAGGCCCTGTTCCACGGAAAACTCGGCCGCCTGTGTCGCGCCATGCCAACGACCGCCGCTGACGGTATTGCCGGCAGGCAATGCGGCCGACCATGACAGGTTGAACTCGCGATCGACCAGACGCTGGGCGCGATCATCGGTATAGCTTTCCGGACTGACCGCCTGGCCATTGACCTGCGTCAGGCGGCCGCGCACCATCGGTTCAAGTTCCGGCGGCGTCAGCCCCCTCGCCCTGAAAAAGTCGGCGATGGCGACACGCTGATCAGGCTGGATATTGATCGCAAACCGATTGGGGGCGTCGACGGGAACCCGCGCCAGCCAGCTATCGAGCAGATCGCCGCGCGCCACCGTAAGCAGCAGCAGGGCCGTGAGTCCCAGCGCCAGCGCCACGGCTTGCACCAGAGTTGCCGCCAGGCGCCGCCGCAGGTTGGCCAGTCCATGGCGCCAGCCATAGCCTTTGCCCGCCGGGCGAACGCGGCCCAGCAGCGCCAGCAGCGCACGCGCCATCAGGTAGAAAAAGCCGAGGGCGATGAGGAAACCGCTCAGCACGATCAAACCCAGACGCAGTTCGCCCGCCATCCACAGCATCAGTGCGGCGAGCACCGATGCGCCCAGCAGATAGGCGCCGACGGAGGCCGACAGTGAGGAATATTCGGACCCGCTCCACTCCCGGCGCAGCACGCGTATGGTCGGCACCCGCCGCAGGCGCAGCAAGGGCGGCAAGGCAAAGCCGATGATCAGGGTCAGGCCGACCAGGAGGCCATGAATCCAGGGCAAGGGCGATGGCGCCGGCAACTGTGTCACCAGCAATCCAGCCAACAGCTGCTGCAACGCGGCTTGCACGCCATAGCCCAGAGCGCATCCGGCCAGCGTCGCCGCCAGACCAAACAGCAAAAACTCGCCACCATGGATCAGCAGCAGCTGCTGCGCCGAGGCGCCCATGCAGCGCATCACCGCGCAGCCATCGAGATGCCGCCGCATATAGCGTTCGGCAGCCAGTGCCACGGCAACCGCGGCAAGAATCACGGCCAGCAGCGCCGCCAGCCGCAAAAAGCGTTGTGCGCGCTCGGTCACGTTGCGGATCTCGGGCCGAGCGTTGTCCAGGCTTTCAATTTTTTCGCCCCGCTCGAGCCGGCTCGTGGCCCAGAATTCGAAGGCCGCGACCGCCGCCGTGTCACCCGCCAGATGCAGGCGATAGCGAACGCGGCTGCCGTTCTGGATCAGGCCGGTTGCCGGCAAGTCCGCAAGGTTGATCATCAGACGCGGCGCCAGGGCAAACACATTCATGCCGCGATCCGGTTCCAGGGTTAGCACCGGGCCGCTGAGGACTTCGATTTTCCCCAGGGCGAGCGACGTGCCGGCCGCGAGATTGAGGGATGTCGCCAGACGTTCGTCGGGCCACGCCTCGCCGACGCGAGGCACACGCGGCATCGGCGCATCGGGCGCATTCAGTTCGGGCGCGCTGCGCAAGCCGCCGCGCAGGGGATAGCCTTCCGTCACCGCCTTGATATCGGCGAGTATCGAAGTTTCACCGAGGCTGACCATGCTCGGAAAGGTGACGCTTTCCGCCTGGCGCAGCCCTCGCGCCGCGGCTTCCTGACGAAAACCGTCGGTCCAGGGATGATCGGAACTCAGCAGCAGGTCGCCGCCGAGCAGCTGGTGCGACTCCAGGCGCAAGGCCTGTTCGACGCGGTCGGTGAGAAAGCCGACGCTGGTCAGCGCGGCGACCGCCAGCATCAGGGCAATGCCCAACACCGTCAATTCACCCGCGCGCCAGTCACGGATGAGCATGCGCAGAGCCAGTCTCAGGGAGGTCATGAACACATCCCTGTCCGAGTGCGCGACTTGATCGCGGAGTTCGGGAAACCTCGGCGATTTTCTCGGTATCTTGTGTGGCTCATGATTTTGATTTCTACCAACTGCGCATCTGTTCGATCGCCTGTTCGACGCGGTCGAGCGCGATGACTTCGATGCCCTTGATGGCGGCTTTCGGCGCATTGGCCTTGGGCACAATGGCATGGCTGAAGCCCAGCTTCGCGGCTTCCTTCAGGCGTTCCTGCCCGCGCGGCGCGGGCCGGATTTCGCCGGCGAGGCCGATTTCGCCGAAGACTACCAGTTTGCCCGGCAGGGGCGTGTTGCGCAGCGACGAAACGATCGCCAGCAGCACCGCCAGATCGGCCGCCGGCTCGGTGATCTTGACGCCGCCGACGGCATTGACGAAAACATCCTGATCGCCGCAAACGACGCCGGCATGACGATGCAATACCGCCAGCAGCATCGCCAGACGATTCTGTTCTAGACCCACGGTGAGCCGGCGCGGGCTCGGTGCCTGCGAGCTGTCGACCAGCGCCTGTATCTCCACCAGCAAAGGCCGCGTGCCTTCCTGGGTGCACAGTACGCAGGAGCCGGCAACGTCGAGCGAATGCTGCGAGAGAAACAAGGCGGAAGGATTGGAAACACCGCGCAGGCCCTTCTCGGTCATGGCGAACACGCCCAGCTCATTGACGGCGCCGAAGCGATTCTTGACCGCGCGTACCAGACGAAAGCTGGAGTGCGTGTCGCCTTCGAAGTAGAGCACGGTGTCCACCATGTGTTCCAGCACGCGCGGGCCGGCCAGGCTGCCTTCCTTGGTGACATGGCCGACCAGGATCACGCAGGTGCCGCTTTGCTTGGCAAAACGCGTCAGCTGCGCCGCGCATTCACGCACCTGCGCCACCGAGCCGGGCGCCGATTGCAGCGCATCCGACCACACGGTCTGAATCGAATCGATCACCGCCACCGCCGGGCGCAAGCTGATCAACGTCGCGAGAATTTTTTCCAGGTTGATCTCGGTCAGCAGTTGCATGCCGCCGACATCGAGTTGCAAACGTCGCGAACGCAGGGCGACTTGCTCGCCGGATTCTTCGCCCGACACGTAGAGCACGTTTTGCCGCGCCTGGGCCAGGGGCGCCAATGCCTGTAGCAGCAGGGTTGATTTACCGATGCCCGGATCGCCGCCGATCAGCACCACACCACCGGCCACCAGGCCGCCGCCGAGTACGCGGTCGAATTCCTCGAAACCGGTAGGCTGGCGCGGTTCTTCTCGCGGCCGGATTTCGGCCAGCATCTGCAAGCCGCTGGCGCCGCCGAGCGCGGCAAAACTGCGCCCGGCCGGGGCCGCGGTTTCGATCACGGCTTCAACCAGGGTGTTCCACTGGCTGCAACCCGGACACTGTCCTTGCCACTTGGGCAGGCTGGCACCGCATTCGGTGCAGGCGTACTGTGTTTTTACTTTCGCCATCAATGCTGTTTCAATTTTCGTCGACGATCGGCACACGCGCCGCCAGCGCACAAAACAATTCGTAGGCCACGGTGCCGGCGGCACTGGCTACCTCGTCCGCCGCGAGGTACATGTCGCCCTGGCCGCCCCATAAGGTCGCCGTCTCGCCAACGCCGACTTTTTCCGGCAGCCCGCTCAAATCAATGCAGATCTTGTCCATCGAGACACGACCCAGCGTGCGCGTGCGCTGCCCGGCGATCTGCACCGGCGTTCCGGTAGGTGCGTGGCGCGGGTAGCCGTCGCCATAGCCGCAGGCCAGCACGCCCACGCGCATCGGCGAATCTGCGACAAAGCTGCCGCCATAGCCAACGGCATCGCCGGCTTGCAGTTCGCGCACGGCGATCAATTCGCTTTCAAGCGTCATCACCGGCTGCAAGCCGATCTCGGCGGCGGTTTGCAGGGCGGGAAATGGCGACGAGCCATAGAGCATGATCCCGGGGCGAACCCAGTCGCCCACCGCTTCGGGAAAGCGCAGCAGCGCGGCGGAGTTGGCCAGGGACACGGGCAAATCGCGCCCATTTGTCATGGACTGGAAGCGTGCGAGCTGGGCGGCGATGCCGCGAACTTCGTCGGCGTCGGCAAAATGCGTCATCAGCGTGACCGCTCCGGCACAATCCGCCGCGTCCAATCGGGTCAAGGCGGCAATGAACTCGTCCTGGTTGAATCCCAGGCGGTTCATGCCGGTGTTCAGTTTGAGATAGACCGGCAAGCGCATCGGCAGGCCGGCTTCAAGCAAGGCTTCAATCTGCCACGGAGAATGCAGTACCGGGACCAGATCCAGTTCCGCATACAGCGAGAATTCATAGCCCTGATACGGCCCTTCCAGCATCAGTATCGGCTGGGAAATTCCCGCATCGCGCAAGGCCATCGCGCCCTCAAGCTCGACCAGGGCGAATCCGTCGGCGACATCCTCCAGTGCGCGTGCCGCGGATAGCAGTCCGTGTCCATAGGCATCGGCCTTGACAACGCTCCAGACGCGAGCGCCGCCGGCATGGTGGCGCGCGACGTTCTGATTGTGCCGCAACGCGGCCCAATCAAGACGCGCGCGTATTGGTCGCGACATTCGTGGTTCAGCCCGATTTCTGGGTGATCAACGCATGCAGGCGCTCGGATGCGAATTGGACAAAGGTCGCGACCAGGCGCGAGCGGAATTTTTCCTTTGGATAGACCATCGACAGGGTGCGTATCAGGCGCGGTTTGAGCGGTATCGCGACGATATCTCCCAGTCTTTGCTCCTTGGTCACCGATGCCCGCGAGGCGATGGCGAAGCCAAGGCCGGTTTCCACGACGCCGTTGAGGGCAATCGGACTGCCGAGTTCCATCACCATGTTCATCTGGTCGAGTGCGATCCCCGCGCTGCGCAGGTAGTTTTCGGTGAATTCCCTTGTTCCGGAACCCGGTTCGCGCGAAATGAAGGCATGATCCAGCAGTTTTTGCGGCGTCAGTTCCTTGAAACGCGCCAGCGGAAAACGTGGATGGCAGATCACCACCAGTTCGTCATCGCAGCACACCTCGCATTCCAGGTTGGGCTCATGCGAAAGCGACTCGATGAAGCCAATGTCGATGGTGTGCGCTGTGACGAGGCTTTCAATCGACTCGGAGTTGCCGACAATCAAACGCGAGCGCACATTCGGAAACGTTGACTTGAATTCACCGAGAACTCCCGGCAGCATGAACTCGGCGATCGTGGTCGATGCGCCCACCATCAGCGAGCCGCCGATCTCGCCAGTCAGTTCCGACAAGCGCACGTCCATTTCGGACGACAATCCGAGGATTCTTTCCGCGTAACCCAGCACGACCTCGCCCGCCGGCGTCAGTGTGATCTTCCCGTGGCCGCGATCAAACAGCCGAGTATTGAAATGTTCTTCGAGTTGCTTGATCTGAAACGTTACTGCCGGCTGCGTCATGAACAGCACTTCCGCCGCCTTGGTAAACGACAGTTGCTTGGCAACGGCATGAAAAACCTGAAGCCGCCTATCCGCCATGGATTGATCCTCCGAATATAAGAATTTGCTGGTTGACGGTATTCAATCACAAATCATCCCTCATGAGCGCAATTTATACTGTGAGTGGGCATTAAAGACGGGGTTTCTCGGCGGAATACCGCATTTTTTGGCAACCATCAAACCGGGTCCGATTCTCCTTTCGTGATATAAACCCGCAGCCAAAGCGACGGTCGGTCCACCGACCACATCAATGAGTAAAGGTTTTTACATCATCATGGCGGCGCAGTTTTTTTCCGCGCTTGCCGACAACGCGCTGCTGATCGCTGCCATCGCCATCCTGCGCGACATGCAGGCGCCGGCGGAATACGAGCCCTTGCTGAAAACCTTTTTTACCGTGTCCTATGTCGCCTTGGCGGCCTTTGTCGGCGCTTTTGCCGATTCCATGCCCAAATGGCGGGTCATGTTCATCAGCAACGGCATCAAGATATTCGGCTGCAGCCTGATGTTTTTCGATGTTCATCCCTTGATGGCCTACGCCGTGGTCGGCCTCGGCGCCGCCGCCTATTCGCCGGCCAAATACGGCATCCTGACCGAGTATCTGCCGCACCGGCTGCTGGTGGTCGCCAATGGCTGGATTGAAGGCCTTACGGTGGCTGCGATCATTCTTGGCGTCGTCTTGGGCGGCGCCCTGATCCGGCCCGAAATCGCCCACGGACTGCTTTCCCTGGACCCGATTCCCATCATCGATTTCGGTGTCGACACCGTGGCCGAAATGACGCTGGTCATCGTCGGCACGATCTACCTTGTCGCGGCACTTTTCAACCTCTACATCCCGGACACCGGCGTCGACCACAAACCGCTGAAGAAGAATCCTGTCTATCTGTTTCATGAATTCAATCACTGCCTCAAGTTGTTGTGGCGCGACAAACTGGGTCAGATTTCACTGGCAGTAACGACACTGTTCTGGGGCGCCGGAGCGACGCTTCAGTTCATCGTGCTGGAGTGGGCCAAGGCGGCGCTCCATCTCGATCTGTCGAAAGCCAGCATGTTGCAAGGTGTGGTCGCGCTGGGCGTGGCCGTCGGTGCGGTGCTTGCCGCCAAAATGATCACCCTGAAAAAATCCGTGCGCGTGATTCCTTTGGGTATCGCCATGGGCATCGGCGTCATGGTCATGGTCGCCGTGCGTGACATGTGGCTGGCCGCGCCGCTGCTGGTCCTGATCGGCGTTTGTTCCGGCTTCTTCGTTGTCCCCATGAACGCCCTGCTGCAGCATCGCGGCCATATCCTGATGGGCGCCGGGCATTCCATCGCGGTGCAAAACTTCAACGAGAACCTGTCGATCCTGATCATGACCACCATCTACTCACTGCTGCTGGCGGCTCAACTCTCGATCTACTGGATCATCATCCTGTTCGGCCTGTTCGTCGCCGGGACGATGTGGCTGGTCAAGCGCCAGCACGAGATAAACCAGTCGGTGCGCGACGATGTCGCCCATCTGGATGACAATGCCCATCCCTGAATCACTGTTTGAAAGGCATCCGGCATGAAGCGCCCTGTGCGCCTTGTCCTGCTCCTGCTCGGCCTTGCCGGATTTGCCGCGACGGCGCCTGCCGCCACGGAGGCCAATCAAGACAACTGCCGCAAGGCGGTCGAAGAGGGGCTAAACGCCCTGCGCCATCCCGCTCCAGGCAGCAGGGCACGTGACGAAGAGCGACGCAAGGAACTTCTCGCCATGATGGAGCGTCTGGTTGAAAGCAGCCGGCAACAAGGTAAATCGGAGTGTGAAACCTGGGGACAAATGATGCGTAAGGCGTTTACCCAATAGCGCTCAGCGGACGTCCGGCTCGAAGAACACCCATTGCGCGCTGGGAAATTTCTCCTGCATGCGCGCTTCGACCGCATTGATGGCTTCGACCATCTGCCGACCCGTTCCGCCCTGCATGCCATGCATGCGGGCCTTGACCGCGATGACGACTTTTTCACCCCAGGCCAGGGTGATGACATTCAACACTTCTTCAACTTCCGGCTGAGCGGCGACAAAGCTCTCGATCTCGGCGCGCAACCGCGGCGCCGCGGACTCGCCGACGATCAGGCCCTTGACTTCGATCATGATGGCGACGGCAATCACCATCAAGACGATGCCGATCGCCAGGGTACCCAGCGCATCCCACAAAGGATTGCCGGTGACGACCGTCGCCGCGACCGCGATGAAAGCCAGTGCCAGGCCAAGCAAGGCGGCAATATCCTCGCCGGCGACCACCATCAACTCGGACTGCCGTGTTTCGCGGAACCAGACCAGGAATGACTGCGCTCCGGCCACTTTGCGGATCTCGATCAGCGCCCCCCACAAGGAAAACGCCTCCAGCACAACAGCGCCGCCCAGCACCGCCATGGCGATCAGGCCGTTCTCCAGCGGATGCGGATGCAGCAGCCGCTCGATGCCCTCGTACACCGAGAACGCTCCGCCCATGAAAAACAGCAGCAGCGCCACGATCATCGACCAGAAGTAGGTGACGCGGTGGTGGCCCAGCGGAAAGTCGGCGCTGGCGGGACGGCGTGCCTGCTTCAAACCCAGCAGAAGCAACACCTGGTTGGCGCAATCGGCGGTGGAGTGAATCGCCTCGGCCAGCATCGACCCGGACCCGGTCCAGAACGCAGCGATGAACTTCGACACGGCAATGCCGAAATTGGCGCCCAGCGCATAGTAGATCGCCCGTACCGAGCCGTCGCTGCTGCTTGACATCAGTCGACCTTTCGCGTTTCCATGGTCTGTCGCATAAAGCATAGGTCTTCCCATGCTTTGGCCTTGTCCAGCAAGGTTCGCAGCAGATACGCCGGGTGGTAGCTGACGATCAACGGAATGCCCTGATAGTCGTGCAGTTTGCCGCGCGCGGCACCGATCTTGACTTCAGTCTGCAGCAACGTCTGCGCCGCCGGACGACCCAGCGCGGCGATCAGCTTTGGTTGCAGCAATTCGATCTGCCGTTCAAGAAACGGGCGACACGCAGCGATTTCGTCAGCCGCCGGTGTGCGATTTTCCGGCGGCCGGCATTTGACGGCATTGGCGATATAGACATCGCGACCACGCTTGAGTCCAATCGCTGCCAGCATGTTGTCGAGCAGTTTTCCCGCCTGGCCGACGAAAGGCTCGCCACACTCATCCTCTTCCGCACCCGGCCCCTCGCCGACAAACAGCCAGTCGGCGCCGGTATCGCCAACGCCCAGCACGGCTTGCTTGCGTTGCTCGCAAAGTCGGCACCGGCGACACGCCGATGCAGCGGCCGCCAGTTCATCCCAAGCCATTGCGGAAACCGGGATAGCGTCCGCGTTCGATACAAAGCTGGGTACCGGCAACTCCGCTGCCGCCGGATTGGCTTCCGGCGACTCGACTATCGCCGCATGGGTTTCCATCGCTGCGTCAGGCATCACCTCAGTTGCGGGTGTACGCAGCTTCCAGATGGGGCCCAGCCCCATTTCATGCACGATCCGCTCACGGTCCATCGTCATAGCTCGCGCGCCATGACGATGGCGTCCTCGCGGCCCTGAGTTGCGGGATAGTAATCGCGCCGGCGGCCGATCTCGACGAAGCCGTGCCGTCGGTACAAACCCAGCGCGGACACATTCCCGGGACGAACCTCAAGCAGCATGCGGCTTGCGGCCTGTTGCCTGGCCATTTCGAAGAGTCGAAGCAACAAGCTGGAGCCCAAGCCCTTGCGTTGCAGCTCAGGCAGCACCGTGATGTTGAGCAGGTGAATTTCGTCCAGTATTTGCATCATCACGGCATAGCCTATCATCCGCCCGTCTTCCAACGCCAGCCAGGCGCCGTGACCGGCCGTCAGCGAATCCAGGAAATTGCCGCGAGTCCACGGGAACTTATGGCTGCGTGCTTCGGCATCGACCACGGCATCGACGTCGGCTGCCGTCATGGCGACGCACTCGAGCATCATTTTGCGCCGCCGCGGGCCAGCCGTTCCGCCGTCGTCAACGCCACCTTGTCGCGCACATAAATCGGTTGCGCCAGGGCCGCGTCATGCGCGGTGCCACGATCAAACACCGGCACGGCAAGACGCAGCACCGCGGACGCCGTGGGAAATACATCGGTGCGTACGCCCAGCAGATCGGGCTTGCGGGCACGCAGCAGATCGCCATAACCGACGAAAGCATCGCCCGCGCCCCAGCCTCCCGGAAAACTCGGCGCTGGTGCTACGGCGGGCGGCAGGCAAACCGGCGCCATCAGCTGCACCACGCTGTCGCCTGTAACCCGAAAGGCAGCGCTATACACTTCGTTCATGCGCGCGTCGAGACAAGTCCAGACGTCACCATCGCCAAACGCCAACGCCAGCGCCTCCAGCGTCGATACCGGAACCACCGGACGCTCAAGACCGTAGGCCAGGCCTTGCGCCACGCCACAGGCCAGGCGCAAGCCGGTGAAGCCGCCCGGGCCCGCGCCAAAAGCCACGCCATCGATTTGCGACAAAGCGATGCCGGCTTCGGCCAGCAATTCATGCGTCCATGGCAACAAATGTTCCGAGCCGCCGTTGACGACTTCTGCCGTGCGTTCGATGATTTCGCCGTCCTGCCACAAAGCGGCGGACAATTGGCGTGTCGCCGTCTCGAATGCCAGCAGCCGCATCGGGTGTTGTCCCGCCCCCGACCGTCTTACTTGCGGCTGCCGAGAATGCCGCGCAGCGTATCCTGGATATCGGCCGGAATCAGCACGGTCTTGGCATTGTCGGAACTCGCCAGATTGCCGATGGCTTGAATGTACTTCTCACCCAGCATATAGCGCATCGGCGCGTCCTCGCTGCCGATCGCGGCGGCGACGCGGCGAATGGCCTCGGCCGAAGCATCGGCCAGCGTGACCTGCGCTTCGGCCTGCAATCGCGCCGCCTGCAGCAATGCTTCCGCGTTGAGGATGGTGGATTGCTTGGTGCCTTCCGCCTTGGTCACCATCGCCTTGCGTTCGCGCTCGGCGGAGGCTTGAGCTTCCATCGCACGCTGCATCGAATCCGAGGGATTGATGTCCTGAATCTCGACCGATTTCACCGTCAGGCCCCAGTCGATGGCTTCGTCGGCAACGCCCTCACGCAGCCGTGCCTTGATTTTTTCCCGATTCGAAAGCGCCTCGTCGAGCGTCATCTCGCCGATGATCGAGCGCAAGGTGGTCATGATCATGTTGCGGATTGCCTCGGAAAAATCCGTCACACCGTACACCGCCTTGATCGGATCGGTGACCTTGATGAAGGCAATCGCATTGGTCAGGATGACGGCATTGTCCTTGGTGATGACTTCCTGCTCCTGCACATCGAGGATGATGTCCTTGGTGGTCAGTTTGTAGCGCACCTGATCCAGGTAGGGAATGATGATGTTCAGGCCGGGAAGCAGCGTGGCGTGATATTTGCCCAGCCGTTCGACAATCCATTCCTCGCCCTGCGGCACGATGCGAACACCCTTGGCGATGGTGACGGCGACAAAGACAAACAGTGCAATGACAACAACAGCGAACTCACCCATGACCGGTCCCTTCAGTACTTTCCAACTTTCAATATCTGACCATCCACGGCCAGCACTTTGACCCGCGCCCCTGCCGCGATAGCCTCGTCGGCGAGACAGGGCCAGGTATCGGCGCCCAGTATCGGCTTCTGAAAACGAACTTCCCCGCGTGCCGAGGCCACACCCAGCGGCTCGACCGCCCGCACCAGAATGCCGATCTCGCCCAGCACTTCATCCGCCTGACCCGAGCGGGTCTTGTCGGCATCGTTGCGCAAGACCTTGAACCAGAATACGGTCATCGCCACCGACGCCAGCGTCCATAGCAAAACCTGGGTGCTGAATGCCAACGTCGGCTCGACCAGCATGGCCACCCCCACCAGCAGGGCGCCCAAGCCGAACCAGATGACAAAGAAACTGGGGATGAGAAGTTCCACCAGTCCAAGCCCAAGGCCGAGAACAATCCAGTGCCACCAGACGAGTTCCATCGGCATCGTGTCCTTTTCAATAGAGATTGCCAGGGCCAGCGAACCTGTCGGCTCAACAAATTTTCAACGGCAAGGTCCCGCTGGCCCGATAAAAAAGATATTTTATCGCCTTTGCCTTACGCGCCTTGCACCTTCCGGCATAATATCCAGAGATTCAGCGCCAGCCGATTGGCAGAAAGAAGAAATATTGGCAAAGGAAATACGAGTCTGTTATTGACCCGACTGATTGATGCTATCGTTCTAGAATAATCCGCAACTCGAAAAAAATTGTTTCCCACTCCCGGTTACCATTCGCATAGAATTCAACCCGCCGCTAACTTCACCACTTCCACGAGGTCACACATGAACAAGTCCGAACTGATTGAAATCACCGCCAAGGAAGCCGATATCAGCAAGGCTGCTGCCGAGAAGGCGCTGTCTGCTGTCATGGCCGCCATCGTCAAAGCCGTCTCCAAGGGTGACAGCGTTACCCTGGTCGGCTTCGGCAGCTTCAAGTCGTCCAAGCGCGCCGCCCGCGTCGGCCGCAACCCGCAAACGGGCAAGGAACTCAAAATCGCTGCTACCACCGTGCCGCGTTTCACTGCCGGCGCCACCTTCAAGGCTGCCGTTGCTGGCAAGAAGGCCGCCAAGAAGAAATAAGCGCAAGGCTCAGGCAATCTCTCAGGCCCGCTTTTGCGGGCCTGTTTGTTTTTGGCGTCAGGAATTCGCGGACCGGCTTGCCGTGTTGCGCTGACGCACCACCTCGAACAAACATACGGCGGTCGCTGCCGCCACGTTCAGCGATTCGGAACTGCCAGCGAGTGGAATCGTGGCGCGCAAACCCGCCGCGTCCACAAGCTCCTGCGCCAAGCCCGCACCTTCGTTGCCGACCAGCCAAGCGATCGGACCGGCAAGATCGAGTTCATAGAGGCTGGTGCCGCCGTGCGCCACCGTGGCTACCGAAGTGGCTTGACAGGCCGCCAACGCAGCCTTCAGATCAACTCGTTCGCGGATCGCCAGGGAGAAATGCGCACCCTGCCCGGCTCGCAGCACGCGCGGTGTCCAGGCGCCTGCACAGCCCGGTCCCAGAAGCACATCGCGTACTCCGGCGGCGGCGGCGGTACGCAATATGGTGCCTACATTTCCCGCATCCTGCACCGCATCGAGCAACAGCGCATCGCCCGTAATCACACCCTCGGATGCGGCCGGTATTTCGATGATCGCGGCAATTCCGGTCGGCGTCGCGATGCCGGAAAACTCGCGAAACAAACTGTCGCGCATGAGCACGCAATCAACGCCCGCCGCGCTTTTCAGCAACGCGCCAACTTCCGGATTGTTCAGCCCGCTTTCACTGACCAGCAGTTGCTGTACCTCGATTTCACGGCGCAGGCACTCGGCAACCAGATGAATGCCATCAAGCAATGCGCGTCCGTGGTGGCGCGGGTCATCGGCCAGCGCACGCAGTTGCTTGAATATCGCATTGTCGCGCGAACTGATATGCCGGGGAGCCTTCACCGGCTGCCTCTCGCGCATATCTGGCGGTGACGGTTCTCGGCCAGCCATCGACTATCCACCGGCATGTTCTTTCCCGAGATCGAGCAAGGCCCGGATCGGTGAAAAACTTTTTCGGTGAAATTGGGCGGGACCGTGCAGTTTCAGCGCGGCGCGATGTACCGCCGTGTCATAGCCCTTGTGGCGATCCAGCGCATACTGCGGAAACGCCTCATGGATCCTGCGCATTTCGGCATCACGCGCCGTCTTGGCGAGTATCGATGCCGCGGAAATCGCCGGCTCCGTGGCATCGCCGCCAATGATCGCGCGCGCCGGCATCGCCAGAAGCGGACAGCGGTTGCCATCGATCAAGGCTTCCTCCGGCATGACCGTAAGCGCTTCGACCGCACGGCACATCGCCAACAGGGTCGCCTGCAAAATATTGATCCGGTCGATTTCTTCGACGGATGCCGCAGCGATGCCGAACGCCAGCGCCTTCTCGCGGATTTCCAGCGCCAGACGTTCGCGCTTGCGTTCGGAGATTTTTTTCGAATCGGCCAGGCCGTCGATGGGGCGGGCCGGGTCGAGAATCACAGCCGCGGCATACACCGGACCCGCGAGCGGCCCCCGTCCAGCCTCGTCGACGCCGCAAATCAGACGCATCATGCCTTCTGCAAATAGGGCAGCACCGCATCGGCGGCTTTCTGCGCTGTATCTTGTCGCAGCAAGCGATGGATACTGCCGAAGACGCGGCTGATGGCGGCGCGGGCCGGACGGTCAACCAGCAGATTGCCCAAGGCTTGTGCCAGGTTTTCCGGTGTCGCCTCATCTTGCAGGAACTCAGGCACGACGTAACGTCCGGCAAGGATATTCGGCAGTCCAACCCAAGGCAGATAGCGCATCCCCCGCATCAAGCGCCAGGACCACGGCGACATTTTGTAGGCAATCACCATTGGGCGACCGACCAGTGCGGTTTCCAAAGTGGCGGTGCCGCTGGCGACCAGCACGACGTCGCTGGCGGCGACGGCCTCGGCGGCATGACCGAACATCAGGGTAAACGGCATTTCATCCGCCTTCTGCTTCCACAAGGCCGTTTCAAACTGATTTCGCGTCTCGCGCGAGACCAACGGCACCAGAAACAGCGCGCGCGGATAACGCAGCAGCAGCAACTTGGCGGCGCCGATAAAGGTCTCGGCCATGAATTCCAGTTCGGACTGACGGCTGCCCGGCAGCAGCGCAATAACCGGCCTGTCCTGAGCCAGGCCGAGCTGTTCGCGTACGGCGCGCTGATCGATTTCAAGCGGAATCACATCGGCGAGCGGGTGGCCGACGTAGCTGCACTTGACCGTTGTGTCGCGATACAGCTCCGGCTCGAAAGGATACAGCGCCAGAATATGACTCACCGACTGGACAATCTTGTTCATCCGGTTCTTGCGCCAGGCCCAGATCGAGGGACTGACGAAATGGATGGTCGGAATTCCCTGGCGTTTAAGCCGCTTCTCCAGCCACAAATTGAAATCGGACCCATCGACGCCGATGAAGACATCGGGCCGGTCTTCAAGCAGGCGACTGAGCAACTGACGCCGCATGCGGGTGATCGCCCGATAGTGTCGCAGCACTTCGGCATAGCCGCGGACCGCGAGCATCTCGGCAGGCCAGAGCGATTCGAAGCCTTGGCGTTGCATCTTGGGTCCGCCGATTCCATAGAACGTGGCGTTCGGCAGGTGCTTTTTGAGCGCCGTGACCAAATGCGCCGCAAGCTGATCACTGGACGCCTCTCCCGCCACCATGGCAATGCGTACCATGTCAGCGAATAATGCCTCGTCCGGGAGCGGCGAGAAAACCCGAAAGCATCGCCAGTTCAGGAACTGTCGCGGACTCAGCCTCAATGTCGGCGCGCGCCTCCTCCAGCTTCAGGCCGCTCTTGTACAGCGTCTTGAAAGCGCGCTTCACCGCAGTCACGGCTGCAGCCGAGAACCCTCGCCGCTTCAGGCCTTCCGCATTTATGGCGCGCGGCTCGCCAGGATTGCCGGCGGCCATGACATAGGGCGGCAAATCCTGCAGCAGAATGGTGCCCATTGCGGTAATGCTGTGGGCGCCTATCCGGACAAACTGATGGACAACCGTGAATCCTCCAAGAATGGCCCAGTCACCAACATGCACGTGACCTGCCAGTTGCGCGTTGTTGGCAAAAATCGTCTGGTTGCCTACCTGGCAATCATGGGCCAGATGGACATAAGCCATGATCCAGTTGTCGTCACCCAGTCGCGTCACGCCGACATCTTGTGCCGTTCCGCAGTTAAGCGTGCAGAACTCGCGAATCGTGTTGCGGTCGCCGATTTCCAGGCGGGTTGGCTCGCCCGCATATTTCTTGTCCTGCGGCGCTTCGCCAATCGAGCAGAACTGAAAGATACGGTTGCTTTGGCCGATCCGGGTATGGCCGGAAACCACCACGTGCGGACCGATAACGGTATCGTCGCCTACTTCGACATGTTCGCCGATGATCGAATAAGCGCCGACAGAGACTCCCCGGCCGAGTCTCGCCGCGGGATGAACAACGGCGCTGGGATGAACACTCATCAGGGAGTCGGACGAACCGCGCAGATCAAATCGCCTTCGGCCACGATCTGATCATCGACTTTGGCGACCGCCGAAAATTTCCAGATACCGCGCTTGTTGGCTTTCAGCACGACCTCGATCACCAGTTGATCGCCGGGGCCGACAGGCTTCTTGAAACGCGCATTGTCGATGCCGACAAAGTAGTACACCGACTTGTCATCCGGTTTGCTGTCCATCGTCTTGAAAGACAGTATGGCCGCGGTCTGCGCCATTGCTTCAACAATCAATACGCCCGGCATCACCGGGTGATGGGGATAGTGGCCGGGAAAAAACGGCTCGTTCACACTGACGTTCTTGAGTGCGATGATGCGCTCGCCGGGAACCACTTCAAGTACCCGATCGACCAGCAGGATAGGGAAGCGATGCGGCAGATAGTCAAGTATCTGGTGGATATCCATACGCGTATCCGTTGCCCCGCCGGTGCGTGATTCGCTCATTTCTTCTTCTCCAGTGCGGCCAGCCGCTGTTCGAGGGCCCGAATTTTATCGGCCATCGCGTCGAGATGGCGCAACCGGGAAAAATTTTTCAGCCAGCCGCCATGTTCGAGAAATGGAACCGCGCCACTATAGGTTCCCGCGTTCGGGATCGATTTCGCTACCAAAGTACCGGCTGAAACATTGACATCGTCCGCAAGGTGCAGGTGACCCAGGATCACCGCACCGCCACCTACGGTACACCGCTGGCCTATCACCGCACTACCTGCTATTCCGACACATCCGGCCATGGCGGTGTGTGCTCCGATCCGCACGTTGTGTCCCACCTGTATCTGATTGTCGAGCTTGACGCCGTCCGCAATGACTGTATCGCCCAAGGCACCGCGATCTATCGTGGTTCCTGCGCCGATCTCGACATCGTCACCGATCAGCACCCGTCCTATCTGGGGGATCTTGACCCAAGCACCCTCGGCTTCGCGAGCAAAGCCGAATCCATCGGTGCCAATTACCGCTCCCGAATGAAGCAGGCAGCGCGCGCCGATACGACTGCCTGAATAGACCGCGACATTGGCGGCAAGACGACTGTCGGAACCGATCTCGACATCCGCGGCGATACTGCAGTTGGCGCCAAGCACCACCCGCTCGCCAATCCTTGACCCCTCTCCGACCCAGACGTTTGGCCCGATGCTCGCCGTTGCGGCCACGTCGCCCTCGACCACGGCGCTGGGATGAATTCCCGGTTCCGCCCGGGGCGGCGGATTGATCAACTGCGCCACGCGGGCATAATAAAGATAGGGCTGTGGAGTTAGTATCGCCGCCGTCAGGCCGTCCACGGCCGGCCCGGCCATGATCACGGCCGCTGCGCGGGTTGTCTGCAACTGGTGGCGGTATTTTGGATTGGCCAGAAAGGCCAAATCTCCCGTGCCGGCACTTTCCAGCGTGGCAACATGCGACACCACCGTATCACCAGCGCCGACTATTTCTCCACCGAACCGGGCGACGATCTGGTCGAGCCGCAGTTCCACGGCGAAAGGGGTTACTTGCCGCCGTCGCCCAGCGCCTTGATCACCTTGTCGGTGATGTCGATGCGGGGGTTGGCGTAGACCGCCTCCTGGAAAATGATGTCGTACTTTTCGGCCTCGGCGATCTGCTTGATGATCTTGTTCACGCGCTCGAATATCGCCGCCGTTTCCTCGTTCTGCCTTTGACTCAGGTCTTCACGAAACTCTCGCTGCTTGCGCTGAAAATCGCGATTGAGTTCCCCAAATTCACGTTCTTTGGCGCGGCGATCGCTTTCGCTCATGGTTACAGCATTCTTGTCCAGATTTTCCTGCAGTGCCTGCAATTGCTTGGAAAGACGCTGCAAATCCTGATCCCGCTTTTCAAAATCCTTCTCGATCTTTTTCTTCGCACGAGCGGCCTGCGGCGCGTCGTTGAGGATTCTCTGGCTGTTGACGAAACCGATCTTGCTCTCGGCAAGAACGGCCGCGGAGACCGACAACAAGACAAATCCCGCAATGAAATATTTCTTCAGCATAGCTCTCTCACTAGAAGGAAGGGGTCAGAACACCGAACCCATTTGAAACTGGAACCGCTGCAATTTATCTTCGGGCTTTTTATTGAACGGATTGGCAAAGGAAAATTTCAGCGGACCCATTGGCGAATTCCAAGACAGCGCCACGCCACCACTGTACCGCAGGCTACCCAGACTGAACTTGCGATCATAGCCCCACACATTGCCTGCATCCAGGAATGCACTCAGGCGCATCGAGTTGTCACGTCCCATGCCGGGGACTGGAAACAACAGTTCGACGTTTCCAATCAGCCTCTTGTCGCCACCAACGGCCTCCCCGGTTGCCGCATCGCGCGGACCCAGGGAACCGGAATCGAAACCGCGCACCGAACCGATGCCGCCAGCGTAATAGTTCTTGAAAAAGGGTAGTTCCTTGTTGCCGTAGGCCTTGGCCAAACCTATCTCCCCATTCAGCGCGAGCGTGAGCCTGCGATCCAGCGGGAAAAAATGCTGATGCTGATAAGTGGCGCGGGTATAGGTCGCCGTGCTGCCGGGCAGGGAAAGCTCAAGCACCGCGCGACGATAGACGCCCTTGGTGGTGACCAGCAGACTGTCGCGTCCATCCTTTTGCCAGCCAAGCGTAGTCAGCAAGGTATTGCCCTTGGCGCCAAAGTCTCGAACATAGTCCTGATAGCGTTGCGGGCTAGTGGCGTCAACCTTGAGCGTGGTGCGATCAATAGCCAGACCGAAGTTGAGGAAGTCATCTTCCCCCACCGGAATTCCATAGCGCACGCCGCCACCGAGCGAGTCGGAGCCGAAGGCACCGACCGACAAGGTGCTGCTGTCGGTTTTACGGGAGTACACATCGAACCCCTGGCTAATCCCATCGACCGTGAAGTAGGGATCGGTGTGCGACAAGGAGTAAACCTTGTTTGAACTGCTGGTGCTGACCTGGACCCCGACGTGTTTGCCGCTGCCGAACAGGTTCTGCTGTTGCACCGAGCCGGAAACCGTGAACCGTTCCGCGCTGGAGAAGCCGGCACCGAGCATGATGTTGCCAGTGGGCTTCTCCTTGACCTTGACTTCCATATCGACCTGATCGGTCGTTCCGACCACGGGCGGTGTTTCGACCGTTACTTCATCGAAATAGCCGAGCCGATCAACCCGGGTGCGTGACTTGTTGATTTTTTCGCCGTCGTACCAGGCGGACTCGGTTTGGCGCAACTCACGGCGAACAACTTCGTCACGCGTCCGCGTGTTGCCGGTTACATTGATACGGCGCACATAGACACGGCGGCCCGGATCGATAAACACGGTGAACGCGACTTGACGCTTTTCCTTGTCCAGTTCCGGCGCTGCATTGACATTGGCAAACGCATAGCCGTCATTGCCAAAACGCTCACTGATGGCTTTGGTGGTTTCAGTCATTTTCTCCCGCGAAAACACCTCACCGGGCTTGATCTGCACCAGCTTCGTCAACTCTTCTTCCGGCAACAGCAGTTGCCCGGCAAGTTTGACCGAGGAGACCGTATACCGCTCCCCTTCGTTGATGTTGATGGTGATGTAGATATCCTGCTTGTCCGGTGAAATCGATACCTGGGTCGACTCGATATTGAATTCGAGATATCCCCGATCAAGATAGTGGGAACGCAGCGTCTCCAGATCACCCGTTAGCTTCTGTTTGGAATACTGATCGTTTTTGGTGTACCAAGTCAGCATTCCCGGCGTTCGCAACACCATCAGGTCAAGCAACTCGCTTTCCTTGACTGCAGCTGCGCCAATGATGTTGATCAGCTTTATCTTGGCAATATCGCCTTCAGCAACCGCAAAGCTTATCCCGACCCGATTGCGCTCCAGCGGTGTGATGGTCGTCGTCACTTGAACCGCATAGTAGCCCTGAGCAAGATACTGACGTTTGAGTTCCTGCTCGGCGCGCTCAACCAGCGCCCGGTCAAATATTCGTGATTCAGCGAGGCCGACTTCACGCAGCGACTTCTTGAGATCTTCCGGTTTGAAGGACTTGAGGCCACTGAACTCAAGCGAGGCGATAGCTGGACGCTCTTCCAGCACGACGACCAGAACGCCGCCGTCGATCTCGAGCCGCACGTCCTTGAAAAAACCGGTGGCGAACAAGGTCTTGATCGCCGCCGCGGCCTTTTCATCGTTCATTGTGTCGCCTACCTTGACGGGAAGATAGGAGAAAACGGTCCCGGCCTCGGTGCGTTGAATGCCCTCGACACGAATATCCTTGATCTGGAACGGATCAAACGCAAACGCGGAGTGAACCAGAAGCGCAGAAACCAGACCGGCAAATAGTTTTCTCGGTGCGCCTGCCGCGCTCAGCGCCGCTGAAACTTGCGTAAGCCTGCGCTGAAACTTGGTTTTCTTCATGTGTTTGGACGAAAATTAGCCAGAAACAAGACGGTTGATATCATTGTAGAAGGCAAAAGCCATCAGCAGCGCCAGCAAGGCGAAACCGATCTGTTGGCCGATTTCCAGAACCCGTTCTGACACCGGGCCTCCCTTGAGAAACTCCACAAGATAATACATCAAATGCCCGCCATCCAGAACAGGCACCGGGAGCAGATTGAGGACTCCGAGACTGATGCTGATCAGGGCAAGAAACCGCAAGTAATAGCTTGGCCCCAGACGCGCGGATTGACCCGCATAATCGGCGATGGTCACCGGTCCCGAGAGGTTTTTCCACGACAACTCTCCGGTGAGCATACGGCCCATCATACGCAGACTGAGTATTGACGTTTCCCAGGTTTGGTCCAGCGCGCGAGCGATCGATTCAACCGGACCGTAGGTAACGACAGTCGTCATCTCGAACTCTTCGCCGTGGCCCTCGCTTGCCATCAATCCCAGCCGTCCGATGGTGCGCCCGCCCTCGTCCACAACTTGAGGAACCGCAGTCAGACCGATCCGCATGCCGGCACGGTCGATCTGGACAGCCAGGGATCGCCCCGGCGAAGCCCGCGCGACGGACGCCAATTCGGCCCATTCCGTGATGGCCTTTTCATCGATCGACAGCACCCGGTCACCGTTTCGAAAACCGGCCAATTCAGCTGCCGAATCCGGCTGTACGCTACCGACCACCGCGGGCAGGCGCGGCCGGAAAAGCACCAGCCCGAGAGCCCGCAGTTGATCGGATTCCAGTTTTTCCAGATCGAAGAGATCGCTGTCAAGTCGGCGAACGCTTATCTCGTGTTGCGGACTGATCACTTCAAGTTGCAAGGCTTCCTTGTCGAGGGCACGACTGATCACTTCCCAGCGCATTTGCTGCCAGGTTGCGATCGCTTTTCCATTCACCGCGCGCACCGTCTCGCCTTCGCGCACGCCCGCTACTGCGGCCGGCGTGCCAACGGGTGGTGGCCCGAGACGCGGCTTGAGTTCGGCAATGCCGTGCATGAAAAGCAACCAGTAGAGCAGAATCGCCAACAGAAAGTTGGCGGCGGGACCGGCGGCCACGATAAAGGCGCGGCGCCCGACCGTTTGTCGATTGAAGGCACGATGGAGTTCCTCGGCGGGAACCTCACCCTCCCGCTCGTCGAGCATTTTGACATAGCCGCCCAAGGGAAAAGCGGAGACCGCCCATTCGGTATTGTCTTTGCCAAAGCGCTTCATCATGAGCACTTTGCCGAAACCAAATGCAAAGCGCAGCACCTTGACGTTGCATGCACGCGCGGCAAGATAGTGACCCAATTCGTGCACCACAACCAGTATGGCCAGCGCGAGAAGAAACGCCCCCGCATATACCATGGTCAGTTGGAAGTTCATCCGGATGGTTTGCCCAAGCGCTTGAGAAGCGCTGTTGCCACGTCCCGGCCTTGGCGATCGGCCTCCAGCACGCCATCCAGATCGGAGACCGACGCTTGAGGTACGACGTCCAGCGTGGCGGCAATCAAATCGCCAATACCCGGAAACGGAAGATAGCCATCAAGAAATGCGCTGACTGCAATCTCGTTTGCCGCGTTCAGCACGGCGGCGGCATTGCCTTCGGCTCGCAGTGCGCGATAGGCCAGCTCGAGACAGGGAAAGCGCTCCAAATCCGGCCGCTCAAAGTTGAGCTGCCCGATCGCACAAAGATCAAGTGCCGCTACACCGGAGTCGATACGTTCCGGCCAGGCCAGCGCATGCGCGATCGGTGTCCGCATATCAGGATTGCCGAGCTGCGCAAGTACCGATCCATCTTCGTAGTCCACGAGAGAATGAATCACGCTCTGCGGATGGATGACCACCTCGATCCTGTCGGCCGGCGCATTGAACAACCAATGCGCCTCGATGACCTCAAGGCCCTTGTTCATCATGGTGGCCGAGTCGACCGAAATCTTCCTGCCCATTGACCAGTTGGGATGCGCAACGGCCTGTTCCGGGGTTACACCAAGAAGCTGCTCGAGCGGCGTGCAGCGAAACGGCCCTCCCGACGCGGTCAGCAAGACGCGTCGCACGCCGCCTCGCGTCATGTCGCCCGCATAGTTGTGCGGCATCGACTGGAAAACCGCATTGTGTTCGCTGTCGATCGGCAGCAACAGTGCACCTGCGCGGCGCACTGCGCCCATGAATACCGCGCCGGCCATGACCAGCGCTTCCTTGTTCGCCAGCAATATCCGTTTACCCGCACTCGCGGCAGCCAGTGTCGGCTGAAGGCCTGCGGCACCTACAATGGCAGCCATCACGGCATCGACTTCGGGCAAACTCGCGATCTGAATCAGGGCCTGCTCACCGTGAAGAACTTCAGTCGGCGTCCCGGTTTTTTTGAGCAAGGCGGCAAGCCGCTTTGCATCCTCGCCGCTGCCGACGACTGCACACGACGGCCGGAACTTGCTGCATTGGGCAGCCAGAACCTCAACTTGACGATGCCCGCTCAGGGCCACCACTTCAAAACGATCCGGATGCCGCGCCACCACGTCAAGAGTGCTGACGCCTATCGAACCGGTGGCACCCAGAATGGTCAGCTTCATGATTGGACGAAATACAGAATCAACGCGGCCAGCGGCAGTGTCGAGGTTAGCGCGTCGATGCGATCCAGCACACCACCATGCCCCGGCAACAGGTTGCTGCTGTCCTTGATGCCGGCCTGACGTTTCAGCAGCGATTCAAACAAGTCACCCATGACGCTTGCCGCCGTCAGCAGGACCAGCATCAATGTCAGCAGCGGAACGGATAGCAACAGCTTTCCGGCCATCGACGAAAAAGACAGCACAATGGCTCCATAAATGAGGACACCGACCATCGCTCCGGCAACGCCTTCCCAGGTTTTTCCGGGGCTGATTGATGGCGCGAGTTTATGCTTGCCGAACGTCCGGCCGGCAAAATAGGCGGCAATATCCGCAACCCAAACCAGGCCCATCGCAGCCAGCATCAACCAAGTGTCGACGGCATTCAAAGCCACCATTGCGGCCCAGGTCGGAAGAATCACCAAAGCACCAAGCAGGTAGCCGAAAAAGTCGTTGCCGGACAAACGCCATTTGAAACGAAACCAGAACGGGACCACCAATATCCAGAAGGCGGCGGAAATAGCCAAAAGCACCGGCACGACTTCCGGTGCTCCCACCGTTAACTGCCAGCAAAACAGCAGTATCACGAACGCATACATCATCCGCGCCGGCTGATCCTGCTTCATCAGGCCGCCCCACTCCCATCCGGCGATCGCCGCAATCGAGGCAAAGGCCAGGGCCGCCGCCAGTGGTGGCATGGCAAATAGAATCAGCGCGAGGCCGGTAATCAGCAGCAGTGCGGTAATGATCCGCTGCTTAAGCATTTCGATCCGTGGTTGGCGACAATTTTGTCGGCGCTGGCGATACGGCGATTTTGGGCTCCAACAACTGTTCGCTGGTCCGACCGAAACGTCGTTCCCGCTGGCGATACGAAGCAATTGCCAGATCCAGCGCGGCATCGTCGAAATCCGGCCATAGCGTGTCGGTGAAATGCAATTCGCTGTAAGCCAGTTGCCAGAGCAGAAAGTTGCTGATGCGCTGTTCGCCGCCGGTACGAATGAAGAGGTCGGGTTCGGGTGCATAAGCCAGCAGCAGATGCGGCGCCAAATCAGTCTCGCCAAAGCAACCCGCCTTCTCCGGATGCGCCAGTGCCAGCTGATTGACCGCTTGAAGAATGTCGGCGCGACCGCCATAGTTGGCGGCGATGGTGAGCGTCAAGCGAGAATTGTTGGCGGTTTTCGCCTCCCCTTCGCGAATAAGCGCGAGCAATCGCGGTTCAAAGGCGGAGAGATCGCCAACGACCTTGAGTCGGACGTCGTTGACGTGCAGTTTGTCGATCTCGCCCTGCAAGGCGCCGACAAACAGACCGAGGAGGAAAGAGACTTCTTCGGCGGGGCGACGCCAGTTTTCTGAAGAAAACGCGAACAGGGTCAGGTATTCGACGCCGCGCGCGATGCAGGCCTTGACCATCGCCCGCACGGTCTCGAGACCGCGTTTGTGACCGGCAACACGCGGCATGTAGCGCTTCCTGGCCCACCGTCCGTTGCCATCCATGATGATGGCGATGTGGCGCGGAACGCCTGCTACCTTGGGTATTGCCTGTGTCGAGCTGGTGAATTTTCCTGCCATGCTCCTCCCCTCAGGTGATCGATTCGTGCCGCATTGCCTTCATGAACCGGCAAGACGTCGCCATGCCAACCGATGCTTCGTGCCCAACATTTGCTCCTTGTTCGGGCTCGAGTCAAATCAGATCGCCATCAAGTCCTTTTCCTTTTCGGCCAATGCCCTATCGACTTCCGCAACATAGCGATCCGTCAGCTTCTGGATGTCATCCTGGGCACGACGCTCATCGTCCTCGGAAATTTCCTTCTTTTTCACGGCGTCTTTCAGATGGGAAATTGCATCGCGACGTAGGTTGCGAATTGCCACCTTGGCGTTTTCGCCCTCGTGCTTGATGACTTTGATCAGATCGCGACGCCTCTCCTCGGTCAAGGACGGCATCGGCACGCGAATCAGTTCGCCTTGGGAAGATGGATTGAGTCCGAGATCGGAGTCCCGGATGGCTTTTTCCACCTTCGCCACCATCGGCTTTTCCCACGGCTGCACACCAATGGTGCGCGCGTCGATCAGCGTCACATTGGCCACTTGGGTAATGGCTACCTGGGAACCATAGTAGTCAACCTGCACGTGGTCGAGTATGCCGGTATGCGCACGTCCCGTGCGCACCTTGGCAAGGTCAGCCTTGAGTGCCTCAAGGCTCTTCTGCATCTTCTGTTCAGACGTCTTTTTCAGTTCGGGAATCATGTCCCCCTCCTAAAGTCTTAAACGTGAACCAGTGTGCCCTCGTCCTCTCCCAATACCACACGCTTCAGGGCGCCTGTCTTGAAGATCGAAAACACGTTGATTGGCAGCTTCTGGTCGCGGCACAGCGCAAATGCGGTGGCGTCCATCACCGCCAGATTGCGGCTGATCGCCTCATCAAAACTGATGCGGGTAAATCGGGTAGCCGCAGGATCCTTCTTCGGGTCGGCGGTGTAAATACCGTCGACCTTGGTCGCCTTCAGAACGATGTCCGCGTCGATTTCCGACCCACGCAAGGCTGCCGCGGTATCGGTCGTGAAAAACGGGCTGCCGGTACCGGCGGCAAAAATCACCACCTTGCCTTCTTCCAGATAGCGAATTGCTTTGCCGCGGATATAGGGCTCAACCACTTGTTCGATATTAAGCGCCGATTGGACTCGGGCATTGATATCAGCCTGCCGCATTGCGTCCGCCAGCGCCATGGCATTCATGACTGTCGCCAGCATGCCCATGTAGTCTGCCGTCGCACGATCCATACCCGTGGCCGTACCTGCCATGCCGCGAAAAATATTGCCACCGCCGATCACCACGCCAATTTCGACACCGAGATCGACCACCGCCTTGATCTCCCCGACGATACTGCCGATCATGGCCGTATTGATGCCGTAGGCATCATCACCCATCAAGGCCTCGCCTGACAGCTTTAGCAGAATGCGGCGAAACTTTGGAGCAGTTGCGGTCATTGCCGGCTCTCGGGGGGCTTACTTGTTGCCGGCAGCGGCGGCAGCTTGTGCTGCAACTTCCGCGGCAAAATCATTCACCTTTTTCTCGATGCCTTCGCCGACGATATACAGCGCAAAGCTGGCAACCGACGCTCCCTTTGCCTTCAGCAACTGCTCGATGGTCTGCTTGCCATCTTCTGCCTTGACGAAAACCTGGCCCAGCAGCGTCACATCTTTCAGATACTTCTGCACCGTGCCTTCAGCGATTTTCTCCAGCATGGCCTCCGGCTTGCCTGCCTCGCGCGCCTTTTCAATGGCGATGCGCCGCTCGGTATCCAGCAATTCAGCCGAAACGCCTGTCGAATCCAGAGATTTTGGCTTTGATGCAGCGATATGCATGGCCAGATCCTTCGCCAACTGCTCATCGCCACCGATCACATCGACCAGGACACCGATCTTCGATCCGCCGTGTATATAGGATGCCAGCTTGCCTTTTGCCTCAATGCGTTCAAAGCGACGCAGACTCATGTTCTCGCCGATTTTCCCCACCAGCGCCGCACGCGTCGACTCGACGGTGCCATCGCCCAAGGGCAACATCGACAACGCTGCTACATCGACTGGATTCCTGTCAGCCACTAGACTCGCACAATCGGCCGCCAGCTTGAGGAACTCATCGTTTTTGGCAACAAAATCGGTTTCGCTGTTTATCTCGAGAAGGCTTCCCAGTTTGCCGTCGGCCGCGATATGAATCGCGACGACGCCTTCGGCCGCAATGCGAGCCGCTGCCTTGCTGGCCTTGTTGCCCAGTTTGACGCGCAGTATCTCCTCGGCTTTGCTCAGGTCGCCTTCAGCCTCAATCAGCGCCTTCTTGCATTCCATCATTGGCGCGTCGGTTTTCTCGCGCAATTCCTTGACCATGCTTGCGGTAATGTCCGCCATTTTTTGCTCCAAAATCGAAATTACCCACCACGGCAATACCACGCGACACCGCGATGCTCGCGCTGCCGTGGTATCCGCAGTGATTGAAAGTCTTACTCGGCTGCATCCTCGACTTCGACGAACTCGTCATCGCCGGCCAACTGCTGCACAACTTCGTTGATTGACTGGCTCTTGCCTTCCAGGATGGCATCGGCAACGCCGCGGGCATAGAGGCGGATCGCGCCGGAGGAGTCGTCATTTCCCGGAATCACATAGCTGACGCCGTCGGGAGAATGGTTGGTATCCACCACGCCGATCACGGGAATGCCCAGTTTGCTCGCTTCGGTGATGGCGATCTTGTGGTAGCCGACATCGATGATGAAAATAGCGTCGGGCAAACCACCCATATCCTTGATGCCGCCAATGGACTTTCTCAGCTTGTCCATTTCACGTTGCAGCGTCAGGCCTTCCTTTTTCGAAAGCTTCTCGAACTTGCCCTCGTCCATGGCCTGTTCCAGATCCTTCAGGCGCTTGACGGACAGCTTGAGTGTCTTGAAATTGGTCATCATGCCGCCGAGCCAACGATCGTCGACGAACGGCATGCCGCAGCGCTGGGCTTCCTCGGCGATGATCTCGCGCGCCTGGCGCTTGGTGCTGACAAAAAGAATGGTGCCCTTCTTGCCCGCCATCTTTTTCACGAATGCCATGGCTTCCTGATACTTGGCCAGGGTCGTTTCGAGGTTGATGATGTGAATCTTGTTGCGATGACCGAATATGTAGGGGGCCATCTTGGGGTTCCAGAAGCGGGTCTGGTGGCCGAAGTGAACTCCCGCCTCCAGCATCTGGCGCATGGTTGTGCTCATAGAACTATCTCCGATATGGGTTAAACCTCCGCCTGGCCGTGCTGCTTTCTGCTGAAATGATGCAGAAAGCCACCCTATCGGCGCCGGGCGTGTGGATTTTTGTCCGGGACACTCCCAGACAAGTCGGCGATTATAGCCGGGTCTTACGATCCGGCACAAGCCATAACAGTGTTTTCTGGCCGGGATTCAGCTGGATTCCTCTGAATCAGGCTAGACTATGCCATTCGGCATAGTTGCGCACAAAGATAAAGCCGATCGAGTTCAGATCTCTCCAGCAGATCAACCTTGAGGAGATTTAGTCTGTGAGCCTTTTTGCCATGAATCGGCTGGTTGCCGGCAGCTACGAAGTTGAACATCAGTTTCTGAGCCGCGCTCCGCTGGATCGCTTCGATCCGTCACGGACCAGCGTTTCTCCTGAAATCAGGAAGGCAATCATCGAGGTTTTGCCGATCGAAGCCATCGTGCTCACAGTCGATATCCGGCGCTCATCCTGTGTTCTAAAGGAATCCATCGACATTCCTCAATACGCAAGAACACTCGATGACTTCATCGCCGAGTTCCGTACCGTTTTGCACTATCACGGCGGCTGGTTCGACAAATTCACAGGCGACGGATTTATCTGCTACTGGCTGGTGGAAGATGCGTTTGCCGAGCGAATGGACACCGTTCTCGATTTTTGCTGTTCCGTGATGGACAATTTCCGCAGCTACTATTACCCAGCATTTGTAGCCAACATGCGCAATGAACCGTCGGGAATCGGACTGTCCATCGGAATCGATGCCGGTCCATGTTACTTGACGCCGATTGTCGGTGATTTGACCATCATTGGATCTCCCATTGTGGGCTCGGTGAGAATGTGCTCCACTTGTCCGCCCTACCATCTGACGCTCAATGCCTACCCGGGAAGCCGCCTTTTGGAGGGAACGAAGACCATCTGTGGCCGCCTTTCGGATGATCTTGCCTATCAGGTCGAGTCCATATCAATTGAAACCAAGGAATATCCACAGGGACAGGTAGCCTACGCCGTGGAGTTCTTCAGAAAGGGCCAGCGCCTGTTCTTTTAGCGGGCGGTGGAGCGGCGCATACACAGCAGCAAAGACCGGGCTCAAGTGCGGCAAGGATTCCGCGTGGCGAGCGTCGCCCCGGAGTGACCCGGCCGCCGACTTCCGGCGGTAGCGGCCTGCGGGTAAAATGAAGCGCCCCAACCCCGTCCGGCAATCCTCAATGCCCATTTCAATAAAAACCGCCCAAGACATCGTCGAGATGCGCGTCGCTTGCCGTCTGGCGGGTGAAGTACTTGACTATATCGATCCTTTCGTCAAGCCGGGAATCACCACGGCAGAACTGGATCGCTTGTGTCACGACTATATGGTCAACGTTCAGGGCTGCATCCCCGCGCCACTCAACTATGCACCGCCGGGCTATGCGCCGTATCCGAAATCGATTTGCGCGTCGGTCAACCATCAAGTCTGCCATGGCGTGCCGAATGAACGGACGCTAAAGAAGGGCGACATTGTCAATCTTGACATCACCACGATCAAGAACGGCTGGCATGGCGACACCAGCCGCAGTTTTTGTGTCGGCGAGGCATCGATCCTCGCCAAGCGACTGGTGTCGATGACGCATGAGTGCATGTGGGTGGGCATCGCCGAAGTACGGCCCGGAGTCCATTTGGGCGCTATCGGTGCGGCAATCCAAAGTCATGCGGAGGGCGCGGGATTCTCCGTAGTACGCGAATTCTGCGGCCACGGCATTGGCCGCAGTTTCCACGAAGAACCGCAGGTCCTTCACTACGGCAAGGCCAGCGATGGCCCCATTCTGGTGCCGGGCATGGTCTTTACCATCGAGCCCATGATCAACGCCGGCAAGGCAGCGATATCCGAATTGCCGGACGGCTGGACCATTGTCACCAAAGACCGCAGTCTTTCAGCCCAATGGGAACATACGCTTTGCGTGACCGAAACCGGCGTTGAAGTCATGACACTCTCGGCCGGGGCGCCCCCCTGTCCCGACCATATCCGGATCAAACCTTGAGCAAAGCGCTCGAGCCCGCCTCAATCGGCGATCACGTGAGCGAACAGAGTGCAGTTGCCTCCGCGGCAAAAAGTCTTCTGACCGAGAGCCAGAGTGCGCTGGCCCTAGCCTGGCACGAAAAGCGGCAAGGCCTTCCCCTGCTCAAAGGCCGCGCGGCACTGGTGGATAGCGTGCTGAGACTGGTCTGGTCATCTCTCGCCATGCCGGAAGATTACGCGCTGGCGGCGGTTGGCGGCTATGGACACGGCCTGCTTTATCCCGGTTCGGACGTTGACCTGCTGATCTTGCTGCCGGAAAGCCCTGGTGCGGACCATGAACCGCGCGCCGCCTCTCAACTCGAGCAACTGATAGGCACCCTATGGGACGTGGGCCTCGATATCGGTCACAGCGTGCGCAGCGTCGAGCAATGCCTCGAAGAGGCCGATCGAGACATTACGGTCAAGACCTCCTTGCTCGAGGCGCGCTATCTGGCCGGCTCGCACACGCTTTTTGAAAACCTCGAACAGCGCAGCAATGCCGCGCTGGACCCGGCGGAATTTTTCAAAGCCAAGCAACTGGAGCAAGCCGAACGCTACGCCCGATACAACGACACGCCCTACAGCCTTGAACCCAACTGCAAGGAGAGTCCCGGCGGACGGCGGGATTTGCAGGTGATTCGCTGGGTCACGCATGCGGCCGGCATAGGCAACGAATGGAAGGCTTTGACGAAAGCCGAGCTGATCACGACAAGCGAGGTACGTCAGCTTGAAGGCGCCGACCAATTTTTGCGCGAATTGCGTATCGAACTGCATTATCTGGCAGGCCGCCGTGAGGACAGGCTGCTGTTCGATCACCAGGAGAAACTGGCCCAGGCCATGGGTATCGAGGCGACAGAGGCAAAGCGCGCGTCCGAAGTCTTGATGCAGCGTTATTACCAGAATGCCAAACTGGTTACGCTGCTGAACGTATTGGTCATGCAGATTCTGGCCGACCGCCTGCTGCCGGCACGACCAGGGCCGCCCATCATCATCGACAGCCACTTTCAGATGGTGCGGGAGCAACTCGACGTGCGCGAGGAAACCATCTTCCAGCAATTCCCCCGCACCATTCTTGAATGCTTTCTGCTGCAGATGCAGCGTTCGGAACTCAAGGGCATGACGCCGCGCACCCTGCGAGCCTTGTGGCGCGCGCAGGGGCGCATCGATGCCGGATTTCGTCGCGATCCGGAGAATCGCGCCCTGTTTCTCAAACTCTTCCAGCAGCAACATCTGGTACACCCGCTGCGGCGCATGAATCAGTACGGGATTCTGGGGCGCTATCTACCGGCCTTTGGTCGCATCGTCGGACAAATGCAGCACGATCTCTTCCACGTCTACACAGTGGATCAACACATATTGCAGGTGATGCGCAATTTGCGGCGCTTTGCGATGCCCGAATTTGCGCATGAGTACCCATTCTGTTCCCGACTGATGGCAGGCTTCGAGAATCGCTGGCTGCTCTATCTTGCAGCTTTGTTCCATGACATTGCCAAAGGCCGTGGCGGCGACCATTCCCAACTCGGGAAAAAGGATGTCGCCCGATTTTGCCGCGATCACGAAATAGCCGGCGAGGATGCCGAACTGCTGAGCTTTCTGGTCGAACAACATCTGACGATGTCGCAAGTCGCACAGAAGCAGGATCTGGCCGACCCCGAAGTGATCCTCGCCTTTGCCAGCACGATTGGCGACATGCGCAGACTCATCGCGCTTTACTTGCTGACCGTGGCCGACATTCGGGGTACCAGTCCGAAAGTGTGGAATGCCTGGAAAGCCAAGCTACTCGAAGACCTGTTCCGGATGACCGCCAGTGTTCTGAGCGGCACCACCGTTCTGCAACTTACCGGCGTCGCGGAACGGCAGGAAGAGGCGCGGCGCATTCTGCGTTACCACGGACTGCGTCCGGATATCGAAGTGAATTTGTGGAATCAGCTCGATACCGCCTACTTCATGCGCCATGCTGCCGAGGAAATCGCCTGGCATACACGTATTCTCTATCACCGCCCGGACAGCAAAGTTCCGGTGGTGCGCGCGCGTCTCAACCCCATGGGCGATGGACTCCAGGTGATGGTTTATGTGCCCGATCAAGCCAATCTGCTCGCCCGCCTTTGCGGGTTTTTTGCGCGTGCCGGTTACAGCATTGTCGACGCGAAAATCCACACGACTCGACATGGCTACGCGCTGGACAGTTTCGTGGTCTTTGCTTTCGATTCAACCCAGATCTATCGTGACGTAATCGCCCTAATCGAACATGGAATCACCGAACAGCTTGAACAGCAACCGCCCTTGCCGGCGGCCCTCAGCGGGCGCGTCTCACGCTTGGTGCGCCACTTTCCGATCGCGCCGGAAGTCGATATTCGCGTCGATGACCGCGGCAGCCATTACCTGATGTCCATCAACACCGCGGATCGACCCGGTCTGCTGTATGCCATCGCACGCATTCTGGACGAGCACAACATCACGCTGCACACGGCCAAGATTGCCACTCTGGGCGAACGTGTCGAGGACGTTTTCCTCATCAGCGGCAAAGAGTTGGAACGCACCGCCACCGTCGTGAGACTGGAACAGGACATCGTCGCCGCGCTGGAGATCTGACACCTCGCGCTTCAGGCACTCATGCCGCTAGCCGTTGCCGCCCCGGGCTTCGAGTGCCGCATAGCGCTATTGCCGAAGGCGGACTAGCCGTCGTCATTGATGTGGGCAATCAACTCCTTCAGAACCACATCGGCCCGGTCGTTGGCAATCTGACATGTACCGGCGTTCTCATGTCCGCCGCCGGCATAGAACAGCATCAGTTCGCCGACATTGGTATTTGATGTTCTGTTGATGATCGACTTCCCTGTCGCCAGCACCGTGTTCTGTTTCTGCACGCCCCACAGAACATGAATCGAAATATTGATCTCGGGGAACAGCGCGTAGATCATGAAGCGATTGACGGCAAAAATCGTGTCTTCGTTGCGCAGATCAAGCACGGCAAGGTTCTTGTGCAGCGTGGTGCAGCGCTTGATCTGCTCCTTGGCCTTTTCGGCATGCTCGAAATAGAGATCGACGCGTTCCTTGACATCCGGCAGGGCCAGAATGTCATCGATGCCGTGATCCCTGCAATAGGCAATCAGATCCATCATCAACTGGTAGTTGCTGACACGGAATTCGCGGAAGCGGCCGAGGCCGGTGCGTGAGTCCATCAAGTAGTTGAGCAGCACCCAATCCTGCGGATCAAGGATCTCCTGGCGCGTGAAGGCTGCCGAATCGCTCTTGTCGACCGCAATCATCATTTCCGTGAACGGTGTCGGGAAACGGCTCTTGCCACCGTAGTGTTCAAACACCACCCGGGCCGCCGAAGGCGCGTCAGGATAGATGATGTGATTGGGTCGCTCACCGGGATTGCGGAAAGTCTCGGACAGATGATGATCAAACGCCAGATGCACGCCGGGAACAAAGGGCAGATTTGTCGTGATGTCACGTTCCGTAATCTCGATCTTGCCGTCCTGCATGTCCTTGGGATGGACAAATTTGATCTCGTCGATCAGATTGATTTCGTTGAGCAAGACCGCGCAGACCAGCCCATCGAAATCGCTGCGCGTCACGAGACGGAATTTATTTTCGGACATCGGTCATCTCCCACCCAATCTCAGTCGAAGCTTGAATTGTATTCCAGAGTCGCCAGGATGCCATGGGCCACATAAAACACCGCCAGTCGCTGCGGCAAGTCCTCGGCGGCGAACAACGCAGCATAGGATTCGAGCTGTACACGGAAACGCTCGGCATGCTCCGTCAGTCGAGAACGATCGGCCGCTTCGCCAAGATCGGCAGTCTTGTAATCGACGATCCAGCGCACGCCATCTTCGACAAAACAACGATCGACCACGCCCACCTGCGCCGTGCCGCCAGCGCCGACTTTTGTCAGCGCCAGTTCCGCGCCGGCATCCTCACGTCGGCTCAGAACCCAGCGTCCATCCGCGCTGCCCAAGGTGGTGGACAACATTCGCACGACACGGGCCGCACCGGCTCGGGCCTCGGCCGGCGGCCAGCCCCGGCTGGCCAGCCAGCGCTCAAAACCCGGCTGCCGCTGGGCGACCGCCTCCGCCGTCCACGCCTCGGGCTCGACGGCGACCAGTTCCAGCACGGCATGCGTCACGATACCTACCGCGGCACCCAGTGGATCCAGTGTCTCGCCGCGGTTCCCATACCTCACCGTCGAGAACGCAGGCGCTCGCCAGTGCTCCGAAGCGACAGGCGCTGTGAGCCGCACCAACTGCGGCACGAAATCCGCCAGATCACCTGCGACAAGCTTGCTCGAATCGTCCGCCGTCGTCGCACTGGCTTGCTGGAAAGTCGATTCGACCGCAGGCCACAGGCGGGCGAGGGGCGAAGCCGCACGTGGCGCCATCAGCACGCCCTGCTCATCGCAGCGGGCAACCCCCACCAGATGCAAGCGGCGCACCGCGCGCGTCGCCGCGACGTAAAGCACGCGGGATTCTTCATTGCGGCTGCGCTCGCGCTCCATGCGCTGCAAAAAGTCGTAAGCGGTCGGCTCGCCGCTGCCGCGGGCGCGTCGCTGGTTCACGGGTGCCGCGACAAGACGCTCGCCCGAAGCCAGCGAAAAACTGTCCCAGGCCAGCAAAGGTGTATCGCGCCCGGCCGGTTCCCGATGCAGGCCCGGCAAAATCACCGTGTCGAATTCAAGCCCCTTGGCCTTGTGTATCGTCATCAACTGCAAGCGGCCGTCAGCCTGCGCATCCGGCGCGGCGTACAAGCGGCCCAGATCGTTTTCGAGACTGTCAAGTGCAAAACGTCCGGCCGCGACCAGCGCATCGAGACGCTGGAAGAAGGCCCGGGCATTGGCGAGTGCGTCGGCATCCGGTGCGCCGCGTCCATCTGCCAGACACTGCGGCCCGCCCAGTTTGCGCCAGACGTCTTCGACCCAGCGCCGGCAGCGCTGTCGGCCTTGCCCGGCCAGGGCTTCACCCAATACCTCGCGCAGATAAACCAGACGGCGCCGGCCGTCATCCGACAATCTTTCGACGCGCTGCGCGTCATTCATCAGCGACCAGACAGTGGCCTGGTGATTATCGCCGGCCAGGGCATGCAGGTCGGCCAAACACAGGCCGCACCAGGGTGCGCGCAGGATCGCCAGCCAATGCACCCGATCGCCCCGATGATGCAGGGCGCGGGTCAGGGAGACCAAATCCTGCACGACCTGACGTCCGGCCAGCGCTTCGATTTCCACGGCAGAGAAACGCCAATCGCCGGCATGCCGGCGGATCGCCGCGACCAGCGCGACCAGATGATCCCGCGCCCGCACCAGTACCGCGATCTGCCGCGCCGGATCTTCGTGCCATTCGCTTTCGATCAGCGAAATGATGCGCTGCGCCTCGGCGCCGGCAAAGTCACCCTCGCCCTTGATGGCCAGCACGGGATGAATCGAGACACCCGCTTGTGCCTGGGTTTCCCTTGTGGCGACGAACTCGCGATAGCGGATCTCGCCGCGCAGGGGATCGTCGGCTGGCGGAAACACGCCCGGAAAGCAGTCATTGATCCAATTCACCACCTCGGGACAGGAGCGGTTGTTGCGCGACAGGCGCAAGGGCTGCAGCCGCAGCGAGCCGATGCCTTGGGCGGCAACACGCAGGAAAAGTCCGACATCGGCCTTGCGGAAACGGTAGATGGACTGCATCGGATCACCCACCGCGAACAGGGTGCGGCCGTCGTCGGGCTGCCAGCCGGCGATCAGGCGCTCGAGCAGCTCGACCTGGGTTGGGCTGGTGTCCTGGAATTCGTCGACCAGCAAATGGCGGATGCGGTAATCGAGACGCAAGCCCAATTCGGACGGATCGAGCTCGTCACCCAGCGCGGCAATGGCGCGGCTCGACAGTTCACCGAAATCGACTTCGCCGGATTCACGAAAGACCAGCCAGAGTTCCGCTGCAGCGAGCTTCATCAGGCGGGCCAGCGCACGCACCACGGCATCATTGTTGTGATCGGGAGCCGGCAGCACGCGCAAGCCGCGCAAGGCATCGATTGCGGCGGCATCCAGCCCGGCCAATCCTTCCAGCATGCGATCTTTTTGCGCCTTGAACTCCTTGCCGGCGGGAAAGCCGTTCTTCACGGTCACCGTCTTGCGCGGCTCATCCTTCAGCGTGAGCAGCAAGTCCGCCAGCGCGCGCCAGTCAGGCAGATACTCCGGATCGGCGGCCAGTGGCTGCGTCCAGTCCTCCAGGCGACCGCCGCCGAGCTGGCCGGCGGCAAAACGCGCCAGCGGCATCCACGGCGTCTGCCAGGACTCGTCGAGCACCGCCGCGATCAGCGCCAGCTCTTCGCCGACCATTTCCTGCAACGCTTCGCTGATGGCCGACTCAGGATCGTCAAGCTCTGCAATCTCGCGCCATTGCTCGCGCCGCGCCAGCATCTCGGCGAGCAGACGCGCCAGCCGCGCAACATCGTTGTCGAGGTAAGCCAGAGCGGATGCCACCGCCTCGGCGTATTCGCGCTCATCCTCGCCGCGGCCCTCGAGATGATCCAATGCGCGCCGCGCCGCCTCCTCGTAATGCCGCTGCGCGTCTTCCGCCACTGCCGGCTGCGCGCCGAAGCGTGAGAGCAAGGGCATCTGTCGCGCCAGACCGGCACACAGCGCATCGATGGTGGTCAGACGCAGCCGCCCCGGCTGGGTATCGATTTGCCAGTCCAGTTCGGCGGATCGCGCCAAAGCCATACGCGCCAGCTCGAAGGTAATGCGCTTGTGAGGCGCCTCGGGCATCCGGCCGTCGCGAGCCAGCGTCAGGCTGTCCTGGATGCGCTGGCGCATTTCGCCGGCGGCCTTGTTGGTGAAGGTGATGGCGATGATTTCTTCGGGCGCGTCCACCGTTGCCAGCAACCGCAGGTAGCGCTGAGTGAGCAATTCCGTCTTGCCCGCCCCCGCCGGCGCCTCGACGATGAAGGACTCCAGTTCCAGCGCGCGGCGGCGGTTCCCTTCGTCGGTTTCCAGCAGATTCATCTTAACTTTCATGCAGCGACTGCACCCCTGATGATGAAACAGGACAAAAGCGCCAGGAAGACCCGCCCCTCCCTTCCTCCCCTCACGGGGAGGCTATCAATCGGCTCGCTTCGCTCGACTATCACTCTTCGCTCTGAACACGAAATTTCACGCTAACGCTCATGGCAGCAAGCTCCATCCGCAGAAGATGAAACACGCGAAAACCAAATTGAACGCCCGCCCCCCCATCCGCTGCGCGGCCCACGGCTGGCTTTGCACAGCGAGCCGGCTGCGGCGGCGCGACGCTTGCGTCGCGAATTCCCGCCTCGCCCCTCGCGGGGGCTACTGATTGGCTCGCTTCGCTCGACTCTCACCCGTCGCTCCGAACACGGAATTTCACACTAAATCCTTCACCAGGGAGGCTCGGAGAAATTCAGAATCGATTTTCTCCGTTCCTCGGTGATTCTGTACTTCAAGTACTTTCACTGCTCTTCCTCGAATTGTGTGCGCCGCTCGGCGACGCGCAGCAATGGGTGCACGTCGCAATACGCCAATACCTGTTCGTCATCGAACACCACGGCCGCGGCGCCGTTCCGCACTTCGAGCGCAATCTCCCTGATGCGCTGCGCCCAGTGCCGCCGCAGGGCGTCCCAGTCGGCAAACTCTTGCTCCGGGTAGCGCTTGCGCAGCGCGTCCAGCGGTTTCACCTCGGGCAGCAAGCCGTCGCTCTGCGCCACACCGAGAAAACCCGGCTCGTCGCGGGTGACACGCGCAAGGGCCACGGCCGCTACGGCGCGGTCGGGAAACGCCAGTGCGGCATAGATCGGCAACTGCGGTTCGCTGATGCGCGCGTCGGCCCAGCTATCGGCCGAGACACTACGCCCGCTCTTGTAATCGATCACCACCAGACGCCCGTCGTCGAGTTGATCGACGCGATCGACCACCACGCGTACCGGCAGGCCTTCGATATCGAGTTCGTGCCGCTCTTCGCAGGCGATTACGCGAAACGGCGCGCGCTGTGCTTCCAAGGCCAGCCAGACATCTAGCAAGATCTGCAGCCGCTTGTCTTCAAGCTGACGCAAGCGCGGCGGCACGGGCTCGGCGGCGCGATGGTCGAACTCCACCAGGGCATGGCTCACCACGCGCCGGATTTCTGCCTCGCGCCCGCTCGCGTCCAGTTGCAGCAGATCGGCCAGCGCGCGCCCGCGCCAGAACTCTTCCAGGGCCGCATGCAGCAGTGAGCCGCGAGCCCGCGCGTCCAGCCCGAAACTCGGCGCTGGCAACACGGCGGCACCGAGCCGGTATTGGTAGAAACCCCATGCCGGACACATCGCCTGTGCCTGCAACAAGGCCGTGCCGCCCCGAATTCGCTCATCGGCGCCCAGCGGCGGAGCGCGCGCATCGTCGAGGCGTTCCAGCAGCGCAGCTCCGTGAACTCCCGGCGCATTCTCCGGCGCCGGAGACCACTCGTCGCGAGGAACACCCGCCAGCAAGGGGCTGGCTCGCAGCGGCCGTTCGCCTTCCTGGCGGAACCAGGAAAACACCACCTCGTCCGCACTACCGCACCACAAAGCCTGCAGGCTCAGCGCCTCCATCGCCAGACTATCGGCGCGCGCGGCAGAGATCCCGGCACGGCGCTGAAGCTCAGCCGGCAGCAAGGGGTTCGGACGCGGCGCAGGCGGCCAGGCGCCTTCATTCAATCCCATCACCCAAAGTCCGTCGCCGGCGCCAGCCAGTGCGTCGCCCAGACTGCAAACCTCAACACGAGCCGCACTCTGCCGGGGCGCCGCAAATACCCGGTCCCGACACTGGCGCTGCAACTGACGCAAGGCGTCGCTTGCGGTGACGCGGCCGAGAATGACGTCCAGCGCCAGCAACTCGCCCATCGCCTCGCGCAATTGAGCGCAGGCTTCATGCTCCGTCGCCAGCAGTTCGCGTTGCCCCGGCCAGCCCAGTGCCTCAAGCACTTGGCCAAAGGCGCTGCCCCAGGCCGAGGGCAGCTGGCGGCGCGGCGTGCTCCGCGCGGATTCAAGCAATGCGCCGAGGTGGATCGCGAGTCGAGGCGCATGCACCGCCGTGGATTCCTCGGCAAGCAGACGCGATACCGCGCGCTGCAAGCGCTCAAGACTGGTTTCCGGTGGCAGCAACTCGCGCAGTCCGGCCTCAATGCAGGCGCGGCCATCGGCCTCGTCGATGTCGGCCGACCAGCCCGGACCGCAGAGCAGCGCGCCAAACCCGGCCTGCGCCACGCGCTGCGGATTGACAAAGAGTTGCAGCAGCCGCAGCGCCACGTCGATCAGCGCTTCCGCCGCCAGGGGCGCACCCGCGACGAAAACATAGTCCTTTTCCTGGGCGGCCCAGCCTGCCCCTACCGCCTGCGGATGCAATGCATCGTCGAGTGCCGCCTCCAGCAAGCGCCGACGCGCAGGCAGATCGGCTACCGCAATTCGCAAGCGCAGCGGCGTTGCCATGGCCGGCTTTTCAGCTCCATGTCGCTGCAGGCAATCGCGCGCCCAGTGCGCCGCAGCGATGCATTCGGCCTCGGCGTCGGGCAATTCGACGGCCCGCGCCGGTGCGGCAGTTTTGCGCCCGGAATCGACGCGAAACAACTCGATGCCACGCTTTTCCAGCACCACGAGCAAGCGTGAAACCATCGGATCCGGCGTGACAAAACCGGCGATGCCCAGACGCGCCGGCAGGCCGCCGATGCCACGTTCAAGGCACTCGATGCGCCACGCCAACACTTCATCCGCCCTGCACCAGTCACCAGCGGCACAGGCCTGCTGAACCTCCTTGTGCCAGCGCCGATAAGCGCGGAACTCCTCGGTGTGCAAGGCTTCGGGGACTTCAATGCGCCACCAGGCCTGCAGGCTGGCCGCCTCCATGGCTGCCAGCGCCATGCCCTCGCGATCAAACAGGTCGCCGGTGGCGCCGGTATCACGCGCGATTGCCTGCTCCCATAAACAACGCTCTTGCGCCCGGGAAAGGAAGCTGCCAGGAACGCTGGCCGGCGGGATATCGCCGCGCAACAAGGCTGTGGAGGTCAGATGATCCAGCCACATTGCCGGCGTCGAACTTTGCAGCGCACGCCAGGTGTCGGCCCCGCGCGCGATTTGCAAATCGCCATGCGCGGCGCGCAGGCCCAGCGCCAAACGCGCCGTAGCGCAAAGCACAATCGGCTCCGGCCCGCCGGGCAGATCGGCGAGCGATACGAGAGGCAGATCGGAGCGGATCATGCGAGACCTTATCCGGCCAGCGGCAGCATCAAGGCGCCGAGAGCGCAGAGAATCGTGGTGACGTAGAACACGGCGAGATCGGCTTGATGGGCAGACATGTGACTTCCTCCTTGAGAATGGAGATCAGTCTGCATGGTACGAAGCTCATGGAATGAGCCTGTCCTCTTCCTTTGCCGACAATTCTGGCGCCTGCACGTCGCGCGGCAATGCCTCCACCGGATTCAGATCGCGGATTTCCTTGTCTTCGCTGGTGACTTTCAGGTCGCGGAACTTGCGCGCCGAGACCAGCACCCGCCGCTCCATCGAAGCGACGGAATCGTTGTAGGCGCCGACCGCCTCGCCGAGGTTCTTGCCGACGCGGCTCCAGTGCTCGGCGACGGTGGCGATCCGGTCGTACAGTTCGCGCCCGAGGACGCTGATGCGTTCTGCATTTTCGGTCAGCGCCTGCTGGGTCCAGCCGTAGGAAACGGCACGCAGCAAGGCAATCAGCGTGGTCGGCGTGGCGAGGATCACGCGCTGCTCGACGCCCTGCTCGATCAGCGAAGGGTCGGCTTCCAGCGCGGCCGAGTAGAACATTTCGCCCGGCAGGAACAGCACGACAAAATCCGGCGAGGGCTGAAACTGCTCCCAGTAGGCTTTCTGGCCGAGCTTCTTGAGGTGCTCGCGCACCTGCCGCGCGTGATCGGCGAGCTTGCGCTTCTTCTCCGCCTCGTCGTCGGTTTCCAGCGCTTCGAGATAGGCCGCCAGCGGTGCCTTGGCATCGACCACGATATTCTTGCCGCCGGGCAGACGCACGATCATGTCCGGGCGCAGCCGGCCATCTTCGGAGTTGGTACTGGCTTGTTCCTCGAAGTCGCAGTGATCGAGCATGCCGGCCATTTCGACCACGCGCTTGAGCTGCAGCTCGCCCCAGCGCCCGCGTGTTTGCGGCGCGCGCAGCGCCTTGACCAAGTTGCCGGTCTCCAGGCGCAGTGCGCCCTGCGCCTCGGCCATGGCGCGCACCTGCTCGGTCAGCGTGGCATAGGCATCGACGCGCGACTTTTCGATGCCCTGAATCTGCTGTTCGAATTTCTCCAGCGACGCCTTTACAGGGGTCACCAGTTCACCGATCGCCAACTGCCGCTTGTCCAAATCGGTCCGCGCCGCCGCCAGCGCGGCCGCCTGCTGCGCTTCCAGCGTGTTGCGGGCGAGTTCGAGGAATGACTGGTTGTTCTTGGTCAATGCCTCGGCCGAAATCACCTTGAAGGCATCGGCAAAACTGTCGCGCGCCGCTTCCAGCGTGGCCTGGCGCTCGGCAAACAGCGCCTGGTCTTTTTCCAGCTCGGTTTGCAGTGTGGCACAGCGTATCGCCAGCGCCGACTCTTGAGAACGCAGCCGTGCCAGCTCGCCTTCGAACAACCCTATCTGCGCTTTGGCTTCGCGCAAGCGTGCGCCAAAAACCCAGGCCACCAGCCCGCCGCCGAGCAACAAGCCCACCACCAGCGCAATACTCATGTCCATATCGTGTTCCGCTTTACGTTTTTCCCGAACGGGAGAGTATCACCCGCAACAGGCTCGGCGGATGAGCCTCATTCATTGAATCCGCGGATCAAGCGGCCCGCCTTTTTGGTCGGTCGGCCCTTCAGGTCGGCACCGGGCATCGGCGCCAGCCGGCGTATTTCCTGTTGCTGCTGGCGGCGGGCTGCGCTCTCGTCCGTTTCTGCATACAGCAGACGGGCTTCCGTCGCAGGACGGCGCTGAGCGCTCACGCCGCGCACGATCACGGTCCAGCGCTGCTCGCCGGCCACAATCTCAAGCCTGTCGTCCGCCTTCAATTCGCGCGAGGGTTTGACCGTCTGGGCGTTCCATTTGATCTTGCCGCCATCCACCGCCGCCGCCGCGAGGCTGCGCGTCTTGAAAAAGCGCGCGACCCAGAGCCATTTGTCGATGCGTTGCCGTGCCTGCTCGTGCGCTTCCGCCATCACTCAGTCGTGAAACACGACGAACTCGTCAAGCGAGGCGCGCTCAGTTTGCAGGCCGTTCTCGAGCGCGTCCGGGTCGGTCCAGCCCAAAGACATGCCGCAAACCAGTTGCTCCTCTGCACCGAAGCCGAGCGTTTCGGCAATGATGCGGTGGTAGTCGAGCCAGGCCACCTGGGGGCAGGTATCGAGGCCCCGCGCCCGCGCGGCAAGCATCACGTTTTGCAAGAACATCCCATAGTCGAGCCAGCCACCCTGCCCCATGCGTCGGTCGATGCTGAAAATCAGGCCGACCGGAGCGCCGAAAAACTCATAGTTGCGCCGCATTTGCACCTTCATGCGATCGGCGTCGCCTTTGCCGATGCCCAGCAGGCCATAGAGCCCCCAGCCAATCTTGCGTCGGCGTGCGAGATAGGGTTCAAAAAATTCCGCCGGATAGTAGTTGTATTCGGCGTGGTGACCGGGCTCTGCGGCGTCGTAGGCGTCGCACACGGCATCGACCAGACGCTGTCGCGTCTTGCCGACCAGTACATGCACGCGCCAGGGCTGCAGATTGGTGCCGGAAGGCGCGCGACGGGCGACCGCCAGAATTTCCGAGACGTACTCACGGGGAACATCCCGCGGCAGGAAGGCGCGCACCGCATGGCGCCCAGCCATCACGGCATCGACCGCCTCGCTCAATGAATTCTGTGCAACACCCAATCGGCCAGAATCAAGCTGCGAAGTCCGATTGTTTCCCACCATTACTTGGAACTGGTTTCGCGCTTTTGGCGTGACGTAGTCATGACCATGGCTTCACCATCGATGACGACCTTGCCGCCCACGGTGCAGACGGTATCCAGCACCACCCGGCACTTCTCGGCGATGACTTCCTTGACGGTCACCTTGGCGCGAACGGTATCGCCGGGACGCACCGGTGCGCGAAAGCGCAGGGACTGGCTCATGTAGATCACGCCGGCGCCAGGCAGCCGATTACCCAGCACGGCTGAAATCAGGCTGGCGCTCAACATGCCATGTGCGATGCGGCCGCCGAACATCGTGCTTTTTCCGAACTCCTCATCCATATGCACCGCGTTGACGTCCGTGGACACTCCTGCAAACATCACGATATCGGCATCGGTGATGGTCTTGCCAAGCTCGGCGCTCATGCCGACGGTGATGTCCTCAATGTCGTATCCATTCTGGGGATTCATGCATGTCCTTTCGTTGAGTCAATCAATCGGTCCTGACCGGGGTCGGCCAAGCTTGCACAGGAAGCTGTTCATTCATCGCCGCCATCAACGCCATTCGATACTCGCCGCGGTTCCGGATAGCGCCAGATTGGCGCGTCGCTGATCTGTCCCCAGCTTGAGATCCACCGCGAGACGGCCGCGGACTTTGCTGTCGGCATCGATATCCACCGTTCCGCTGGCGGACATGGCGCCCTCGCCAAACCGCAACTGCCGCAATTGAGTGGCACCGCGTTCATGAACAAAGTTGGCGCCGAGGTCGACGAAGCGCGTCGTACCGCGTGTTCCTCGGCCCTGCAAAAGCCTGCCGATATCCACTCCCAGCAGTGTTCCGCGCGGGATGACGATAGTGCCTTCCAGGCGTGGTGCGGCGAAAAGCTTTGCCGCCTCCTGCGCCTGCATCGCATACTTTGCCGTGCCGGCGAGTCTGGCATCGCTCAGCGCACCGGGCGCCAACAGTGCCGCATCCATTTGCTTCGCTTGCAAATCCCCGCTCAGGCTCCAGTTTGCGCCCCATTCGAGCCTGGCGTCGCCGCTGAGGAAGCCGTCTATGACAAATCCCTTGAATTCGCTCAGGACAATTCCGTTCCTATCCGCCGCTCCTTTGGCAACCCAGTCTTCCAGCGTAAATGCGGCGCCGAATGGAACCTTGAAGGACTTGGCGTCGATGGCAAGCTGCACCTTTTCGCCTTGCGGAGCAAGTTTCAGACTGAAGCTCTTGTCCAGGGATTCAAGCGCGATGCTGGTCCAGACTCCGCCATCGTCAGCCTTCAGTACGGCTGAGAAATCGGGCAGGCTGAGGTACTTCGACTCGAGTTTGGCATTCAGCACGCTGATCTGTCCGGCCAGGACGTCGCGCGCCAGTGGTTTGCCGAACAGGACCCAACCCAAGGCCTCGTCGTCAAGCACCAGCGAGTCAAGTTCAACCGCGTTGAATACTTTGCTGTCGCTGAACAGATTGCCAATACTGCCCATGGCTTTGATACGGGAAACTCTGATCTGCCCTGCCGCACCGACCGACACGTCTTCAAGCCGCAAATGCGGGCGTGGCAGCAGCGAGAGGTGGAGCGCCTTGATCTTTACCGGCTGCTGAAACTGCCCGGTCAAGGCCTTCTCGAAGCGCGGAATTTGTCCATCGAAAGAAATCAGATGAAGCAACCCGAGGCCGATGGCGACGAGCGCCACAAGTCCGAAGGCAAGCCCTCTGCCCCAGGCGCGCAACCATCCCAGAATCGCGTTTCCGCTTGCGCTTGCTGACGCCGATTTGTCTTTTGATCGCTTGCGAGCTTTGGCCTTTTTCTCCGACTTTCGATTCTTCTCCTCTTCTGCTTGCCGAGCGGCGTCCTCGGCGGCCAGGCGGTCCCGCAACTCGGCTTCCTGGCGTGCGCGCTCCTCGACTTCGAACCTTGCCTGTTCCTCGGCCTGCCGTCTCGCCGCCGCTTCGGCTTCCTGTTGCACCAGCGCTGCGGCCTCTCGCCGAGCCTTCGCTTCGGCTTCCTGTCGGGCGCGCTCCTCCGCTTCCCGCCGGGCGTTTGCTGCGGCCTCCTCGCGAGCGCGGTCCTCAGCTTCTCGTTGGAGCTTGGATTCCGCTTCCTCTCGGGCGCGCGCCTCGTTTTCGTCTTGCGTCGCTAGTTTGCCTTGAGACTCGCCCGCGTCGGCCTCTGGCGTCAAGCGGTCGGCTTTCTCGCGTCTGGCCTTGATTTTTGCGCGCAGTGCCAGAGCCCGACGTTGGGCTTCGGCAGCCGACGACACGGATCCAGCCCCGTTTTCGGATGTGGGGCTCTCCAGTTCCTCGATAAAGTCGTCACCCGCAAGGGTGTCCAGCGTCTCTTCGAGCTGCTCGGCCGACAGATGGCCGAGTTTGCCTCTCAGCGATTCGACGGTAGAACTTCCATCAATTGCTTGCAGCAGCCTGAATACATCGGGCGCCAGCGCATGGCCGCCGGTGACTGCCTCCCGCTCTCCCTTTTCGGTTCTGCAATAAATGACTTCTGTATTCATAGTGATCCGGTCGACACGATAGAAAGGATTTGATGGGTGGGCATAACTCAAAAGCCGGCAGAAATCACCCGACTTCAGCCCGGTGGATCGAGCTCCGCCTTGAGTTGCCGCAACAGGGTTTCAATCCGCTCCGACAGCAAGCCGAAATCGACGATAGCATTGTCATTCAATTGAACGATCGCGCCATTCCGGATATCGTCGGCAATCAGTTTTGCCCGATGGTGGAATTCTTCATGCACCTTCAAGAGCTTGCCCGCCAATTTCGATCCCGCGAGTTCGCTGGAGTTTGCCGCCAACCAGAGTCCCAGCTTGCACTGCGCATCATCGCCGATGAGCTGCGTATCGAAATCCCTGCCGTGAATGGAATTGAGCGCCAGATGAAACTTCATCTTCCACGACCGGTGGAATGTTATGGCGCCGTCAAAATCAAATGCTTGCATGTCTGAGACCTCTTTGTCACGGCATTGCAAAGCGTAACGGTAACACTCCTGGATGCCAAGGGGTTAAACCATAATTCAGCCCGTCGCCAGTTGCAGCACGCTCAGAATCAGGCGCACCGCACCGCTCACCAGCAACGCCACGGCAACGGAAAGCGCTACCGAGAACAAGGCATCACGCCGGCCGATGGTTTTCAGCATGACGGCAAAGGTCGACACGCAAGGGATATAGAAGGTGAGGAACAGCAACAGCGTCACGATCTGGACCGAATCGAGCAGTGTGCCGATTTCCTGCGTACCCAAGGCCTGAAAGATCATCAGCAAGGAGAGTTCCTTGCGCAATACTCCAAAGAGCAGCGGCACGCCCAACGCCAGCGGCAGTCCCAGCCACCAGACGCTCACCGGCATCAGCAAGATGTTGATAAGACTGTCTGCGCCGACGTGGTTGAGCAGCGCCAGAACCACACTGCCTCCTACCAGCAGGGGCGTGACGATGGTGAGGATGTCGCTGGTGCGGGCCCAGGTTTCAACCAGCAGCTTGCGCCACGTCGGCAGCGCATAGTCGGGGATTTCCTGCACCTGGCCTGGTCCGAGCTCGCGATCTCCCCGTGAAAGCACGCGACCCATGATGGCAATAATGATCACGGTCAACGCAAACATGCCGAATACACCGCCTGCACCGAGGTATTTGCCGGCGATGGCCAGGATGATGGCGGAACGTGCGGAACAGGGTACAAAAGTAATCAACACCGAAGCGATCACGCGTTCTCGTCCGCTGGTAGCCTTCGCGGCGCCTGAAATGGCGGGCACGTTGCAACCCAGACCCAACAGAAAAGGTACGGCAACCCCGCCGTGCAAACCGATCTTGTGGAAACCGCGGTCCACCACAAAAGCGATGCGATGCATCAGCCCGGCTTCTTCCAGCGTTACCAAAAGCATGACCAAGGGAATCATGTAGGGCACGACGATTCCCGTCAATCCGATGAGGCCATCGAGCACCGCCCGCGCGACCACGCCCCCGGTAGACAGCGGCTGCCAGTCGGTGAAGGCTTCGGTCAGACGTACCGTGGTCATGGAATCGATCCAGCCACTGACTTCGAAAACGACGAAAAGCACCGCGGCGAACACGGCCAGGCTGCCGATCAATCCCCATTGCGGATGCAAGAACAGTTCGTCCAGCCAGAAGCGCCAGCCATGGCTTTGAACCGGCGATCCCATGCGCAACGCCGCTTCAACCAGAGTCGCGGCCTGGTGATGGCGGTCGGCGTGCAGTTCTTCGGCCAGAGGGCGCGGCAGGCTCAATCCAGCGGCATCACGCAGGGCTCGAAACTCGGGCAACAGTTGCGGAAAATGCTGGCGCAGTTCATCGTCGACAAAAGGATCATCGGCGGCAAACTGCATCAGCAACAAGGGATGCGGCACACGAAACGCCGCGTGGATTTCCGGGCGGTTCAGCGCCGCATCGAGCTGTTGCAGACTCTCGGCAATGTGCCGGCTGGGCGGTTGCGGCAATGGGCAAATCGCTTCGCGTGCGGCGTTCATCGCGGTGCTGAAAAGCTGCGCAATGCCCTGCCCCATCAGCGCCACGGTGGGAACCACCGGGATGCCGAGAAGCTTCTCCATTGCCTTGACGTTGATGTACAGCCCTTTCTTCGCCGCCTGATCCATGTGATTGAGCGCCAGCACAATCGGCCGCCCTAACTGGCTCAGCTCAAGCGTCAGTTCGAGGTGACTTTGCAGATTGCTGGCGTCGACCACCTGGATTATCAGATCAGGTGGTGAAAAAGGTGCGGGAGGACTCGACGGCTCGTGCGCCGAAACCGGCGGTCGATCATCGCCCCAGAGCAGATACTTCATCGCGGAAAGGTCGTCGCCTTCCAGTAGATGCAGCGAATGAATGCTGGGCAGATCGATCACGCCGGCTTCATCGAGGCCTATTTGCACCGTGCACTCACGATAGACGCGATGCGTGCCTGTCAGTTCGCCGGTCTGTGGCGCGGTACTCGATACTGCCTCGAACAGTGTCGTCTTGCCGGCGCCCGGCAAACCAGCCAGCGCAATGCGCAGGCGACGTTCGCCGCGAAACAAGGGCATGCGCAGGGGAATGGCAGTAGTCGTGATTCCGGCGGCGGCGTTCAGCATCCGCTTGCGCCCTGCTGCCTCATGCCTCCAAAGCGCGGAAAGGCCTTCGCGCGCCGCATTGATCCTGATGACATCGAAATCCGTTCAATACTTGATACGGGCAAAATAGGTTTCCTGGGCGGCATCCAGCGCCTGACGCAAGGTGAATATTCCCTTGTCGGCAAGCAAGGGAATCATCTTGAGGAACACTTCGCCCGTGACGAAGGCGTCACCGAGTGCGGTGTGGCGGCCAATTACATTGATGCCGAGCCGCTGGGCGATGCTTTCCAGCCGATGTGACTCCTGATTGGGATGAATCACCGCCGACAGCAGCAAGGTGTCGAGTACCGGCTGAGCAAAACGCACGCCCAGACTGTCCTCTTTGATCTGGAAAAAGCGCATGTCAAATGCCGCGTTGTGTGCAACCAGCACGGTCTCGCTGCAAAACGCATGGAAGGCCGGCAGAACAACATCCAGCGTCGGCTGATTCCTGACCATGGCCGGAGTGATGCCGTGAATCGGTATGCCCGCCGGCTTCAGGGGAATGCGCGGATCGACCAGTTGATCGAAGATCTCCTGCCTCAGGAGGCGATTGTTGACAATCCGAACGGCACCCAACTGAATGATCTCATCGCCTTTCGACGGTTCCAGCCCCGTGGTTTCCGTGTCGAACACGGAATAGGCGAGATCGGTCAGGCGACGTTCGGGATCGATCCCGGAGCCCTCGGCGTCGCGGGCTGCGAACAGATCAAAATCGTAGTATTCGGGGCGACTGTCGCTATGAAGATGCTGCACTTGTCCGGCCGCCGGCAGCTCGGGCATTGCCGCAGCCGGCAATACGATGCGGAAAAAAGCCCGATGCGCGGCCTTGTCGCGCTGGTACCAAATTTCTCCGCCGTGCCGGTCGATCACGTCGCGCAGGGTCAACGGGCTGGTTTCGGCACCGACATTCATCGGCTCCAGTTCCCAAGTGTACAGAGTCTCGGAAGAAACCGGCGTGCCCGACCAGATCAGATCGACGAACACCATCTTGCCTTCGGCGCATAGCCGCAAACGCAGTTCCCGTATGGCATAGTGCTCCTGCAAACGCGATGCGAGAAAAGTGATCGCCTGGATCAGGGCAAAACTATCGACGCGAACCCACAGGCGGCTGTCCTGTTCTTCATTCTTTATCGCCAGCTTCAAGCGGTCTTCAATACGCCGCGCGGCAGCCCCCAGGATGTCGATGCCAAGAACATCTTCCAGCGGCCAGCGGGTCTTGAGCGAGGCGGCAAAGCCGCTCATCGTGGCTTCAAGGCGCTGGCTCATGACTGCGGCCTCATCGGCGATGACACGCGTGAATCGCTCGCGAAAATCGGTCTCCATATCCGGCGTGCCAATCAGCATTTCCACCGCGGCACGAATGTTGGCCAGCGCGGCGCGGTTGCCATCGGTCAATGCCTGCAGAACTTGATCGCGCTCGGCTTCGCGTTCAAAACTGTGGGTAATGTTTTCGATGGTCAGCACATAGCCCGTGACATGAAGCTCGGTAGCAAAGTCGTCAGCAGCCGACAGGTCAGGGACGAGCCCCCCTCCTTTCGCATCGCCACTCACATTTTCCGAAGCGGTCGCGCTGGCGGAATTTTGCCCGGCAGCGCTTTGCGACGCGGCAACCGAGTCGCCGTCCAAAGCGTCCTGTTGATCGGAGAGATTGGCCAGCTTCGCAGGCCGCTCGACGGAACCGAGCACCGGCGCCATTCGGGCGCGCATGAGTTGTCCGCCGTGGGTCGAGGTGATGAAATTGGCGGCTGGCTCCTTGCTGCCTTTGCGCAGGCGCTGCTCGATAGTCTCCAGCGAATGGGTGATCTGGCCGCGTTCAAGTATCGAAAAGATCGAGCGCCCCAGGCCGATCGGCACGTTTCCGCTCACGGCCGTTCCGCTCGGCGCCAGCGCCGAGAATTCGAGCCGCGCACGGCTGTTGTAGAGCAGGATGCGGCCATCGAGATTACACACCAACACACCCATCGCCAGTTCGGACATCAGGGCGGCCAGGCGGTTTTTCTCCTCTTCCACGCTTGCCTTGGCGAGTTCGATCTGCGCCTCGACATCGCTCAGCAATTCGTCACGCTGCTGTGCCAGATCGTTGGCGGCTCGCGCCAGTTCGCGGATTTCCGGCGGGCCCTCGGTGGCAACGCGAAAGTTCCGGTTGGCCCCGAGCATCAACCTCAGGCTCTCGGCCATGCGCAACAGACCATGCACATACCGGCGGAACAGATCGCGCAGCAGCGCCAGTCCGGCGATGAATCCAAACAGGGTGATCAGTCCGCCCAGCGGCAGTCGCGGTAGAAGAAACTCCGAAAAAGCGGCGCGTTCGGCCTCGGTCGCGTCGGCTGCCAGCAACAGGGCGGTAATCGCAAACGGGCCCGTCATCAGCAGCCCCAGTACAGCAGCTGCCAGAATGAAGCGAATCTTCGCCTTCATGCCAGATGCGATTTGATCAGGAGCACGAGATCCTTTGTTGAAAACGGCTTGGTGACGTAGGCATCCGCGCCCAGCGCCAATCCTTTCGCGACTTCCGTCTCGCGCCCCTTGGCAGTGAGCATGATGATCTTCACCGAGGCCGTTGCCGGATCGGTGCGCAAAGCCTGACAGACTTCGAAGCCCGATTTCTTGGGCATCATCACATCGAGCAATATCAGATCGGGCGCAAACTCAGCCGCTTTGCGCAAGGCATCGTCGCCGTCTACGGCGACAGCGGTCTCGAAGCCTTCCTTCTTCATCAGAAACTCAAGCGAAATGACGATGTTCGGCTCGTCATCAACAATCAGGATGCGACGACTCATGCAACTCCCCCCGACAAAATATTTGCTCCAGGTGACCACGTCATTTGTCGACCTGCCTCCCCTTTGACTGCACTAGCTGTTCTTGCTTGCATCATTATCTCCCGTGAGCCGGGGAAGTGTGAACACAAAACTCGTGCCGGCAGCCGGCGAGCTTTCCACCCACAGCCGGCCATGGAAATACTCAATGATCTGACGGCTGATCGGCAAGCCGAGGCCGGTTCCTTGCGGCTTGTCGGTAAGCACGTCGGCGGTGCCGGCACCCTGACGGAATTTGTCGAAGATCAATTCCTGATCGGCGAGCGGGACTCCGGGGCCGTTGTCGGTGACATGGACACGCACTTCGTTCGCCGTACCGCGAGCGCCGACTTTGACGTGGCCGCTTCCCGCCGGCGCAAACTTGAGCGCGTTGGACAACAGGTTGACCATGACCTGGATCAGGCGATCACAATCGGCCTGGACGGCGAGCCCGGGTTCGCAGGTTTCGATCTCGAGCGTGACACGCTTTTCGGTAAAGAGCACGGCCATTGATTCGGTCGCATCACTCAGGACTTCACCCACATCGACGCTTTCCACCGTCCATTCGGCGCGGCCGGATTCGAGTTTTGCCAAATCCAGAATCTGGCTTATCAGCCGCGTCAAGCGGATCGACTCGCTGACGATAATGCCCAGAAAACGCGAACGTTGCGCCAGATCCGTTTTCGGATCCTCCTGCAGCATTTCGGAAAAAGCCCGAATCGAAGTCAGCGGCGTACGCAGTTCGTGCGACACCGTGGATATGAAATCATCCTTCATGCGATCCAGTTGCCTTAGCTGGGCGTTTGCCTCGCGTAGTTCTGCCGTGGCGCGAGTCAGTTCTGCCGATTTCTGCTCCACCTCGCTCGCGTAGCGACGCACTTGCGACGCTTCATCAAGGATATTCATCACTTCATCGATGCCGAGGGGTTCCTCGGTAACTACCGACGCCACCATGACGCGCGCCGAGGCTGAGCCAATGGCGCCGGCCAACAGGGTTTCGGCGAAATTCACCAGACGGGTATCGGCAGGGAGTTCTTCGATACCCCGCAGACCGCGCTCGTGAGCATGTCGGGCAAAGGCCTCCTGCGCCCGTTCAAAACCGATGAAGCGTCCGGCCAGCGGCAGCAGATCGGCGACCCCGGCGCTGCCGCGCCAGCCAGGAATGCCCGCGGCTTCCGCGCCGCCGACAAACAAGGTGGCCTGCCGCGCTTCCCGCAAATTCGGCGCGCGCAACAAGGAAACCCCGATGTAGGTTCCCAGATTGGCCAGCAGACTCCAGACCAGGCTGTGCGTGATTTCATCGAGCCCGGTCAGACCCAGCAAATGCTGGGGTCGAAGAAGGTCGATGCCGAACAAACCGTGTTCGATGAAGCCCGCCGGCATCCAGCCCGATTTGGCGAACGAAGGCAGCAACAAGGTGTAGGTCCATAACACGAAGCCCGCCGTGAGACCCGCCAGCGCGCCATCCCGGGTGCCTCCCTTCCAGAACAGCCCACCGATCACCACCGGCGCAAACTGCGCCACCGCGGCAAACGAGATCAGTCCGATCGACACCAGTGCATAGGCCTCGCCCGCCATGCGAAAGTACAGATAGCCCAGCCCGAGAATGATGGCGATGGCCCAGCGTCGAATCGCCAGCAGAAGCCCCGAAAGATCGCTGCGCGTGGCCAGCCCGAGTATCGGCATCCGCAACAGCAGCGGCATGACCAGATCGTTGCAAACCATGGTCGACAGGGCAATGGTCTCGACGATGACCATGCCGGTTGCCGCCGACAAGCCGCCGATAAAGACAAACAGCGCCAGCATTTCCTGCTGATGCGCCATCGGCAGAGTCAGCACAAATGTGTCGGCGTCGACGCCTCCGCCCTGGAAATGCAGCAAACCCGCCAACGCGACCGGCAGCACGAAAAGATTGATCAGGAACAGATAGAGCGGAAACATCCACACCGCTCGGCTCAGATGGCTGATATCGACGTTTTCCACCACCGCGATCTGAAACTGGCGCGGCAGCAACAAGGCCGCAAACAATGACAGGAAAACCAGCGTACCCCAGGTGCCGTACGTCGCCGGAGAGTCGGCGGTGGTGAGACGGCGCGCAATCTCTGGCACGGCATCGGCCTGGGCAAAAATGTCTCCAATGCCTTCGTGAACTCCCCAAACGACAAAAATCCCGGCCGCCAGAAACGCAACCAGCTTGACGATGGACTCGACGGCAATGGCGGCGACCATGCCCTCGTGACGCTCGGTGGCGTCCAGGTGGCGGGTGCCGAAGAGAATGGTGAATGCCGCCAGGATCATCGCCACATAGAGCGCGCTGTCCTGAAACAGCGGTATGGTGCCGGACATCGCCGGCATGACAATCTCCGGATAACTGGAAAGAATCGCAAAGCTGTTCGACACAGCCTTGAGCTGTAGCGCGATATAGGGCACGACGCCGACCACCGCGATGACCGTCACCAGACCGCCGAGCACCTGGCTCTTGCCATAGCGCGAGGCGACAAAGTCGGCGATCGAGGTGATCCGATTGGCTTTGGCAACACGGATCATCTTGACCAGAACAAAGCCTGCGAGCGCAAACAGCAAGGTCGGCCCTAGATAGATCGGCAGGTAGCCGATACCGCTGGCCACGGCACGCCCCACGCTGCCGTAGAAAGTCCAAGTGGTGCAATACACCCCCAGCGAGAGCGCGTAGACCAGCGGGTTCGAAATCAGGGAACGACCCGCATCCGCTCTCCGGTCGGCATACCAGGCGATCGCAAAGAGGACGCCCAGATAGACGAATGAGGCAAAAACAATGACCCAGCCCTGCAACACCTCAGTCGCCTTTTCTTTCCACCACCCACGCCATTTGCACGATCAAGGCCAGCCATGACACCATCAGCCAGACATAGAGCGGCGGCAGGCCATAAATGACGCCACCCTGATTGAATACGGACAGCAATGGATAGTTGAAAAAGAAGCAACCCATCAGAAACAAGAAAGCCAGACGCTGTGCCTTGAGCCTGGAGCGGATCATGATGTCACCTCGACAAGAGCCGGAATCAGGCGCAATCCTACTCCGCGCAAGAGCAAGCGGGAACAGCCACCCCGATTTGATTCCCTGGCCGCGCTCAGGAAGGTAGACAAAAAAACGCCCCTCGCAAGGGGCGTTTTCAACCGCCATGACCGGCCTCAGGCGTTCTGCTTGAACTGATCCAGAATTCCCGGATTTTGGTTTCGGCCGCGCTACGCGCTTAGCCCGGCCGTTGGCCCGATTGGCCTACACCGAAATCCGGTTGGACAACTCAAGCATTCTGCTTGAGCTGATCCAGAATTCCCGGATTTTCCAAGGTCGATACATCCTGGGTGATTTCTTCGTTCTTGGCCAGGCTGCGCAGCAAGCGGCGCATGATCTTGCCGGAACGCGTCTTTGGCAGATTCTCGCCAAACCGGATGTCCTTGGGCTTGGCGATCGGTCCGATCTCCTTGCCGACCCATGCGCGCAGTTCGGCGGCGATTTTCTTTGCCTCTTCCGCGCTCGGACGCGATTGCTTGAGGACCACAAAAGCACAGACGGCTTCGCCGGTAACGTCATCGGGACGCCCCACCACGGCGGCTTCCGCCACCATCGGGTTGGAGACCAGTGCCGACTCGATTTCCATGGTGCCCATGCGGTGCCCTGATACGTTCAGCACGTCGTCAATGCGGCCCATGATGGTGAAGTAGCCCGTCTTGGCATCGCGCATCGCGCCGTCGCCGGCCAGGTAGACATTACCGCCGAAATCCGCCGGAAAGTAGGACTTCGTGTAACGCTCAGGATCACCGTAAATGGTACGGATCATTGCCGGCCAGGGCTTCTTGACGACGAGAAAGCCGCCCTTGCCCCATTCGACGTCATTGCCGGTCTCGTCGACGATGGCGGCCATGATTCCCGGGAACGGCAGGGTGCAGGAACCCGGCACCAGCGGCGTGACACCCGGCAGCGGAGTGATCATGTGGCCGCCGGTTTCGGTCTGCCAGAAGGTATCCACGATCGGGCAGCGCGCGCCGCCGACATTGTTGTAGTACCACATCCAGGCTTCCGGATTGATCGGCTCGCCAACCGAACCGAGGATGCGCAGCGAACTGAGATCGTAATTCTTCGGATGCGTGGCCGGCGCGTTTTCACCCGTCTTGATCAGCGAGCGAATGGCCGTCGGCGCGGTATAGAAGACACTGACCTTGTGACTCTGGATGGTCTTCCAGAAACGTCCGGCATCCGGATAGGTCGGCACACCCTCGAAAACGATTTCGGTGGCGCCGCAGGCCAATGGGCCGTAAGTGATGTAGGTGTGGCCGGTGACCCAGCCGATATCGGCGGTACACCAGAAGATATCATCGGGCTTGATATCGAAGGTCCACTTCATGGTCAGGATCGCATGCAGCAGATAGCCGCCCGAGCTGTGTTGCACGCCCTTGGGCTTGCCCGTCGAACCGGAGGTGTACAAAAGGAACAGCGGATGCTCGGCCTCGACCCACTCGGGCTCGCAAACATCGGATTGTCCGGCGGTGACGTCGTCCCACCAAAGATCGCGACCGGCCACCATGTTGCACGCGCCACCGGTGCGCTTGAACACGACCACCGATTTGATCGTCTCGCAGCCACCCATGGCGATACCGTCATCGACCGCCGGCTTCAGAGGGATGTTCTTGCCGCCCCGGCACTGCTCGTCGGCAGTAATTACCGCGACCGCGCCGGCATCCTGAATGCGCTCCTGCACGCTCTTGGTGGAGAAACCACCGAACACCACCGAATGGATGGCACCGATGCGGGCGCAGGCTTGCATGGCGACCACGCCTTCGACCGACATCGGCATGTAGATCAGGACGCGATCGCCCTTCTTGATGCCCTGGGCGCGCAATGCATTGGCAAACCGGGAAACGCGGGCCAGCAGTTCCTTGTAGGTCACCTTGCTGACCTGGCCGCCGTCGGCTTCGAAAATGATCGCGACCTTGTCGCCGAGACCGGCTTCGATGTTGCGATCGAGGCAGTTGTAGGAAACGTTCAGCTTGCCGTCGGCAAACCACTTGTAGAACGGAGCGTTGGATTCATCCAGCGACTGGGTGAAGGGCTGCTTCCAGCTCACATGCTCTTTCGCCAGCCGGGCCCAATAGCCCGCGTAATCCTGTTCGGCCTCCTTGCACAGAGCCTCATAGGCCGCCATTCCGGAAATCGTGGCCTTCTTGACCACGGCATCGGCTGGGTGAAATACACGGGTTTCCGTGACATTAGATTCGATGCTGGACATTGCTACCTCTCCTCTCGCGTGAGACCGGACAGAATCCGGATGACCAACCCCACCCGCCTCGGCAGCCTACATTGCGGCCGAACGGATGACGCATGTATGTGCATTTCGATAAAACGCTGCAGCTGACCGGTCAACTTGCCCTTCGCCGCATGCGTTTTAAGCGCACACGATAATACCCGATCGCCCTTACATGCTACTTACGCGGCCGTGAGCCACGCCCTCCCGACTCCTGCGGTAAGATCGCTGCCCCGCCCCACTTTTCGCGACCCAAGATGAACAAAATCGTCAAACCCATGGAGTTTTTCATATTCGGCAGCCGCTGGTTGCAGGCGCCGCTCTATCTCGGTTTGATTGTTGCCCAGGCCGTCTATGTGTATCAGTTCATGCACGAACTGGCGCACCTGGTCAGCAAGGCCGGCAGCCTGACCGAATCGGAAGTCATGCTCATCGTGCTGGGCCTGATCGATGTAGTGATGATCGCCAACCTGCTGATCATGGTCATTATCGGTGGCTATGAGACCTTCGTCTCGCGCCTTGATTTGCAGGACCATCCCGATCAACCGGAATGGCTCTCCCACGTCAATGCCGGTGTGCTCAAGGTCAAACTGTCCGTGGCGCTGATCAGCATTTCCTCGATCCACCTGCTACGCACCTTCATCAATGCCCCGCACGTCGAAGACCGCGTGATCATGGCGCAAATAGCCATCCACGTCTCCTTCCTGTTCTCCGCCATCGCCATCGCCTACACCGACAAGATCATGATGCAGACCGTGAGCGCAGGGCGCCAGAGCAAACACTAACCGCCAGGAGCGCTGCCATGACCACCATCCGCCAGGACGATTTCATCCAGTCCATTGCCGACGCCTTCCAGTTCATCAGCTACTACCATCCGCTCGACTACATCCAGGCCTTGGGCGCGGCCTATGACCGCGAAGAATCCCCCGCTGCCAAGGATGCCATTGCACAGATACTCACCAACAGCCGCATGTCTGCCGAGGGCCACCGACCCATCTGCCAGGACACGGGCATCGCGCTGGTTTTCCTCAAGGTCGGCATGCAAGTGCGCTGGGACGCCACGCTTTCGGTGCAGGAGATGGTCGACGAAGGCGTGCGCCGCGCCTACGGCAATGCCGAGAACCCCTTGCGTGCCTCGGTACTGGCCGATCCTGCCGGCGCGCGCAAGAACACCAGGGACAACACGCCGGCCGTGGTGCATTACGAAATCGTCGCCGGAGATCAGGTCGACGTGATCTGCGCCGCCAAGGGCGGCGGCTCGGAGGCCAAGGCCAAGTTTGCCATGCTCAATCCCTCCGACGACCTGGTCGAATGGATCCTCAAGACCGTGCCGACCATGGGCGCCGGCTGGTGCCCTCCGGGCATCCTCGGCGTCGGCATTGGCGGCACGCCGGAAAAGGCCATGCTCCTGGCCAAGGAAGCCATCATGGCGCCGGTGGATATCCAGGAACTCAAGTCCCGCGGTGCAAAGAATCGCGCCGAAGAACTGCGGCTGGAGCTTTATGAGAAGGTCAACGCGCTGGGCATCGGGGCGCAAGGTCTGGGCGGACTCACCACGGTGCTCGACGTCAAGGTGCTCGACTATCCGACTCACGCCGCCAATCTACCGGTGGCGCTGATCCCCAACTGCGCCGCGACACGCCACATCCATTTCCATCTCGACGGCTCCGGCCCGGCGGAACTGCAGCGCCCCAGCCTTGAGGACTGGCCCAAAGTGACCTGGCAGGCCGACGCCGCCACCGCAACCCGGGTCGACCTGAATAGCCTGAGCAAGGACCAGGTCGCGGCCTGGAAACCCGGGCAGAAACTGCTGCTCAACGGCAAGATGCTGACCGGCCGCGACGCCGCCCACAAGCGCATCGCCGACATGCTGGCAAAGGGCGAGAAATTGCCCGTGGATTTCACCAATCGGGTCATCTACTACGTCGGCCCGGTGGATCCGGTCGGCGACGAAGTGATGGGACCGGCCGGCCCCACCACGGCCACCCGCATGGATAAATTTACCCGCATGATGCTGGAGCAAACTGGGCTGATTTCCATGATCGGCAAGGCCGAACGCGGCCCAACGGCAATCGAGGCGATCAAGGACAACCAATCCGCTTACCTGATGGCGGTCGGCGGCGCCGCCTACCTCGTCGCCAAAGCCATTCAGTCGGCCAAGGTGGTCGGCTTTGCCGACCTCGGCATGGAAGCCATTTACGAGTTCGAAGTAAAAGACATGCCGGTCACCGTTGCCGTCGATTCGCAAGGGACTTCAGTACACATCACCGGGCCAAAGGAGTGGCAGGCGAAAATCGGCGGGATTCCGGTCAAAGTGGTCTGAACAGGAAGGCCCGGGATGAGCATCGAACGCCACGGCACCACGCGACGCTATTCCGACGTGGTGGTGCACGACACTACGGTTTACCTGGTCGAAGTGCCGCAGACGCTTGCAGCCGACATCACCCTCCAGACCCGCGAAGTGCTGGCCGCCATTGATACCCTGCTGACCAAGGCCGGCAGCGACAAATCGCGGCTGTTGATGGCGACCATCTATCTGCGCAGCATGGACGACTACGCTGGCATGAACGAGGTCTGGGACGACTGGCTGCCAGTCGGCACGGCGCCGAGTCGTGCCTGCATTGAGGCGCGGCTGGCCAATCCCGGCTATCGAATAGAAATAGCGCTTACGGCCGCCCGCTAAGCCGCGCCAATCCGTCCGGCGTTTTACTGTTGGGCTTGTTCAGCGGCGGCGGTTGAGATGAAATCGCCCTCGACCCAGGCTTCGGGAGCACGGCGCAAATCCAGTGTCAGTGGGTAATCGGGGTTGCGGCCTTCGCGACGCACCGGCATCAGGCCGGGCGTATGGCCTTCGGCGCGAAAGCGCGTCGCCCGCCGCGCCTCGGCTTCGTTGGCATTCACCGGGAAGCTGTCGTAGCTGCGTCCGCCCGGATGCGTGACATGGTAAGTACAGCCGCCAATCGAACGCCCGCTCCAGGTATCGACCAGATCGAACACCAGCGGCGCGTGTATGCCGATGGTTGGATGCAAAGCGGACGGCGGCGCCCAGGCCCGGTAGCGGACCCCGGCGACGAACTCGCCGCGCACGCCGGTGGGTGTCAGCGGCAACGGACGGCCGTTGCAGCAGACGATATGGCGCGTGTCATTGAGCTGGCGCACCTTGACCTGCATGCGCTCGACGGAGGAATCGACATAGCGCGCGGTCGCACCGGCGCTGACTTCCTCGCCCAGCACGTGCCAGGGTTCGATCGCCTGGCGCAGTTCGATCTCGATGCCGTGATAGACCACCGCACCGTAGCGCGGGAAGCGAAATTCGAGAAAGGGCGTAAACCAGTCGAACTCGAAGGCATAGCCCGCGCGCTGCAAATCCTGCACCACGTCGTGCATGTCCTGGGCGATGAAATGCGGCAGCATGAAGCGGTCCTGCAGTTGCGTACCCCAGCGGATCAGGCGCGCATCGTAGGGCGTCTTCCAGAATCGCGCGACGATCGCCCGCAACAGCAGCATTTGCAGCAGGCTCATCTGCGCGTGCGGCGGCATCTCGAAGCCGCGCAGTTCGACCAGGCCGAGACGTCCGGTCGGGCCATCCGGCGAGTACAGCTTGTCGATGCAGAACTCTGCACGATGGGTGTTGCCGGAAAGATCCACCAGCAGGTTGCGCAGCAGTCTATCCACCAGCCAGGGCTTGTCGCTTTCAACCCCGGGTTTCAGGCGTGCATTGAGTTGCTGGAAGGCAATTTCAAGTTCGTAGAGGCTTTCGTGGCGCGCCTCATCGACGCGCGGCGCCTGACTGGTGGGACCGATGAAGGTTCCTGAAAACAGGTAGGAAAGCGCGGGATGGTTCTGCCAGTAGCCGACCAGGCTCATCAGCAAATCAGGACGGCGCAGGCAGGGTGAATCGGCCGGAGTCGCACCGCCGAGCGTGATGTGGTTGCCGCCGCCGGTGCCGGTGTGGCGTCCGTCGAGCATGAACTTCTCGCTGCCGAGTCGCTGCTGGCGCGCGTCTTCATAGAGGGCCAGAGTATTCTCGACGAGATCGTCCCAACTCGCCACGGGGTGCACATTGACCTCAATGACGCCGGGGTCGGGGGTGATCTTGAAGTCCTTGAGGCGCGTGTCGGCCGGCGGCGTGTAGCCCTCCAGCCGCACCGGCATGGCCAGCGATGCGGCCGTGGCCTCGATGCAGGCCAGCAGGGCGACGAAGTCGTCGAGCAGACCGATCGGCGGCAGGAAGACATGCAGCGTGCCGTCGCGCACCTCGACGCACAGCGCGGTGTGCACGATCTCTCGCGGATCGTATGCGTCCTTGGCGGCTGTCGCCGCGGCTTTGGGCAGGGCCGCCGCTCCGGGCTCGGGCAGGTCGCGCGGCAGATCGAAGGGGTCGCGGCCATGATCGAGTTCCATATCCTCGGGCGCGACCCAGGGCAGTGAACTCAATGGCAGACGCAGGCCGGCCGGCGAATCGCCTGGCAGCAGGTACAAATGCTCGCGACGCAAGGGCCACGGGCTGGAACGGAAGCTGGCGCGCATCGCGTCCTGAAAGTCGGCTTTGGCGCCACGGCGCGCAGGCTTGCGTTTGATGCTGGCTGCCGCCTTGTCGGCTTTTTGTTCCGTCCGCGGCAAGGCCTTGATCGGCAATACAAAGGCTCGCGGCTCGCTCAGACCGCGCGCTATGTTCTGTGCCATGCGCTTGCGTTCTCCGGCATCGGCGAGGTTCTGCCGGATCGGATCATAATTTTCCGGCCAGCTTTGCTCGGCGTCGACGTGGCGCACCACATCTTCATAGGCCGCTATGACAAAGGATTCGCTGAGCCCCAGGTAACGCGCCAGCAGGCAGATGAAGCGCAGCCCGTCCTCCGTGCCGAAGGTGCCGGCTTCGGCGCTCGAGGCGATCAAGGCGCGGTCGAACCACAACGGTTTGCCGTCGCGGCGCCAGTAGCAGCCCAGCGCCCAGCGCGGCAGCGGCTCGCCCGGATACCATTTGCCTTGCCCGAAATGCAGCATGGCGCCCGGGGCCAGGCGCTGCTGCATGCGCTGAAACAATTCTTCTGCCAGTTGCCGCTTCTCGGGCGACAGCGCGGTGTAATTCCATTCGTCGCCGTCCATGTCGTCAATGGAAACAAACGTCGGTTCGCCGCCCATGGTCAGGCGGATATCCTGCGCCACTATTTCCTGGTCAACATAGTGCCCGAGATCGAGGATGGCCTGCCATTGCCCCGCCACGTAGGGCTGGGTAACGCGCGGGTCTTCATGGATGCGGGAAACCGACATCGAGTGATCGAAATGCACGTCGCAGACTTCGGTGGCGCCGATCACCGGCGCTGCCGACGAATGCTGCGAGGTGCAGGCCAGCGGGATATGGCCTTCGCCCGCCATCATGCCCGAAGTTGGGTCGAGACCGACCCAACCGGCACCGGGAAGGAACACTTCGGTCCATGCATGCAGGTCGGTGAAATCCTGCTCCGGACCCGAGGGACCATCCAGCGCCTGCTGGTCCGCTTTGAGCTGGATCAAATAGCCCGAAGCGAATCGCGCGGCCAGGCCGAGATGGCGCAGCACCTGAACCAGCAGCCAGGCCGAGTCACGACAGGAACCCAAATGCTTTTCGAGCGTCACCTCGGGCGTCTGCACCCCGGGTTCCATGCGCACTACATAGTTGACGTCGGCCTGAACCCGTTGATTGACCGCGACCAGCATGTCGATGATGCGTTGTTGGTGCGGCAAAACCTCCTGTTTCAGATTCTGCAGCCAATGTTGCAGCAGCGGGCCCGCCGCATCGCATTCCAGGTAGGGGGCGAGTTCGCGCTTCAGATTGTCGGTGTAGGCGAAGGGGTAGTTTTCCGCATAGGCTTCGATGAAAAAATCGAAAGGATTGATCACCGTCATGTCGGCGACCAGGTCGACCGTGATCTCGAGTTCCGACCCCGGCTCCGGAAACACCAGACGCGCGATCCAGTTGCCGAAGGGGTCCTGCTGCCAGTTGACAAATGGCGCCGTCTTGCCGGAGGGCACGATGCTGAGGGAATAGCTCAATATCGGTGTGCGCGCATGCGGCGCCGGGCGCAAACGGATCTCATGCGGCCCAATCCTGACCGGCCGGTCGAAGCGGTAACGGGTGCGGTGATTCAGTGCGACGCGAATTGTCATCTGGACAGGGGTTCCGGGGCTACAGGCTAGGCCATCCAGTCGGGAGGGGGCAGTTCGGCAAAGGCGCGATTCAGGCCTTCGCCCCACAGTATGCGCAAGCGCCGCATGTATTCGTCGCTCTCGTCGAGATGTCTGGAATGCAGCACACGCAGATCATCCCGCGCGTAACAGACCAGATCGATGGGCATGCCCACGGACAGATTGGAACGCATGGTCGAATCGAATGAGACCAGCACGCACTTGACCGTGCGCAGCATGGTGGTGTCCTTGTTTACGATGCGATCGATGATCGGTTTGCCGTATTTGGTCTCACCGATCTGGAAATACGGCGTCTCGGGCGTCGCCTCGATGAAATTGCCTTCGGCATAGACCAGAAACAGGCGCATGGGTTCGCCAGCAATCTGTCCGCCGACGATGAAATTTGCGCCGGCATCGACATTGTTCTGCTGCAGATGCAGACCATCGCGTTCGCGCACCTGGCGCAAGGCCGCGCCGATCAGTTCGGTCGCTTCATACATTGAGCCGACGCTCATCAGATTGGGCACGTTGCCACGCTTGATGATCTGCTCCAGTTGCGCCAAGGTTGCCTGGGTGATGGCCAGGTTGCCCGACGACAACACGACAATCACGCGATCACCGGCATTCTCGAACACCTTCATCTTGCGATAGGTCGACACATTGTCGATGCCCGCATTGGTTCGCGAATCGGATGCAAAGACCAGCCCGGCATCAATCATCGCGCCTACACAGTAAGTCATATCTACGGTTCCAGATTAGTTGAGGAGCGGCACGCTACCCGAGGCGCGGCCCAAGCGCAAGGCCGCGCCGCTTTGATTGCTTTCGCTCAGGCCGACTGCCGCATCGCCCAGAAGTAGGTGGCATTGACCTGATCGCCGATGTCATTGATACGACTCAGAAAACCGGTCAAATACTGGTGCACGCCGAGTTTCAGAATCTCGTCGATGCGGCCGTACTGGAGTTCGGCATCGAGCCTGCCGCATTGTCGCCCGAGTTCGCTGCTGTTTTCGCTGCCGAGTTCGCGGATCTGCTGGTTGACTTCATGGACGCAGGCGGCCAGCGAGCGCGGCATGTCGCGGCGCAGAATCAGCAGTTCGGCGACGCGGGTCGGCGTGATCAGATCCTGGTAGATCTTGCGGTAGGCACTGAGGGAGGATACCGAGCGCAGCAGGGCGCTCCATTGGTAGTAGTCCGCCACGCCGCCCACATCGCTCAGGCTGGGCAGCAGAATGTGGTATTTGACGTCGAGAATGCGCGCGGTATTGTCGCCCCGCTCAAGGAAGGTGCCGACGCGGATGAAGCGCAGGCCGTCGTCCTGCAGCATGGTGCCGGAGGTGACGCCGCGCGACAGGTGCGAGCGTTCCTTGACCCAGTCGAAAAAGCTCGAAACCCGGTCACCGTGCAACTGGTCGGCCGAGACATCGCGCATTTCCAGCCAGGTGTGGTTGATGGTTTCCCACATTTCGACCGAAATCGAGCCACGTACCGCGCGCGCATTTTCGCGGGCGCGCTGCACGCAGCAGTAAATGCTCGACGGGTTGCCGGCATCCAGCGCCATGAAGCGCAACACCCGATCAGCTGTCAGTTCGGAATTGGCTTCGCCATAGGAGCCATGCAGCCCGCTGATTGACAAGGCGGCGCTCCAGTGCTGCTGGCTCTCGTCTTCGGAACTCTTGAGCAGTCCCATGCGATAGGTCACATCCAGCATGCGCGCGGTGCTTTCAGCGCGTTCCATGCTGCGCGCCATCCAGTAGAGATGATCTGCGGTACTGCTCAGCATAATGTCGCCCTCATTGTTCGAGAATCCAGGTGTCCTTGGTGCCGCCACCCTGGGACGAATTGACCACCAGCGAACCCTCGCGCAGCGCCACCCGGGTCAGGCCGCCGGGTACCATGGTGACCTGCTTGCCCGACAGGACATACGGCCGCAAATCGATGTGGCGCGGAGCGATGCCCTGCTCCACATAGGTCGGGCAGGTGGAAAGGGCCAGCGTCGGCTGGGCGATGTAGCGCTCCGGTGCGGCCACGATCTGTTCGCGGAACACGCGGAGTTCTTCCTTGCTGGCTGCGGGCCCGACCAGCATGCCATAGCCTCCGGAACCATGAACTTCCTTCACCACCAGTTCGGCCAGATGCTCCAGCACGTACTTCAGGTCCCCGGGCTTGCCCAATTCCCAGGTTGGCACATTGGACAGGATCGGCTCCTCGCCGCAATAGAAGCGGATCATTTCCGGCACATGCGTGTAGATCGCCTTGTCGTCGGCGATGCCGGTGCCCACCGCATTGGCCAACATTACATTGCCGACACGGTAGGCGCGCATCAAGCCGGGCACGCCAAGCGTCGAATCGGGCCGAAAGACTTCGGGGTCGAGAAAATCGTCGTCAAGGCGCCGATAAATCACATCGACGCGCTGCGGTCCCTGCGTGGTGCGCATGTATACGGTGTCATCGCGCACGAACAGATCGCTGCCCTCGACCAGCTCGACACCCATTTGCTGGGCCAGATAGGCATGCTCGAAATAGGCGCTGTTGAACTGCCCCGGCGTCAGCACCACCACGTTGGGTTCGCCACCGGCACCCGACGGCGCCAGCGAGCGCAGGTTTTCCAGCAGCAGATCGGCAAAGTGCTCGACCGGCGCGACCTTCTGCTGGGCGAAGAGATCGGGAAACAGCCGCATCATCATGCGCCGGTTCTCGAGCATGTAGGACACCCCCGACGGCGTGCGCAAGTTGTCCTCGAGGACGAAATACTCATCGTCGGCGCCGCCGAAGCTGGCCCGCACCAGGTCGATGCCGGCGATATGCACGTAAATGTTGCCGGGAACGTCGAGACCCACCATCTCCTGGCGGAACTGCGGATTGCCGACGATCATCTCGGCTGGAATCTTTCCCGCTTTCAGGATTTCCTGATCATGATAGATGTCGTGCATGAAGGCATTGAGCGCTGTCACGCGCTGGCGCAGTCCGGCTTCGACGCGCGCCCATTCTTCGGCGGCAATGATCCGCGGAATGACGTCGAACGGGATCAGGCGTTCCGTGTTCGCCTCGGTGCCATAGACGGCAAAGGTAATGCCGACACGGTGAAAGAACAGGTCGGCTTCTTCGCGTTTGCGCTGGATGATCTCGGCCGAGGTGTCGGCCTGCCACCGGGCATAGCCCTGATAGCTGGCGCGAACATTGCCGTCGCGATCGTGCATTTCATCGTACGGTGAAAGTTTCATAGGATCGGTGTTTCAAAATGGCGCTGGTTTAATTCCCGGCAGAGCCGCTATCGGCTCATCGTCGCTGCTGCAAAGCCCAAATAGCTGCAGGCCTCGGAATGGCATCATATCCACCCTATTTTTATATTTATTATGTTTAAGTGTAACAAACAGCCGGGCGGTGACCTAAAAATCCCATTGATGGCGACATGATAGGCCACTCGATCACGCGCTAGACTGGCGCCCAGTCGATATTGCCCTCCCCCATTCGTTCAACTGGAAACTTCTACCTTGCTGCACCTGGCTTTCCTCCCCGCGCAGGCACTCCCGTGATCGGCGTTTTCGATTCAGGTCTGGGTGGGCTGTCGGTGCTGGCTGCGCTGCTCAAAGTATTGCCGAAAGCCGACTATGTGTATTACGCCGACACAGCGCACGTGCCTTACGGCAACAAGTCCGAGGCCTTCATCACGCAGCGCGTTCTCGCCATCGGCGATCTCCTGATCGATCAAGGATGCACCATGCTGGTCGCCGCCTGCAATACCGCGACAACCGCTGCCGTGCATACGCTGCGCGCGGCCCACCCAGCCATCCCGGTAGTAGGCATTGAACCAGGCATCAAGCCCGCCGCGCAGAGTTCCCTGACGCGCCGCATCGCTGTTCTCGCCACCGAAGCCACAGCCCGCAGTCAACGTCTGGCAGGGCTGATTCGGGAATACGCGACGGATGTCGAGGTGCGGGTCGTGCCCTGTCCCGGCTGGGCGACATACGTAGAAACGCTGCATCTCGATGATCCGGCACTGCAAGCGGATATTCGGGCCCGCATCGAACCGCTGCTGGATCAGGAAATCGATCGCATCGTGCTGGGTTGCACGCACTACAGCTTTCTCAAGCCGCCACTGACCGAGATTATTGGCGATCGCGCGCAATTGGTCGATGTTGCCGATGCCGTCGCCCGACAGGCGCTGCGTTTGGCGGGCGACATCATTCAAGACTCCGGCCGTCTCCGTCTATGCGCTTCGGCCAACCCCGAGCGCCTGCACGCCGCGCTGCCCCACCTGCACCTGGATCAAATCGCAAAGCGAATCGACGATCCCGCTTGCTAGCCTTTCAGGTCGCGAAAAACCACCACCTGATTCTGTCCGGCGCGTTTTGCCTGATACAGCGCATGCTCCGCACACCGGATCAGGCCGCCAACCGAATTGGCATGATCAGGAACCACGGCAATGCCAATCGAAACCGTGAGCTTGATCTGCTGGTCACCCACCGCTGTGACGCTTTCGCGGAAGGCATTCAGCAAATAAGTGGCGCGGCTTTCGGCGATCGCCAACGGCATCCGCGGTGACACCAGCATGAACTCTTCACCTCCGTAGCGGCACACAATGTCCTCGGTGCGCGCGTGGTCGAGCAGCAAGCGCGCGAAAACCCGCAAAACCTCATCGCCCGCCGCATGACCATGTGCGGCGTTCACCGCCTTGAAGCGATCAAGATCCAGAATCATCATGGTCATGGGTGTGCCATCCCGCTTGCAGCGCGCCATTTCACGTTCCAGCGTGCCTTCAAGATAGCGTCGATTGAAAAGGCCGGTGAGGGCATCGCGATTGACCTGCTCGCGCAGTTTTTCCTCCAGGTCGTGAATCTTCCCGATCTGGTCGTGCAAAGCCGTGTTGGCGTCCTCAAGCGTGCTTTTCTGGCTGTCGAGCGCCGTCCTTACCTCATGCAGCTGCTGGGTATGGGCGAAAAACTCCACGCCCATCAAGGACAAATAGATCGTCAGACCGATGATGGCCGACAGGGTCACCAATCCGTCGGTGTCGGTCGAAACATGAAATGCGATTATGGCAGACGAGGCCAGGGCGCCGCTGGCAAAAGCAATCGGGCCGATCAGGATTCCGATCTTGCCGCGGGACATGGTGTGATTCAGCAGATTGGCGAGAAACAGGATCACGCTGATCCACAATGGAAATCCCAGACCGGCGACCCACGCGCCGCACACCACGGCATCGGCCACCCGGGCCTGGAGTTCCGCCCTCACGCGGTTCCCTGAGTTGCGAATCTGCCATTCCATCAAATGCGGATAGATCAGGAATTGCAGGACAAACAAGGCCCACATTTCCAGGCCAAAGCCTCGCGGCAGAATATGCAGGCCGATCGGCACGCCGGCGAGGACAAAAGCCGCTATGCGCGTTCGGTAACCGCTGGCTTTTGGCCAATGATATGAAGTTGTGTCGTCGGTCATGATTTCAATCTCGGAGTGCCGATTCGGGTCGCGGGCATTCGGCCCGAGCGGCGGCAGGCACTCAACGTCGCTGGGCAGATATGACACCCGGTACTTCATGCAACGCGGATAATACCTTTTTCAGGGCCATGACATCCGACAATTCCACCGTAAAACCCATATGCGCGATTCCTGCCCTGGTTTGGGTCTTGACAGCCGTGACGTTGGTCTTTTCGCGCGACAGCACGTCGGATATGTCACGCAACAGCCCCTGCCGGTCGCCCGCATCAACCATCAGATCAACCGAGTAAACGGCCGTCGACTTGTCGCTCCACTGCTCGCCCCACTCGGCATCGATGACACGCTCTGGATTGCGCGCTCCCATGTTGCGAAAATTGACGCAGTCAATGCGATGAATCGAAATTCCCTTGCCGCGAGTGACGAAACCGATGATCGCATCGGGCGGCATCGGCTTGCAGCAGGTCCCGACCTTGGTCAATAGCTTGTCGACACCGACCACCAGAATCCGGCTGTCACCGGCGCGACTTTTGCGCATCTGGATTTCCGGCTCGGGTGCCAGCGCTTCGGCGCCGCCGCGCAGCGCCACATCGATCGCGCGCATGCCGACCTCGCCGC
>JAIPCT010000062.1 GCA_021738065.1 Burkholderiaceae bacterium
CGGCTCGCGCAGTGTCGCCAGCGCCAGCAGCGAGGCGGTGTAGTCTCCCGCATCGAAGGCCGCATCGGCCTGCGGCTTTACCTGCGCCAGTGAAGCATTGAGCGCTGCTTCGGCGGCTTCCTTGAGCAGCGCGACATCGAGCGTCACCGTCTCGCCAGCGCCGACTTTTTTCAGGATGTTGCCAACGCGTTTGTTGGCGGCGGCAAGGCTGGCGGCTTCCGGCAGTGCGGCGAAGGCACGCACGGCGGCGAGCCGCTTGGGAATGTCGCCAAGGCGTTGCGGCCGCAGACTGACCACCGCATCCACTTCCTGCGCCGAGTAGCCCTGCTCGCGCAGGCTGCCGGCGAGGCGTTCGTAGATGAAGTCGGCGAGTGCCGCGTCGCAGTCTTTGAACGCGTCAACCCGATCGAAGGCAGTGGCGGCGATCGCCAGCAGTTTATCCAGCGGCAGATCGAGGTCGCCGGCGCTTAGCATGCGAATCACCCCCAGCGCATGCCGGCGCAGCGCGAACGGATCCTTGTCGCCGGTCGGCACCAGGCCGATGCCAAACATGCCAACCAGGGTTTCCAGTTTGTCGGCCAATGCAACGACGAGGCCGACCCGATTGCGCGGCAGGCTGTCGCCGGCAAAGCGCGGCTTGTAGTGATCCTCGATGGCATCGGCGATCTCGGCGGGCAGGCCGTCATGCAGCGCGTAGTAGCGGCCCATGATGCCCTGCAACTCGGGGAACTCGCCGACCATGTCGGTAAGCAGATCGGCCTTGGCCAGCAGCGCGGCCTGGTCGGCCTGATTGGCAAGCGCTTCGCCGCCGAGTTGCGCGCCGATGGCGCTGGCGATCTCGGCGACGCGCTGAGTGCGCTCACCCTGGCTGCCGAGCTTGTTGTGATAGATGACTTTCGCCAAACCCGGTATCCGGTCGGCGAGCGATTTCTTGCGATCCTGGTCGAAGAAAAACTTCGCGTCGGCGAGACGCGGACGCACCACGCGCTCATTGCCGCCGATGACATTGCCGGGATCGGCAGGCTTGATGTTGCTGACGATGAGAAATTTGTTGGTCAGCTTGCCGGTTTTGTCGAGCAGGGGAAAGTATTTCTGGTTGGCCTTCATGGTCAGGATCAGGCATTCCTGCGGCACCTCGAGAAACGCTTCCTCGAACTGGCCGATCAGCACATTCGGGCGCTCGACCAATCCGGTGACTTCGTCGAGCAGCGTGTCATCGTCTATCGGCTGGGCACCGGCTTTGGCCGCCGCTGCCGCAAGCTGGCGCGCAATTTCATCGCGACGAGCGGCGAAGCTGGCGATGACCGCACCCTCGGTGTCGAGCTGCTGCGCGTAGCTGTCGGCATGCGTCAGCACGACAGGATCGACACTGGCTTCGAAACGGTGGCCGCGAGTACTGTTGCCCGCTTGCAATCCGAGCACGGAAACCGGCACCACGTCGCTGCCATGCAGGGCGACCAGACCGTGGGCGGGGCGCACGAAGTTCACGCTGGTCCAGCCATCGGCGAGTTGATAGCTCATTACTTTCGGGATGGGCAGATTCTCCAGACTGACGTAGAGCGCCCTTTGCAGGCCAAGGGTCAAAGTCAAGCCCTTCGCAATGGAGTCGAAGAACAGTACGTCTGTTTTGCCATCCGATTCGCGTCGCAGTTGAGGTACGGCAGCAGCGTCGACGCCAAGCGCCGAAAGCTTTTTCAGAAGTGCTGGCGTCGCGTTGCCGTTGGCATCAAGGCCGACGGCGGCCGGCATCAGTTTCTGGCTTACCGGCTTGTCGGCAGCGCGGGGCTGTACGGCAGTCACATGCACGGCCAGACGGCGCGGTGAAGCATAGACGGTGACAGTCGCGGCGCTGTCGCAAAGCCCATCCGATTTCAGCGTTTGCGCCAAGGCTTGGGCAAAGACTTCGCCGAGTTTCTTCAGCGCTTTCGGCGGCAGTTCCTCGACGAAAAGTTCGACGAGTAGGTTGTCGGTGTTGCTCATGCAGCTTTCCTGGCGTTGAGTTGGGCGATGACTTCTTCGGCGTGCGCCTTGGGTGCCATGGGGAATCCCAGCCGGGCGCGGCTGTCGAGATAGCTCTGGGCAACGCTGCGCGCAAGGTTGCGGATGCGACCGATGTAGGCGGCGCGCTCGGTGACCGAAATTGCGCCGCGCGCGTCGAGCAGGTTGAAACTGTGCGCGGCCTTCAGGACCTGCTCATAGGCCGGCAGTGCCAGTTGTTGTGCGATCAGGTGCTGCGCCTGCTTCTCGTGGGCAGCGAAGGCGGTGAACAGGAAGTCGACATCGCTGTGTTCGAAGTTGTAAGTGGATTGCTCGACTTCGTTCTGGTGATAGACATCGCCATAGCTCAGGCCCGGAGCCCACACCAGGTCATAGACGTTCTCGACACCTTGCAGGTACATCGCCAGCCGTTCGAGACCGTAGGTGATCTCGCCGGTGATCGGCTTGCAATCGATGCCGCCGACCTGCTGGAAATAGGTGAACTGGGTGACTTCCATGCCGTTCAGCCAGACTTCCCAGCCCAGGCCCCAGGCGCCCAGGGTCGGGTTTTCCCAGTCGTCCTCGACAAAGCGGATGTCGTTTTGCTTGAGATCGAAACCCAGCGCTTCGAGGGATTGGAGATACAGTTCGAGGATGTTTGACGGCGCCGGCTTGAGCACCACCTGATACTGGTAGTAGTGCTGCATGCGATTTGGATTTTCGCCATAGCGGCCATCCTTGGGGCGGCGCGAGGGCTGTACATAACCCGCTTTCCAGGGTTCGGGGCCGAGCGCGCGCAAAAAGGTGGCGGTGTGGCTGGTGCCGGCACCGACTTCCATGTCATACGGTTGCAGCAGGGCGCAGCCCTGCGTGTTCCAGAAATTCTGCAGGCGCAGGATGATGTCCTGAAAGGTCGGCCGCTGCCCGGCCTGCAGTGAAGACTCGTGCGCTTGCGTGGGCGTGACAGCGGAACCAGGCGTGGGTTTATGCTTCATCGGGAAACCCTGTGAAATCGCGAAAGCGTTGATTTTACCGGGTTTCGGCCGCACGCTAGAACGCTGCGTCGTCGTCGCGGCGCGAATCCGACAGCGTGAATACGGATGGCATCCGGTATCATCGGCGGATTGAACAATGCGTAAAAGGAGCGGTACCGTGGATCAACAAGTCAGCGTGGTTTTGAAGAATGGCGAACGATACGATTTCTCCCTGAGTTCGGCTGATCTTTCTGCATTCGACGCCGCCAGCGCGCGGCACTGGATCGCCGAAGCCTTCGTCGCGGCGGGGCTGGAAACACCGAACCCGATGGGGAAAATGCTGTTGGTCGATCAGATTCTCATGCTCGCCCAGAACTTCAAGGCCGGCGACTTCGAGCCATTGAACGCTGATGCGCGCCGCTTCCTCAGCGCCGCATTGCAGGCCATGGCGCGACCGACGCTGACGATCGATCTGGCCGCCTACAGACTCTAGTTTTTTTTGCGACGCAAGGCCGTCAGGCAGGCGCCGGCGGCGATCAGCAAGGCCAGCAGATTGCCCCAGCGCGCATAGGGTGTCAGCCCGGAGCGTCCCTGGGCCTGCACCACCAGCGCGGCGGTGGTGAAGGGCGGCAAGGCGACGGCAATGGTGCCGTCGGCGCGCACCATGGCGGTCATCCCGGTATTGGTTGCGCGCAACATCACGCGGCCGGTTTCGATGGCGCGCAACTGGGCGATTTGCAAATGCTGCGGCTGGGCCAGCGAATCGCCGAACCAGGCGGTGTTGGACATATTCACCAGCAGGCTTGCCGCCGGCAAGGCGGCGAGCAATTCCTCGCCAAACAAGTCCTCGTAGCAGATGTTGGGCGCGATGCGCTGCCCCGCGATGTTCAGCGGTTCTTGCTGCGGTCGCCCGGCGGTGAAGTCCGACATTGGAATGCGCGCAAAACGGAAGAACCAGGCGAAGCCCGGTGGCGCGTATTCGCCGAAGGGCACCAGATGACGTTTGGCATAGGCGCTGGCAGCGAGCTCCGGGGTGAGTGCGACGGCGCCGTTGGTATAGCCGCCGTCGGTGGTGGTGACAGCGACACCGATCAAGGCGTCGCCGTGACGCGTCAGACCGCGCAGCACATCGCGCGGCAGCTCGTTGAAATAGAGCGGCAGCGCGGTTTCGGGCAGTACCGTGAGCGTTGCCGGATTGGCCTCGGTCAAGCGCAGATAGGTGTCCACGGACAGCGGCAGGCGCTTGGGATCCCACTTCAGGCTTTGCGGGATATTGCCTTGCAACAGGCTGACGCTGACGGGCGCGCCGCTCGGCTGTGTCCAGTCCATGCCGCGCAACAAGCCACCGAGGCCCAGCAGCAACAGTACGGAAAGCCACGGCGCCGGCTTGCGCCAGCCGGTGCTGGCCATTTCGCCCAGCAAGCCTCCGATCAGGGCGACGATGAAGCCGACGCCATACACGCCGAGCACCGAGGCCCAACCGGCCAGGGGGCTCGGCGGGCTTTGCGCGTAGCCGACCGCCAGCCAGGGGAAGCCGGTAAATAGCGTACCGCGCAGCCATTCGCTCAAGGCCCACAGACCGGCGAACAACAGCGCGTCGCGTGCGGTCTTGCGACGCCAGCGCACGAACAGGCCACCTGCCAGCGCCGGGAACAGGGCGAGATAGAAACAGAACAGCAAGGTCGCGCCGGCGGCGGCAGGCGGCGCCATTCCGGCAAATTGCGACAGGCTGACGTAGATCCAGGAAACGCCGAACAGAAAACAGCCCGCGCCCCAGGCGAGGCCGAGCGCCATCCCTTCGCGTGCCGAAGACGCCTTGCGCAAAAGATAGAACAATCCGGCCAGCGCAAAAGTCGGCGCTGGCCATACGGCGAGATAGGTGTCGAACGGCGCAAAGCCGAGGACGCAGAACGCGCCCAGTGCCGCCGCGGCGAACAGGGGCACGCTCGGTCGCGCGGTCATTCGTCGGTGGCGGGAGGTGCTGCCAGTGGCAGAAATTTTTGCGGATCGACCAGCAGCGTATGCACGCGGCGGCTGTCGGCGCGCAGCACTTGCAGGCGCAGGCCGTCAACGTTGACGATTTCATTGCGCTTGGGCAGACGGCCAAGACGATGGATCACCAGGCCACCCACGGTATCGAAGTGTTCGTCGGAGATATCGGTGCCGAACGCCTCGTTGAAATCGGCAATTTCCGTGAGGGCCTTGACCCGATAGCGGCCGGTGTTGTCCTTGACGATGTTGTCTTCGGTTTCGTCGAAGTCATATTCGTCTTCGATGTCGCCGACAATTTGCTCCAGCACGTCTTCAATGGTGACCAGCCCGGCCACGCCGCCGTATTCGTCGACCACGATGGCCATGTGATTGCGCGAGGCACGGAATTCCCGCAGCAGCACGTTCAGCCGTTTCGATTCGGGGATGAATATCGCCGGACGCAAAGTGTCGCGCAAGTCGAACTCCTTGCCGGCAAAGTAGCGCAGCAAGTCCTTGGCCAGCAGGATCCCGAGCACGTCGTCCTTGCTTTCGCCGATGACCGGAAAGCGCGAGTGCGCCGTGTCGAGTACAACTTCGACGATCTGTTCGGGTGTTTCCTTGATTTCGACAACGTCCATCTGGGCGCGCGGCACCATGATGTCGCGCACCGCCATGTCGGCAACGGAAAGCGCGCCCTCGATGATCGAAAGCGCATCGGCGTCCATCAAATGGCGCTCGAATGCGCCATGAAGCAGTGCAAGAAGTTGTTCGCGGTCTTCGGGTTCGCGCATCAGGAGCGCAGAAAGCCGTTCGATCAGACTGGGTCTACTGGATGGGTCCATTGTCAGCCGTAAGGATCGGGGTAACCAAGGTCTTCAAGAATCTTGCGCTCGATTGCTTCCATGCGCTCGGCGTCATCCTTGTTTGTCTCGTGGTCATAGCCCTGTAAATGGAGCATACCATGCACTATCAGGTGGGCGAAGTGGGATTCCGGCGGCTTGTTCTGTTCCCTGGCTTCGAGTTGCATCACCGGCAGGCAAAGCACCAGATCGCCGCAGATGCCTGCGAAATGTTCAGCCGATTCGTAAGGAAAGGACAACACATTGGTGGCGTAGTCGCGTTGGCGGTAGTCACGGTTGAGGCGCTCGCCCTCTGCGCGGTCAACGAAGCGCACCGTTACTTCGGCTGGCTCGGCGCAGGCCGCGCGAATCCAGCGGCGAACCTGCGGCCGTGTCGGCGCGCCTGCCTGGCCAGCCGGATACTGAACCGTGAGGCGCAGTTCAGGCAGGCGGCGTTTGACGACTGCTGTCATGCTGCTCATAGGCATCGACAATGCGCGCGACCAGGGGATGACGCACGACATCCGTGGCGTCGAAATCGGTAAACGCGAGGCCGCGCACTTTGGCCAGGATGCGGCGCGCTTCCACCAGTCCGGATTTCTGTCCGCGCGGCAGGTCGATCTGCGTGACGTCACCGGTAACAACCGCCTTGGCGCCGATGCCGATGCGGGTCAGGAACATTTTCATTTGCTCCGGCGTGGTGTTCTGCGCCTCGTCGAGAATGATGAAGGCGTGATTCAGCGTGCGGCCCCGCATGTAGGCCAGCGGCGCGATTTCGATGTTCTGTTTTTCGAACAGCTTCGACACCTTTTCGAATCCCATCAGGTCGTACAGTGCATCGTAGAGCGGGCGCAGATAGGGGTCGATTTTTTGCGCCAGATCGCCGGGCAGAAAGCCGAGCCGCTCCCCGGCCTCGACCGCGGGCCGGGTCAGGACGATGCGGCTGACTTGGTCGCGTTCAAACGCATCGATGGCCGCGGCGACCGCGAGATAGGTTTTGCCGGTACCCGCCGGGCCGATACCGAAGGTAATGTCGTGTTCCTGGATATTCTGCAGATAGCCTGCCTGATGCGGTGTGCGCGCATGCAGGTCGGTCTTTCGAGTGAGCAGGCCCGCACTGGCCGGCATCGGGGTGCGCGCGTTTCGATTGCGTGAAATTTCAATCAGGCCAAGTTGCAGTTCATCGATGGTCAAGGGTTCTGCCGCCAGTTCATAAAAGTGCTGCAAGGCCCTGGCAGCCAGGCGCGCCTGCGCCAGTTCCCCATTGATCTGGCAATGCTGCCCGCGCCGACTGATGGTGATATCGAAAGCGGCTTCGATCTGGCGCAGGTTTTCGTCGAGCGGGCCGCAGAGATTTTGCAGCCGCCCATTGTCGAGCGGCTGTAGCGAGAGCTTCAGGGGGCGCGGCGAGGAGTTCGGTGAAGTACTCAGGGTGTATTGTCCGGCGGGCTGGTGACTCAGAGCGCGATGGCCGCGCCAAGCGGCGGCTGCTCGGGGAGTTTGACGATCTCGCCGCGCAAACTGTGCGGTAGCGCGGCGGTGACGGTGACATCAATGAAGTGCCCGATCAGGCGTTCGTTTCCGGCAAAGTTGACGACGCGATTGTTGTCGGTGCGCCCGGCCAGTTCGCTGACGTCTTTTCTTGCATGCCCTTCGACAAGCACGCGCTGAATCGTACCGACCATCGCCTGACTTATTTTCAGCGCCTGGGCCTCGATGGTTTTCTGCAATCGCATCAAGCGACGGATTTTCGTGTCTTGAGGCGAGTTGTCGGCCATTTCAGCGGCAGGCGTGCCGGGGCGCGGGCTATAGACAAAGGAAAAGCTGTTGTCGAAGTTCAGTTCTTCGATCAGCTGCATGGTTTTCTCGAAATCTTCTTCTGTTTCGCCGGGAAAGCCGATGATGAAGTCGGACGAAAGAGAAAGGCCGGGCCGCGCTGCCTTGAGTTTCTTTACCAGTGACTTGAATTCAAGTACCGAGTATCCGCGCTTCATCGCTGCCAGGATTCGATCCGATCCCGACTGCACCGGCAGATGCAGGTGAGAAACCAGTTTGGGTGTGGTTCGGTAGGTATCGATCAATCTTTGCGTCATTTCACGCGGGTGAGATGTCGTGTAGCGAATCCGCTCGATATCTTCCATCCCGGCGAGCATCTCGATCAGAAAAGCCAGGTCCGCCGCATCGCCGTCATCCATGCTGCCACGGTAGGCATTGACGTTCTGGCCAAGCAGCGTGATTTCTCGCACCCCCCGACTGACCAAGCCTTCTATCTCGGCCAGGACGTCAGCCAGCGGGCGCGAAACCTCTTCGCCGCGGGTGTAGGGCACGACACAGAAGCTGCAGTATTTCGAGCAGCCTTCCATGATCGAGACAAAAGCCGATGTTCCGGTAACACTGGCCGCCGGTAGCGCATCGAACTTCTCGATTTCCGGGAAGGAGATATCGATTTGTGCCCGCCCGCTGTGGCGCCGCGCAGCAATCAGTTGCGGCAACCGGTGCAGGGTCTGCGGGCCAAATACAACATCCACGTAAGGCGCCCGGGCGACAATGGTTTCCCCCTCCTGGCTGGCAACACAACCGCCGACGCCAATGATCAGTTCGGGTTTGAGCTGCTTGAGGTGCTTGATCCGGCCAAGGTCATGGAACACTTTTTCCTGGGCTTTTTCGCGCACCGAGCAGGTATTGAACAGGATGATGTCGGCATCCTCGGGCGTTTCCGTTTTGACCACGCCCTCGCTGCCGGCCAGCACGTCCGCCATCTTGTCGGAGTCGTACTCGTTCATTTGGCAACCAAAAGTGCGAATGAATACCTTCTTTGCCATCGTGATTCCGTGTGGAAACTCAGCTTCGGTGGAGCCCAACGTCGGCGTTGACGACCTCAGGTGCTGCGGCCTCGGCTCCAATTGAGTCGGGACCGCAATTATAGAGCAGCCGCATTGGCTACCGGTTTGCTACCATCCCCGCAATGAACGCGAATATCCAGATGAGGCCGGTGCCTGAACCATCGCCCACCGGTGAGGCAGACACAACCAAACCCGCGGTGATCCTGTTGTCCGGCGGACTGGATTCCGCAACTGTTCTGGCTCTGGCGCGCGCCCAAGGGTTTGCCTGTCATTGCCTGTCGCTCGACTATGGACAGCGACATGGGGCTGAGTTGCATGCGGCAGAGCGCGTCGCGCAAGCGCTGGGGGCCGTTGCCCATAGGGTGCTGAAACTGGATCTCGGCCAATTGGGCGGCTCCGCGCTGACCGATAGTTCGATTGCCGTGCCGATCGCCGGCGTGCAGCCGGGCATTCCGGTGACTTACGTACCGGCGCGTAACACCATCATGCTGTCCCTTGCCCTGGCCTGGGCTGAGGTGCTGGGGGCGCAGGATATCTTTGTCGGCGTCAATGCGGTGGACTACTCGGGCTATCCGGATTGCCGGCCGGAGTTCATTCGCGCCTTCGAGACGCTCGCCAATCTGGCGACCAAGGCAGCAGTGGAAGGTCGGTCGCTCAAATTGCATGCGCCGCTGATCGACCTGAGCAAGGCGCAGATCATCAAACACGGCGAACTGCTGGGTGTGGACTACGGACTCACCGTGTCCTGCTATCAAGCCGACATGGACGGGCGCGCCTGCGGTGTGTGCGATTCCTGCCGCCTGCGAATTCAAGGTTTTACCGACGCTGGAGTGGCGGATCCAACACGGTATGCCGGGCGCAATTGATTTCCATTATTCGAGGCCAAGGAAGACTGATTCGCCATTTGCTTCATTGATTTAGGATACCATTTCGACAAGGGTCCGGTAGCGGCCCAGGCATAGGGGAGGTTCATGGAATTCAATATTCATCTGCAGATTCTTGGGATTGTTTTCGCCACGGGAATCATCATGGGCGCGGTGGCCAACAAGACCAATTTTTGTACCATGGGCGCTGTTTCAGACTGGGTGAACATGGGCGACGCCGGGCGTCTGAGATCCTGGTTTCTGGCTATTGCGGTGGCGACGCTTGGCGTCGTGGCACTTGAAGCTGCCGGAACGGTCACCATTGGTACAAGTACTTTTCCGCCCTATCGAACTTCCAATCTGGCCTGGTTGCGCTATGTGTTGGGTGGCCTCATGTTCGGCGTCGGCATGACTCTGGCGTCGGGTTGCGGCAACAAGACTCTGGTGCGCATTGGTGGCGGGAATTTGAAGTCCCTGGTGGTTCTGGCGATCGCATCGGCGTGTGCCTACGCAATGTTGTGGACCAATTTTTACGACTCGGTATTCGGTAGCTTGATGTCGGCCACGACGATCGATCTGGCATCTGTCGGCAAGACCAGCCAGGCGCTTGGGGAATTGAGCGGGATCGGCAATACGGCGTTCGGCATCGCGCTGGTGGCGGCTGTATTTGTCTTCGCGTTTTCGTCCCGCGATTTTCGGGGCAACTTCGACAACATTCTGGGTGGTGTCGTCATCGGTATTACGGTCATTATCGGCTGGTACATCACGGGTAGCGAGATGGGGCTTGCCTGGAAGGAATTCGCCGATTTCGCCGATGTCAAGCCGTTGCGCGTTGAAACACAATCCTTGACCTTCATTAGCCCGATGGGCGATCTGGCGCGCTATGTGATGAACCCGGCAGACACGTCGCTGATCAATTTCGGCATCATGGCGCTTTCAGGCGTCATCGTCGGTTCATTCCTCTACTCCGTGGTTTCCGGCAGATTTCGCATCGAATGGTTTGTCAATCTCGGTGACTTTGCCAATCATGCCGTGGGCGCCGTTCTAATGGGCATTGGCGGCGTGTTGTCGATGGGGTGCACCATCGGGCAGGCGGTTACCGGGGTATCGACGCTGGCTCTGGGTTCGGTGCTCACCTTGGTATTCATTATCGCGGGAGCGGCTGGGATGATGAAGTTTCAGTATTGGCGGATGATGAACGAAACCTGATCAGAGAGCACGCTTACTTGGCACGGAGATACCGAGCGGGTACCTCCAGTGTTAGGCGTGTCCCGGTACCCACTGCTGGAATCGACCAAGTATTCGAATCGAAGTTGATTGTCGCAAAACGTACATCCTGGTGGCCTGTGTTTGAGGCACCAATGTGATCGTTGCAATCAGAGTTTCTTGAGCAGTGCGGTCCGGATAGCGCGCAGTTGGGCTGAACAGGGCCCGCCCGCGTCGTGCGGTACCGACGAAAGACAGCAAGACGACGAACAGGTTCTGGCTTGGCGGAACGTTCGCGACGATCATAAAAAGCAAGTGGAATGATATCCACTGCGGGCCGTCAAGCGGGGAGGGAGGGGAATGGCTGAATTGTCGATTGCTATCGCGACCGTAGGGATCGAAGGCAAGGATCTCATGGTGCTCAAGTCTTTGCTGCCGCTGGTGGCCAGGCCGAGGGGGCTGGACTGGCATATGGTAGAAGACCCTGCGGTCGCTCAGATCGTTTTTCTGGGGCATTTGCCGCCTGAGCAGGTCGCTACATGGGTTGGGCAACTGGGTGACGGGCCGCTGGTCATTTACTGTTGCTCGCGCGAGGAAGTTGCTCCGCAAGGCATTCGTGTCCTCGGACACTGCCCGCCGCGCGCCAATGAACTCGGCGAGGTTCTGGGCGAAGCCGCAACGCGGGTTGGCGATAAGGCGGTAGCGACACAGCGAGCAGCCGAGTCCGCTGTAGCGGCACGGGCTGCGCGGGCGATCTTCGACCCGGTTCGCAGTCTGCCGGGAGCAATTCATGCGCTGCTGCCCAAACTGCTGATTGACCAGCCTCTTGCGGTGAACGTGCCTGGCGCACCTTGTCTTCTGATCGACGTACATGCCGGCGTTCGCACCGCACATGCGGATCCGGTGTGGTTTACACGTGCCGATCATTGGCGCGTCGATCCCGGGACCTGCCAACTCAAGATCACCACCGACGAGCGTGTGCTGACCGATTGCCGCAAGTTTCAGGTACGGCCCTATCAAGCCATGCGTTTTTGGGGGGTAATGAGCGCTTCCAGAGGCTTGCCGATGACCGAGATTGCTCAGGCGGTCGAGGTGGGGTTGAAGAAGTTGCCTGATTTCAAGCTGCTGCCGCATTTTGACTGGCAGCCGCGATTGGCCGCAGGGATGCTGGATAAGCTTGTTGCACCAGAGCGATTGGCCGACGCGGCGAAACGCCCTATCGAGGAAATCATCGATTTTCTCAATGCCGCTGCGGTACTTGGGCTCGTGAAAACCCGTTGACGCCTCGTTTCCGTAGTCGCTGTCGCTTCCCCAAATCGCGCGCTTCGGGTTGTTTGGCCGATGCCCCAGGCTAATTTCCGTCGGGTACTGGCTGGAGGCGACCTGAGTGAGGGATCGCCCCATCGTTCTCAGTATTAGCCCCGCTGAGGTGACCGTCGTTCGCGGACGACAATTCTGATTTGACAGGGCTTCCGGCGATTGGTTAGAATACTCGGCTTTCCGACAGGCGCATGGGCAGATTGCACCCATTGCCGCGTGGTCCGGGTTATCGAAGCAAGCAAGGAAGAACACTAGAATGAAAACCTTTTCCGCCAAGCCGCATGAGGTCCAGCACGACTGGATTGTCGTTGACGCCACCGACAAAGTGCTCGGCCGCCTGGCTGCAGTGATCGCACACAGGCTGCGCGGCAAGCACAAGCCCATCTTCACGCCGCACGTCGATACCGGGGATTACATCGTCGTGGTCAATGTCGAGAAGCTGCGCGTGACTGGCAACAAAGCCGAAGACAAGAAATATTATCGCCACACCGGCTATCCTGGCGGCATCAACGAGACCAACTTCACCAAGCTGCAACAGCGTTTTCCTGGTCGTATTCTGGAAAAGGCGGTTAAAGGAATGCTGCCCAAAGGCCCGCTGGGCTATGCGATGCTGAAGAAAATGAAGTGCTACGCCGGTGCTGCCCACCCGCACACCGCCCAGCAGCCAAAGTCAATAGACATCTGAGCGCCGGAACTTCACGCGCCTCAAACAAGGAGTTTTCATGGCAGTTACTCAATACTATGGTACCGGGCGACGCAAGACCGCGATTGCGCGCGTCTTTCTGCGTACCGGCAGTGGCAAGTTTGTTGTCAACGACAAGCCGGTCGACGAGTTTTTTTCGCGCGAGACCGGTCGCATGGTCGTCCGTCAAGCGCTTGAACTGACCCAGCACATCAGCACCTTTGACATTCTCGTGAATGTTGAAGGCGGCGGTGAGTCAGGTCAGGCGGGTGCTGTGCGCCACGGCATTACCCGGGCCCTGATCGAATACGACGCAACGCTCAAGCCGGCATTGTCATCTGCCGGGTTTGTTACGCGCGATGCGCGCGAGGTCGAGCGCAAGAAGGTCGGCTTCCGCAAGGCGCGCCGTCGCAAGCAGTTCTCGAAGCGCTAAGCTTCTTCTGCAGAAGTGTTTTGCAAAAGCCGCCTTCGGGCGGCTTTTGCGTCTGGAAACCTTTGAATCGGGTTAACATCAATCATCGGTAGCGAGGAGCGCAGCATGATCAAGGCGGGTATCGTTGGCGGCACCGGCTACACGGGTGTGGAGTTGCTGCGTCTTCTGGCGCAGCACTCTGGGGTTGAACTGACCGCCATCACTTCGCGTGGAGAAGCCGGCACTGCAGTTGCTGATTTGTTTCCCAGTCTGCGTGGGGTGGTGGATCTGAAGTTTGGCGATCCAAAGGATGCACCGCTGCACGATTGCGACATTGTTTTTTTCGCCACCCCTAACGGCATCGCTATGCAGCAGGCTTCGAGTTTGCTCGACGCTGGGGTGAAGGTCATTGATTTGGCTGCAGATTTTCGTATCAAGAATGTGGCTGAGTGGGAGCAATGGTATGGCATGAGCCACGCCAGTCCATTATTGGTCGCCGAGGCGGTGTATGGTCTGCCTGAAGTGAATCGAGAACAGATTCGAACCGCCCGCTTGGTGGCGAACCCCGGCTGCTATCCGACAGCAACGCAACTGGGTTTCCTGCCACTGGTGGAGGCGGGCTGTATCGACCTCGATCATTTGATCGCGGATGCAAAGTCGGGTGTCTCCGGCGCCGGTCGCAAAGCCGAGACCAGCATACTGTTTTCAGAAGCGGCAGATAACTTCAAGGCCTATGGAGTGCCTGGCCACCGTCATTTGCCGGAGATCAAGCAAGGATTGGCGCGTGCAGCGGATAAGGAAATCAGCCAGATCGGCCTGACCTTTGTCCCCCACCTGACCCCCATGATTCGCGGCATCCATGCGACCCTTTATGCGCGCATTACCCGCGAAGTTGATTTCCAAGCTTTGTTCGAGCAGCGCTATGCTGCCGAGCCCTTTGTTGATGTGCTGCCGCAGAAGTCGCATCCTGAAACCCGTTCGGTGCGCGCGGCCAACTTTTGTCGAATCGCTGTACACAGACCGCAAGGGGGAGACACGCTGGTCGTGCTTTCGGTGATTGACAACTTGGTGAAGGGTGCGGCGGGGCAGGCGGTGCAAAACATGAATCTTATGTTTGATTTGGACGAATGTTCGGGTCTCTCGCAAGTTCCCGTCTTGCCCTGATGCTAAGGCGGCTTCGCAGCCGCTTTGGTATTTCGGCGCCTCGAGTCACTATACGGACGCAATTGCCGTGGTACTGGCGGGCCGTGTCCGTGGTTGTTCTTTCCGCTGCCTCTTTGGCCTTGGCCGGTTGGATCTATGATGCAGGACAGCGGTTTGCCGGTTTCTATCAAGGCGTTAGCGACAAAGAGATCGGCACAATGCGTGAGCGCATTGCTCAGTTGGAGTCCGATCTGGACGATGCCCGGAAAGTGGCAAACGCCAGTGAAAGCCGCCTGCGTATCGAAAGCACATCGCAAGAACAGTTGTCGCTTCAGATCAAGACCGTGGAAGAAGAGAACGCTCGGCTGAAAGCCGATCTCGCGACATTTGAAAGCTTGGCGGGAGGGGAGTCCGGGGATGCCGGCATAGCTATCAGCCGGCTTCAGATTCTCCCAATTGGTGGCGGTCAGTACCGCTATCGCCTGTTGTTGGCTCAGACGTCAAATAAAAAAGATAAAGAAATCAAAGGGTTGATTCAGTTGATTGTGACCGTGCAACGCGGTAAAGAGACTGCTATGATGCAGTTTCCCGCCGCAGGCGATCCCGCCGCCAGCCAGTATCAAGTCAGTTTTCGTTACTTTCGGCGCGTGGAAGGCACGTTCATGGTGGCCGCTGATGCGCGTATTTTGCGTGTTGAAGCGCAGTTGATTCAGGACGGGGCCATAAAGGCAACTCAAACCGTGGCTCTTTGAGCGGCAAGATGAAAATCCAAAAAGTTGAGGAGATTTCGAAAATGTTTGGCAAAAAACCCAATAAACCACAGGGCCGAATCGATAGCCTGATTGGTGCCGGTACTTCGCTGGTCGGAGACGTGACTTTCACCGGTGGGCTGCGTGTCGATGGAGAAATCAAAGGAAATGTGCGCGGTGTCGAAGGGCAGCCGGCGACACTGGTGATCAGCGAACAGGCGCGGATCGAAGGCGAGATCACAGTTTCCCATCTGGTGGTGAATGGCACGATCATTGGGTCGGTGCATTCGAGCGATTTTCTGGAACTCCAGACCCGCGCACGGGTCACTGGTGATGTCGAATACAGCACTATCGAGATGCATCTAGGCGCAGTCGTACAGGGTCGTTTGGTGCATCAGGGCTTGTCAGCCAAGGCCGTCGAACTGAAACTGGCAGCCAGTAATTGACCTTTTGCCCTATTGAAACCATAATTTGCGGACATATATAGTTCGCAGCGAGCTATCCCCACAGGAGAACACCATGAATGCACCCACCGAAATGCCGGCACCGCTGAACTTCACTGATAACGCCGCGAGCAAGGTCAAGGAACTCATTGCCGAGGAAGGCAACCCCGAACTCAAGCTGCGAGTGTTTGTGACAGGTGGTGGTTGCTCGGGTTTCCAGTATGGCTTCACTTTCGACGAAGTCACCAACGAAGACGACACGGTGATGGAGAAGGACGGCGTGGCATTGCTGATCGATCCGATGAGCTATCAGTATTTGGTCGGCGCTGAGATCGATTACTCCGAGGGTCTCGAAGGATCGCAGTTTGTGATCAAGAATCCAAACGCAACAAGCACTTGCGGTTGCGGTTCATCCTTCTCGTCCTGATACACTCACGGTAAAGCACAAAGGGCGTGGGCCTTTCAGCCCACCCCCTTTGCCGTTTACGGCGCTTTGTGCTTCAGTCTCAAGCGGGGTAAATGGCGCCGAGAATTCGTGGGCCGCGGGCGCCCGTGACTTGGGCAAGGTTTCCCGGTTCATTGTTCAAGGTACGCCATGCCAGCCACGCAAAGGCGGTCGCCTCAACCCAGTCTGCGGGTTGCCCGAGAAAGTCGGTGCTGGCGACACGGCTATCGGGCAGGTGGTGCTGCAGACGAGCCATCAAGACTGAATTGTGTGCGCCGCCGCCACAAACGAATACATCGTCGGGTTTGTCGCACCATTGTTCGACAGCATCTTTCACAGATTGGGCCGTGAGCTCGAGCAATGTGGCTTGCACGTCTTCGGATCTTTCGCTGCCGCCCAGATGGCGCTCGAGCCACGCCAGGTTGAATTCTTCGCGGCCGCAGCTTTTTGGCGGGCTCTTGTTGAAAAAACTATCGGCGAGCAGGCCGTCAAGCAGTTCAGGAATGGAACGCCCCTGACTTGCCCAGGCACCCGCATCATCGTAGCGTTGCCCTCGATATCGTTCTATCCAGGCATCCATTAAAAGGTTGCCCGGACCGCAGTCGAATCCTCGTACGGCTTTTTCAGGGTTCAGGTCGGTAATATTCGCAATCCCGCCAATGTTGAGTATCACCCGATGCCGTGTTGGATCGGCAAAAAACGTGGCGTGAAAAGCGGGAACCAGGGGCGCGCCTTGCCCGCCTGCCGCAATGTCGCGGCTGCGGAAATCGGCAACAACGCGTATGCCGGTAAGTTCTGCAAGCAATGCTGGATTGTTTAGCTGCACGCTATATCCATCGGTAGGTCGATGCCGGATGGTTTGCCCGTGACACCCGATCGCGGAAATCTGGCTTTTCTCGGCGCGGCCCTTGGCAAGCACTTCAATCACGGCTTTGGCATAGAGGTGCGCCAGATCGTTGGCGAACAGGGCGGCGGCATGGATTTCATCAGCGCTTGCCGCCTGCAATACCAGACCTTGCTGGCGAAGAGAGGCGGGAAACGATAGCCCGAACGTCGCCAGCGGATACGGATAGCCCGTGGAGAAATCAACCAGAACCGCATCAACGCCGTCAAGACTGGTCCCGGACATCAACCCGACGACCAACTGCGCCGCCGCGGGTGCCATGCTAATCGGCCTGGGCGAGATCGAATCCGCGAATCAGATCGAGACGAACAAGACGAGCTTCGGTTTGCGCCTTGAACAGGGTCAGTTGCTGCGACGTCAATGGTGGTGCGCTGGGCAAGGCCATTGCCAATGGATTCTTGTGTACGCCACTGACGCGGAACTCGTAATGCAAGTGCGGGCCGCTGGCCAGCCCCGTCGCACCAACGAAGCCAATTATGTTGCCCTGGCTGACGCGGCTGCCTTTGCGCAGACCGGGCGCAATGCGCGAAAGATGTCCGTATAGGGTGGTGTAGCTGCTCTGATGGCGCAGGATGATGGCGTTACCATAGCCGCCCATCCGGCCGGCAAATTCGACCACGCCATCGCCGGTGGCCTTGATGCGGGTTCCGGTCGGGGCACCATAATCGATACCCTTGTGTGCCCGCCATTTCTTCAGCACGGGATGGAATCGCGCCGAGGTAAAGCCCGAGGTGATACGCGAGAATTCAAGCGGTGAGCGCAGAAACGCCTTGCGGATGTTCTTGCCGTCAGCCGCGTAATAGCCGCCACCATTTTCCCCACTGGCGGGGTCGGAGTACCAAGCGGCCTTGTAGGTCGTTCCATCGTTGGTAAACTCGGCGGCAAGAATTCGCCCGCTGCGCACGGCGCGGCCGAGATAATTAAGTGATTCGTAGATGACGGCAAAGCGGTCGCCCTTACGCAGATCGCGATGAAAATCGATGTCGCCGCCAAATATGTCTGCCAGCTGCATCGCAATCGCGTCTGGAATTCCCGCCGCATCGGCCGCACCGAACAGGGAATAGCTGATTTCGGCGGATTTGGTGACGACCTGGGTTTCGAGCGGCAGGGTTTGCTCCGAAATCGACAGTCCTTCATCGCGGCGTTCGACGACCAGTGCCTGATCCTTACCACCATTCAAAGGGAAAACCAGTGATTGCAGCTCGCCTTGGGGCCCCGTCCACGCCGTCAGGTTTTTGCCCGGGCTGAGTTGGCGGAACAAATTCTGCGCGGCGGGGTTGCTTTTCAGAACGCCAATGGCTGCCGGATCATCGACACCGAGGCGCTGCAACAATCCCATGGCGGTGTCGCCGCGCTGCACTCGCTCCTCGCGCAGAAAGCTCTGGTTGCCGTCCATCGTTGTCGTGAGAGGAGGCAAGGACAGTTGCTCAACGACCTGCTGCCGGGGGATATCGACCAAGCGGGCATCGTTCACGGTGCCAAAGGCGGCCACCATGCCGAAAAGTGAAACACCCACGATCCCGACGCTGGCCCAGAAGTGCCGAGGTTTTTGGGATCGGTGGTGTTCGAGTTGCGCTAAAATCTTGCTCTTGTTTTTGTGCAATTGGATGGGTGGATCGCCTGAAAATTTGGGTGAGTGTAGCAAAATTCTCCCTTCCGTCAATCTGGGTTACACATCATGGGCGATATCGACTCTCAACTGGCGCTTATCAAGCGCGGCGCTGACGAACTGCTGGTTGAAGCCGAGCTTATGGAAAAGCTGAAAACCGGTCGCCCATTGCGCATCAAGGCCGGGTTCGATCCAACGGCGCCGGATCTTCATCTCGGGCACACCGTGTTAATCAACAAATTGAGGCACTTTCAGGATCTCGGGCATCACGTGATGTTCCTCATCGGCGACTTCACCGGGATGATCGGTGATCCGAGTGGCAAGAATTCGACTCGCCCCCCCTTGTCGCGCGAACAGATTCTGGAGAACGCGGATACCTATCGCGAGCAGGTGTTCAAAATTCTCGATCCAGGCAAGACCGAGGTCTGCTTCAATTCGACCTGGTTCGAGCCGCTCGGTGCAGCCGGCATGATCAAGCTTGCGGCCCGGCATACGGTAGCCCGCATGCTGGAGCGCGATGATTTTTCCAAGCGGTATAGCAATAATCAGCCCATCGCAATCCATGAGTTTCTCTACCCTTTGTGTCAGGGATACGACTCGGTGGCCATGAAAGCCGATGTCGAACTGGGGGGCACCGACCAGAAATTCAATCTTCTGGTTGGGCGCGAACTGCAACGACACTATGGCCAACCGCAACAGTGTGTCTTGATGATGCCCCTGCTGGAAGGTCTCGATGGCGTGAATAAGATGTCAAAATCCCTGGCTAATTACATTGGTATTGCCGAGTCGCCAACAGAGATTTTCGGCAAGCTGATGTCGGTGTCGGATGATTTGATGTGGCGCTACTACGAATTGCTATCGTTTCGGAGCAGTGATGAGATCGCCCGGTTCAAACGCGAGATCGCTGATGGACGAAACCCGCGTGATGTGAAAGTGCTGCTGGGACAGGAAATCGTCGCTCGCTTTCATTCATCGAAAGACGCAGAGGACGCTTTAAGCGAGTTCGAGGCTCGATTTCAGCGCGGCGTTCTGCCCGATTACATGCCCGAGTTGAGCGTTGCGGCGGGGTCTCTGGCGCAAGTGCTGAAAGCGGCTGGTCTTACGGCAAGCACATCTGACGCGCTACGCATGATTGATGGCGGCGGCGTACGGATCAATGGCGAAAAAGTCGGCGATCGCGATACGGCGTTGAACGTCGGGGAGTGCATGGTATTGCAGGTCGGCAAGCGGAAATTTGCTCGTGTCACCCTGACTTGAGCGCTGTGTTTCAGGAAGTTTTTGCTGCGCTGAGAAAATAATCCGTCGAAGGTATTGACCGGCCGATTTCGGCCCGTATAATGCGCGCCTTCCTGTTGCATTGCACCGCACTGCAACACGCTCTTTAAAAACCAAACAACCGATAGGTGTAGGTGCTTGCTGTGCTGGAGGTAGTGGTGGGTGTGCGTACTGAGATCGAAGGTACGGGCGCTGGTCTGGGCTGAGAGGCTTGGATCAAGTTCTGAGTGGAGCACGGAAGT
>JAIPCT010000063.1 GCA_021738065.1 Burkholderiaceae bacterium
GCCTTGACATAGACCTGCGCCTCAGCCGGTGTATACGAGCGCGAGGCGCACGTGGAGGTCTCGGTACAAAACGCCTTCCACTCCGGCGTTGCCATTGCCGCATTGACCGCCTTGTAGAGAATCATGACCTTGTCCGCCGGCGTCTTGGCACTGACGCTGATGGTGCGGAAGTTCGGCAGATCGCTGATCTCGAAGCCAAGTTCCCTTGAATTCGGAGTGTCCTTGAACGCCGGATGGCGCTCATCGTCGAATACCACCAGTGGACGCAACTGGCCAGCCTTGAGGAAGGGCGCGACATCGCCCGGCTCCTCGTAGATTGCATCGGTATGCTTGCCAAGCGGCGAAGCGTAGCGTTCGGCAGGCTTGGCGAAGGGTACGTTGGTCATCGGGTAGCCCTTGTGGGCGAAGTACTTCAGGGTAATGTCATCCTGCGTGCCATAGCCGGAGGTCGCCACCTTGAGCTTGCCCGGATTGGCCTTGGCGTAGTCAAGCAACTCCTTGTATGTCTTGAAGGGACTGTCGGCCGGCACGAAAAGCATGGAGGGCGAATCCTGCGTCACTGCCGCAATCGCAAAATCCTCGGCCTTCGACGTGCCCAGGCCGGCGGCCCATGAGGACACGGTCAACGCTATCAGTGTTCCTGCCGTGTATCCGTCGGGAGCAGCCGTCAACACCTTGGTAAGGCCGGCATTACCCGATGCGCCGCCGACGTTGGATACCGGAAATGGAACGCCCAGCTGCTTCTCGAGCAGTTGTGACATCTTTCGCCCCATGGTGTCGGCGCCGCCGCCGGGACCGAAAGTAACGACCAGCTCAACCGGACGATTCGGATATTTTTCCTGTGCCTGGACCAAGCCTGCACCCGTCAATGCAAGAATTGCAGCAAGCACCGGAATCTTGCGAAACTTCTTTGTGGTCATCATTATTGTCTCCTCGTTTTGTTGTGGTGAAGCTAGGGTGCTGCGAAATCACACCGTATCAGCCGGCGTTCTTTCTGGGTTCTCCGCCAAGGGCCAGAGTGATTGAATTGGCCGTGGCGACGAGCGTCGCGCCGAATTCGCGCATGCGCGCTGTATCCAGGCGGGCCGACGGCGCCGAAAGACCGACAGCGGCGATGGCCCGGCCCTGCTGATCAAAAACCGGCGCGCCAAGACCGCTCACTCCGATACGCCATTCCTCGCTATTGATTGAGTAGCCAGTCCTGCGCACCGCTGCCAGTTGCACGCGCAAGGCAACCACATCCCGCACAGACTTCGATGTCGGTCGGGGCAAGGGGCTGGGCAATGTCGCCAACGCCACCTCTCCCGCGTAGGCGAGCAAAACCTTGCCGGTCGCAACGCAATGAGCCGGGGCACGTCCGCCAATCTCCGAGTAGGCCCGAACAGGCTGCGGGCTGTCGATCTTGTCGAGATAGACAATTTCGGCACCATCGAGCACCGACAAATGGATCATTTCCTGAGTAGATTGCGCGAGGCGGACCAAATGCTCGCGCGCCACCCGGCGCACGTCAAAACCGTCGGCAACGCGACAACCCCATTCGAACATACGCAACGTGCAGTGATAGGCGCCGGTGTCAGCATCCTGCGCAACGAAGCCGAGGTGTGACCAAGTCTGCAGGGTCCGATGCACATTGCTCGGATTCAGCCCGGTCAGCCGCGCGAGTTCGGAAACCCGACAAGGAGCGCCAGCCCGCACCAACTGATTTAGCAATTCCACACCCTTAACAAGCGTCTTATCCATTTTGACTTGCACCTAAAGCGTTCTATTATTTGGAACTATTTTCTATCATTTAATATAAAGGCCTGGATTCAGACTGTCAAGCAGAAATGTGTTTGCGCGTAAATGGCCACAGGAAACCATTTGATGTGAACTTCAGCGCCCGCTCACGGAACCGGTAGCGGATAGAAATTCCTGAGAAAGTTTGAATTGCCAGGCGGGGAAAGACTGCGCTCGAAAGAGCGCAGAGTACTCAGAGTACTGTTGGCTGAGGCGTCAGCGCCCCCGAGATAATCGCAATGGCGAGCGACTACCCCGCCAGTTCGCCCATCGCCTCACCCAGACGAACCGGGCGTTGCGGCGACCAGTCGGCGTTGAAACGCAGCGCGGCTTTCGGAAACAGCATCACCACCGTCGAGCCGAGCAGAAAGCGGCCCATTTCATCGCCTTTTTGGAACAGCAGTTGCTGATCCTCATACTGCCATTCGCGCAGATGGCCCGGACGCGGTGGATTCACCACGCCATGCCACACGGTCGCCATGCTGCCGACTATGGTTGCGCCAACCAGGGCCAGCACAAACGGGCCCTGCGCCGACTCGAACACGCACACCACGCGCTCGTTGCGGGCGAAAAGACCGGGCACGCCGCGCGCTGTCGCGGGATTGACAGAAAACAGTTCGCCGGGGACATGAATCATTCGCCGCAAACGACCCTCGCAGGGCATGTGTATGCGATGGTAATCCCTGGGACTCAGGTAGAGGGTGGCGAAACTGCCGTCCTCGAATTGTTTGGCAAGCGCCTCATCGCCACCGACCAGAGCGGTCGTTGAATAGCGATGGCCCTTGGCCTGGAAAATCTGGTCGCGCTCAATGGCGCCAAACTGACTGATCGCGCCATCGACCGGACAGATGAAGTCGGCCTGGGCCAGAGGTCGCACCCCGGGTTTGAGCGCCCGCGTGAAGAACTCGTTGAAACTGGCATAGCTTTCAATTGCCGGATGGGCGGCTTCGCTCATATCGACGCCGTAGCGGCGGACAAACCAGCGGATCACGCTGCTTGTGAGGGCGCCCGCCCGCAACGTGGCGAACCAACCGGCAAGCATGGTCAGGGCTTGTTTGGGCAATACATACTGAAGCAGGACGGCAAGACGCTCGGGCACTGTGTTCGCACGGAAAGGAATTCGACGAATTATACCGGGCGGCCCTGGACAGCCTGGCCGCCCGGCACGGGACGCTCACAACGGCAGCACCTACAGGATGCGTACCGGATATAGGAAGCATCGCTCTGGTGGGAAGCGCACTCTTGCGCCAGGTCCGATGCCTCGGGAAACCGGCGCGACGGGATGTGCCCACCCGTGGGCGCATCGATTCCGGGAACACGAGGGGATGGCGGGCTGGCGTTTTTCCCGGACGCCTGCCGGCTTCGATCCGGTATCAAGGCTTCAATGCCTCGACGTTCATGCGGTCGATAGCGGCGCCCTTACGATGAAACAAGACCACCGCGACGATGGACTCGCCTTGCCCTTTTTCCCGCGCGGGAGAGGCTATTGATTTGTATTTTTTCGCCCTTCGATCACCCGTCGCTGCGAACGAGTTTTTCAGGTCAAACGTTCGACGCCATCATCCTGGGGTTTGGTCTCGGGCTGGTCGCCAGCCGTCAGCAGGGTCTTGAGCCCGACATAGGGCTTGGGTTGCTCCGGCACGATCTGCAGTTGCAGATGCAGTTTGTCCAGTTGCTGCTCAAGGTCGCGTATGCGTTGCCCCTGGGCCGCTTTTTCTTTTTCCAGTTCGGCCAGTTGACGGCGCGAACGGACACCCGACCACTGGCCCTTGATCATCGCCGGCGAGGAAACCAGCCCTGCAATCAGCGCGCCCAGGCCGACGGCCATCAACAGGACGATCGCCAGCGAACCCTCAAAGCTCCAGACTGCAAAACTCACCGTCACCGGAATATTGTTCTGCAAGGCAAAGGCCACGGCAGCAATGGCGAATCCGATGCCAAAAATCAGTAGAAGTTGCATGGTATTTTCTCCGCGACGAACCGGCGACCGGCTTTGATCGCCAGTATAGGTTGATATCGGACACAGTGGCGCAGGCGGCGGTCGCGTCTGACCTGCTCGGCTTTCGCTGCGGCGCTACTGAATGTCTTCCGCCATTTCCGGCAGGGGCTCCGTCCCCGCGCCGCGAAACGCATAGCCCATCATCACCATGCCGGCATGGGGTACGTCGACCCCGGCGGCATGGTAGAGCAGTTCGAATACCGCATCGGCCTGTTCCGCGGCAACCAGCGCGGTCAGTACTTGCTTTTCATCGGAATAGACACGATGCCGCAAACTATGAGTACCGATTCCGCGCGCATGATGGACGCTGGCGCTGACCACGCCCTGCTCGCGGCGCAGCACTTCGAGCAATTCGGCACCGCGTCCGGCCGGCATGACACAGGTGATGACACGGAATTCACCGCGCAGCGGCGGCAGTTGGTTGGGCTCAGTCATGCTGGCCAAAACGCGCAGCCACCTCGGGTGGCACATAGGTTGCCATTTTCTCCAGAGCCGCCATGTAGATCATGCCCATGCCGGGCGTGTCCAGTTTGGCCGCGACATACACGCGCTCAAAGATGTGATCGGCGTGATCCGAAGGGGCGACGATGTAAATGACTTCCTTCTCGGCGTTCACGGTGATGCCGAGTACGCCCAGATGCTTCTGGCGCACGCCGGTACCGCGCGCGTAGAAAATCGTCGCGCCCTGAGCGCCGGCCTCCGTCGCCGCGTCAACCACGGTATCCGCCACGCCGCGCTGAACGATGCAGGTAATCAGCACCGCATCGGTCAGCACCACTATTTCGTCACGCTGCTTCATCTCGCTACCTTTCCTGACGCGCGGCAAGCGCCGCGCTCCTGCGAATCCAGAATCCCACCAGTTGCACGGAAACAATCGGACCGACCGAGGCCATGGCCAGGATGCCGAAGCCTTCCGCCGCGCCCACTGCCCGCCCGAGGCCGAGCCCCAGGGCCAGCACCAGCGGCACCGTCACCGGACCGGTGGTGACACCGGCGCTGTCCCATGCCAAAGAAACATATTCTTCACTGGACAACAGGGTACAGCCCAGCGCAACCGTATAAGCGCACAGCAGCAGGGGCAGCATCGACCACTGGAAAATGATCTTCGATACGCCCAGCGCGATGCCCAGCGCGACGCCGACGGCGACGGTCTGAATCAGCAAGCGCCGCGGGAACGCGCCGTCGGTCAGATTCTCAACCGTGGTGCCCATGGCATTCAGCGCCGGCTCGGCAACCGTCGCGCCATAGCCCAGCGTGGCGGCAAAAATCAACGTCAGGCCTATGCCCACGGGGTAGGGGTACAGCGCCGCGCCGTTGCTGCCGGCGCTGAAGGCTGCGGGCACTGTGGCCCCGGCCTGGTTGCCCAGCGGAATCAGGCCGACGGTAAGGCCCAGGTTGAACAGTGCCATGCCCAGCACCGCCACCACAACGCCGTAGCCGATCAGATTGCGCTGCTTGATGGCATCGCCCAAAAGAAAACGTTGCACCAACCACAGCAGCAGAATCAGCGGGCCGATTGCGCGCAAGGCGGCGATCAGCTCGCCTGCCGGCGTTTGCTCCCACCACGGCAGCGTATCGCCAGCGCCGACTATGGGCAGCAGCAAGGCCGGATCGGGAACTTCCGCCACCAGCCCGATCGCCACCAGCATCACCGCGATGGCCGGAAACAAGGAAGCCAGGGTGACGATGCCGAAACCCGCCAGCGGATTGTCTTCCTGGCCCGCTGCCGCGGCGACGCCAATGCCCAGCGCCAGCACCAGGGGCACGGTAACCGGCCCGGTGGTGATGGCGCCGCAATCCCACGCCAGACCGATGATCGGCGCCAGACGCGGATCGAATCCGGCATAGGCAGTCAAGGCCAGGCACGGAATCAGGGTGGCAATGACCAGGGTCTTCATGCGCCAGGCAAAAAAGAAACGCAACATGCCAACCACGACGGCAAGACCGACGCCGAGTCCGACCGCCATCACCAGCCGATCGGGATAGCGTGTCAGCAACAGGTGCAACCAGGGTGCGCGTATTGGATCCACCGAACTTCCGGCGGCACGCAGCGCGCCAATCGCCGGCTCGGCAAGGGTCGCGATTCCGCCCAGCAAAAAGGCGAAACCCAGCACCACCGCCGGCGTCGCCCGATTCGGCAAATTGAAGCCGATGTTTTCGGAGAACGGCATCAGGCCGTACTTGACGCCGTCCATGAAAAACATCAGGCCCAGCATCACCGCCAGCATGCCGAAAGCGATCAGTTCGCCCTGCAGCACATCGGCACGCAACGCGGCAATCTGGAACAGGGCAAGAAACAGCGCCAGGGGCACCACGGCGCGCAACTGCTCCATGAAACGCAAGCTGACATAAGGCGTCAGCAGCCGATGCAAGTCAACCAGACGCAGCCGCTGCATGCGGGGCTTGCGCCCGGCATCGGCGTGTACCTCCTTGTAGCTCACCCGTCGTTGTTTGACCCTGACGGCACTGAGAAACTCGCCATAGCGCAGGCGACGTTGCAAAACTTTTTCGGTCATGGCGTGGGCGACGAAAGGCGGATGCCGATGCAGGCATTTTACCCATGTCGCTATGACGATCTTATTGGCATGCGTATTATTGCCTTATGCATCCCAACCTCCTGCCTATCCTGATCCTGCTCTCCGCCGCCGTGGGCATGGTGGCGCTGGCGCGTCGCTTCAAGCTGCCGTCGATGCTGGCCTACCTGGCCATCGGCATCGCACTCGGACCGCACGGTTTTGCCCTGCTCAGCGAGTCCGCCGAGGTGCATGGCCTCGCCGAATTCGGTGTGGTGTTCCTGATGTTTTCGATCGGTCTGGAATTCAGCCTGAAGCGCCTGCAAACCATGCGTTCGCTGGTCTTCGGCTTCGGTTCGGCACAAATGGCGTTGACCGCGCTGGGTACCGGCATGGTGACCGTGCTGGCCTATGGACAAGGCTGGAAAAGCGGCATTGCCGTCGGGCTGGCGGTGGCCATGTCATCCACCGCGATTGTCGCCCGCATGCTCTCGGAAAGCTTCGAACTGCATTCGCGTTCGGGACGGCAGACCATGGGCGTACTGCTGTTTCAGGATATTGCCGTGGCCCCCTGCCTGATTCTGCTGCCGGCACTGGCGGCTTCCGGCGACGATCTGTTGCGCTCACTGGCGATCGCGAGTGCCGAGGCGGTCGCCGTGCTGGCGCTGCTGATCTGGCTCGGCAAAAGGCTCATGGGTCGGATATTCGACGCCGCCGCGCACTACAAATCCACGGAGCTGCTGGTGCTGACCTCGTTGTGGGTCGTTGTCGGCCTGTCTTTCCTCACCGCCAGCAGCGGGCTGTCGCTGGCCTTGGGCGCCTTCGTCGGCGGCATGCTGATCTCGGAAACGGCCTACCGCCACCACGTCGAGGCCGATATCCGGCCGTTTCGCAACATCCTGCTCGGGCTCTTCTTCGTCACCGTCGGCATGATGCTGGACATCCAGTACGTCCTCGCCAACGCGCACAAGCTGCTGCTGGCAGTGATCCTGCTGATCGGCGGCAAGGCGCTGGTGATGCTGCTCATCACGCGGATCACCAAGACGCCTTTGGTCGCCAGCCTGCGCACCGCCGCGCAACTGGCCCAGGCCGGTGAATTCGGGCTGGTGCTGATCGAGCTTGCCCGCCAGTTGCAGCTGATCAGCATCAGCGTGTTCCAGATCACCTTGTCGGCCATGTTGCTGTCAATGTTCATTGCGCCCTTCCTGATCGCCCGGGCTGCCCGCCTGTCCGGCGACATGGGACGCGGCGACTGGGCACACAAGGCCGCGACGATTCACGAGATCGCCGTGCATAGCCTCGATCTCGGACAGCACGTGGTGATTTGCGGCTACGGCCGCACCGGCGGGCGCATCGCCGAGTTTCTCGACTTCGAGAAAATTCCCTTCATCGCCCTCGACGTCGATCCGCAGCGCATTGCCGAGGCCCGCTCGCAGGGCGTCAATGTCGTCTTCGGCAATGCCGACCGCCCGGAGGTACTGCAGGCCGCCGGTATTTCCCGCGCCCGTGCCGTGGTGGTCAGCTATCCCGACGTGCATTCCGCCGAGCGCGTGCTGCGCATCGTGCGCGGCGTGCGACCGGAGATTCCCATTGTGGTGAGAACCGTCGACGACAAGGATGTGGCGCGGCTGAAGTCCGCCGGCGCCACCGAAGTGATTCCCGAAGTGCTCGAAAGCAGCCTGGTGATTGCCGCCGAAACCCTGGTGCAGGCCGGGATACCGATGAAGCAGGCGCTGCTGCATATGCGCGCCGTGCGCTCGGCGCGCTACGCCACCTTGCGCCAGCATGTCGAGCCGAAGAAATAGACCTTAGAACCCCAGCTCAACCACGGGGAACACGGGGACACGGGGAGAAGCAAAGGCTTGAGGCGGAGAACATTCAAGCCGAACGGGTGAGCATGAAAACCCTTGCAACTCACTGAATTTCCCGTGCATCCCCGTGTTCCCCGTGGTCAACCGCTTTTTCCAGGATAGAGCAACACGGCTGAAGCCGACTCGATCGCGGGTGCGCTCGACAGCAAATCGCACTTAAGCGCCATTTAAGCAGCGCCGTCCATGATTCGCTCCATTCAACAGTAATGGAGACTCCCATGCGACACCTGCTCATCATCGCGGCGACTCTGCTTGCCACCAGCGCCTACGCCGACACTCCGCTCGACTTCCTCGCACGATACGAAAAAGACGCCGGCAGCCCCGCCTCCGCCGAACGCGGCGCGCGCTTCTTCAACATGAAGCACGGCGACGAGTGGAGTTGCGCCTCCTGCCATACCGAGCGGCCGACGCAAGTGGGGCGACACGCCAAGACCGACAAGCCGATCAAGCCGCTGGCTCCGTCTGCCAACGCCGAACGCTTTACCGATGCGGCCAAGGTGGACAAGTGGTTTCGTCGCAACTGCAACGACACGCTCAATCGTGCCTGCAGCGCCCAGGAAAAGGCCGACGTCATCGCCTGGCTGCTGACCCTCAACTAAGGCTGGTGCAGCGCCAAGCGGCACTCCTGTCGAGGGAGCCCGCCAAGCGCTGCACCAAACAAGATATGTCACCTTGAACAGGAGCACACCATGAAATTTCAAGCCGCTTCAAGTATTGCCGCCGTCCTCGCCGCCCTCGCGCTGCCCGCTCATGCCGACAGCTACAAGTTGCCAAGGAACGTGATCCTGGAAGAGGAATGCGGCTCCTGCCACATGGTCTTTCCGCCGCAGATGCTCCATGCCGATTCCTGGCGCGCCATGATGGGCGATCTGGCACGGCATTTCGGCTCCGACGCCAGCCTCGACGAACAACGCCGTATCGCCATCACCGACTTTCTGGTGGCCCATTCCGGCGGCCGCAAGACCGGCGCGACACGCGATGCGAGAGGCAAGCCCCTGCTGCGAATTTCCGAGACTGAGCGCTTCATCAAGAAGCATCGCGAGATATCCGCCGCCACCTGGCAGCGCGCCTCGATCAAGAGTCCCGCCAATTGCGGCGCCTGCCATACCCGGGCGGCAGCGGGCGATTACGACGATGACACGATCCGGATTCCCAAGTGAGGCCAGCCATGAATACCAAAATCGAGACACGCCGTGTCTGGGATCTGCCGACACGCATGTTCCACTGGTCGCTGGTGGCGAGTTTTCTCATTGCCTTTCTCACCTCCGACTCGGAGAAGCTGCGCGACGTTCACGTCCTGGCCGGCTACAGCCTGGCCGGACTGATCACCTTCCGTCTGCTGTGGGGTTTTGTCGGCGGCAAATACTCGCGCTTTGCCGATTTTCTGCCGACCCCGCAGAAACTGATCGACTACCTCAAGTCTTTGCTGGTCGGCAAGCCGCGGCACTATGTCGGCCACAACCCGGCCGGTGCCGTGGCCATTTTCCTGCTGCTGGGTTTTGGTGCCGTCGCCGCCCTGAGCGGATGGGCCACCTACGAGGAAGTCGGCGGGCACTTCATGGAAGAACTGCACGAAACCGCGGCCAATGGCATGATGGCGCTGGTCGTGATTCACATCGTCGGCGTCATTGTCAGCAGTTCGCTGCACAGGGAGAACCTGGTCCTCGCCATGATCACCGGCTGGAAATCGAAGCAGGGTCAAGATTCAGCGCAGGCTGACGGTGGCCGGAGCTAAATCTGGACAGGGTCAAGATTCAGCACAGGCTGACGTCGGCTTTATCGAAGTCAAGCACAGCGGCCGGAGCTAAATCTGGACAGGGTCAAGATTCAGCGCAGGCTGACGTCGGTTTTATTGACGTCAAGCACGGCGGCCGGAGCTAAATGAAGGTGCAATCCAGTTCATGAGAATCCTGCTGGTTGAAGACGATGCCCTGCTCGGCGACGCGCTGCAGGCCGGCCTGCGCCAGGCCGGCCACGCCGTCGACTGGGTGCGGGATGGCGTCGGCGCCGATACGGCACTGATGGCGGAAGACTATGCCGCGATGGTGCTTGATCTCGGCCTGCCGCGCATGGACGGGCTGGAGGTACTGCAACGCTTGCGGCGGAAGAAAAATTCGCTTCCGGTCCTGATTCTCACGGCCCGCGACACGGTTGACGATCGCATCCGCGGCCTGGACGCCGGCGCCGACGACTATCTGGTCAAGCCTTTCGATCTGGGCGAACTGAATGCCCGCCTGCGCGCCCTGCTGCGCCGGGCCGGCGGCCAATCGACGCCGCTGCTCGCCGCCGCTGGCCTCACTCTCAACCCGGCGACACGGCAGGTGGAACACCAGGGCAAGCCAATCGAACTCTCGGCCAAGGAATACGCCCTGCTGCATGCGTTGATGCAGCAACCCGGACGCGCGCTTTCGCGCGCCCAACTCGAACAGCATCTCTACGCCTGGGGCGAGGAGATCGGCAGCAACACGGTCGAGGTGTACATTCACCATCTGCGACGCAAACTGGGGGCGGAGGCGATTCGCACCCTGCGCGGCATCGGTTATGTCGTGCCGAATGTTCGCACGATCGAAAGCGACACCCCTGACCATGAAACAAATTAGACGCAGCGATGCGGCCTGCCTCCTTCCATCCTCCCTTGCAGGGAGACTACTGGCCGCTTCGCTTCACGCGCCTATCGGCCGACGCTGCGAACGCCTTGTTTCGCACTGCGCTGGCCTCGTCATGAAACTTCACGACGCTTTCCGCAACCACGCCGCAGGCGACAAGCCATGAAACGCCCCTTGTCGCTGCGTACCCGCCTGGTGGTCCTGACGCTCCTCGCTGTTGCCAGCGTCTGGCTGGTGACGGCGTTCGTCACTTGGCGCGAAGCCCGCCATGAACTCGAAGAACTGCTTGCCCATCCGCCCAGCACCTCGGCCGCGCATTTCGCCGAGGAACGCGAAAAAGTGGCCAACGAGATTGCCGAGCATTTGCTCAAGCCCATGCTGGTCGCGCTGCCCGCCCTCGCCGTGCTGCTGGTGATCGCCATCGGTTTCGCACTGGCACCCTTGCGCCAACTGGCACGCGATGTCGCCTCCCGCGCGCCGAACAATCTCGGTCCGCTGCCGACAGACAGTGTTCCCGCCGAAGTCGCGCCTCTGGTCACGCGGCTCAACAGCCTGTTCGCCGATATCGTGCGGGCGCTGGAAAACGAACGCCGCTTCACCGCCGACGCCGCCCATGAATTGCGCACGCCGCTGGCGGCACTCAAGGCCCAGGCGCAAGTCGCGCTGGCTTCGGTAGACGCGGAGGAAAGGCGGCACGCACTGAAGCAGATACTCGTCGGCTGCGATCGCGCGACGCATCTGGTCGCGCAGTTGCTGACCCTGGCGCGACTGGATGCCGACAAGGCGCTGCCGATGCAAACGCTGAGCTTGCGACCGATCGCCGAAGAAGTCCTCGCCATGAGCGCCGGAAACGCCATCGAACAAGGCTGCGAGCTGGTGCTGGGTGACGGCGACGCCACGATCCGCGGCGACGCACTGCTGTTGCAGGTCCTGCTGCGCAATCTGGTGGACAATGCGTTGCGCCACGGCAGACCCGATCAGATCGAAGTTTCCGTCACCGCGCAACACGGCCGTGCGCTGCTGAGCGTCAGCGACAACGGCCGTGGCATTGCGGCCGACGAGCGCGAACGCGTCATGCAGCGCTTTTACCGTAGCGCCAGCGCCGACTTTTCGGGAAGCGGGCTCGGGCTCTCCATCGTCAGACGCATCGCGGAGCTGCACGGCGGTTCCATCGACATCAAAACCGCGGTTTCAGGCGCAGGCGTTTCGTCGCGGCTGGACCTGCCGCTGGACAGCCTTGCAACAGGGGAAGGCACGACCTGAGCAGCCACCGCCAACTTATGTGACGAAGCCCGTCAGCCGGGATGAAACTTCATTGCATAATCACCTCATGGCAACCCATTCACCCCCGCCAAAAGAAGGCAGCACCACCCCATGGCACACGCTATCGGCGACGGATGCGCTCACCAGCCATGGCGTTGACCCCAGGCGCGGGCTGACCGAAGACGAAGCCGCGGAACGTTTGGCCCGTCACGGCCCGAATCGCGTTCGCGCGCAACCCGGACGCAGTGCGCTGCAACGCTTCCTCAGCCAGATGAAAGAACCCCTGGTGCTGGTGCTGATCGGCGCCGGCGTCGTCACCGCCGGTCTCGGCGAATGGGTCGACAGCTCGGTCATCTTCGGCGTGGTGATGGTCAACGCGATCATCGGCTACTTGCAGGAAGGCAAGGCCGAAGAGGCCCTGGCGGCGCTGGCGCGGGCCGTCGCGACTGACGTGACGGTATTGCGCGGCGGACGGCGACGGCGCATGGATGCGGTGCACCTGGTGCCGGGCGACGTCGTCTGGCTTTCGGCCGGCGACAAGGTGCCGGCCGACCTGCGCCTGATCTCCGGCAAGCAGATGCGAACCGTCGAAGCCGCGCTCACCGGAGAAGCCGCGCCGGCCGACAAGCATTGCGAGCCGCTGCCAGCCGATACCCAACTCGCCGATCGCCGCAACATGGCCTATGCCGGCACCACCGTGGTTGCCGGCCAGGGCCACGGTCTGGTGATCGGCACGGCAGACGCCACGGAAACCGGCCGCATTTCCGGGCTGATCGCCAGCGCGCCTGAAATCGCCACGCCCTTGACCCGCAAAATGGGTGAGTTCGCCGGGTTGTTGTTGTGGGTGATTCTCGGTCTCGCCGCGCTCACCTTCGGCATTGGCGTCTGGCGTGGCGAAGCCATGGTGGACATGCTGATGGCCGCTGTCGCACTGGCCGTCGGCGCCATCCCCGAAGGTCTGCCCGCGGCGATGAGCATCACGCTGGCCATCGGCGTCGGCCGCATGGCCAAACGCCGCGCCATCATCCGCCATTTGCCCGCCGTCGAAGCACTGGGCAGCACCACGGTAATCTGCTCGGACAAGACCGGAACCTTGACCGAAAACGCCATGACCGTCACCGAGTTGTGGGCGGGCGGCGAGTCGTTCACAGTCAGCGGCCAGGGTTACAAGCCGGAAGGTGAACTACACCTCAAGCCCGAGACGACGACCGGCGCGCCGCCAGACGCCGTATCGCCATCCGCTACGGCGAGGAGAGCGTTTCTTGCTCGACCGCCTTGTAGCGCAGTTGCTTCATCAGCACCGACTTTGGACGTGCAGGCGTGCGCCGCCTTGCGCGAAACCTTGATGGCCGGCGCCCTGTGCAACGACGCCGCACTGCATCACGACAACCGGCAATGGCAGATCACCGGCGACCCGACCGAAGCGGCGCTGCTGGTGGTTGCGCGCAAAAGCGGGCTGGATGATGCCACCCTGCATACGGTGTTTCCACGCGAGGACGAACTGCCCTTCGATTCGGCGCGACAGACTATGGCCACCCTGCATCGGGTGGAAGGCCTGCCGCTGGCTTACGTCAAGGGCGCCATCGAAAAACTGCTGCCTGCCTGTCACAGCATGCTCGCCGCCGACGGCAACGAAATCGAACTCGATTCCACCGCAATTGAAGCGGCGGCGGCGCAGATGGCGCGCGGCGGGCTGCGCGTGCTGGCGTTGGCCCGGCGGCAGCTTCAGGATGAATCGGGCTTGAATGAAGCCGCCATTGCAACGGATCTGGTGTTTCTGGGCCTCGCCGGCATGATCGATCCGCCGCGCGCGCGCGCCATCGGCGCAGTGCGCACCTGTCATGCCGCCGGCATCCGGGTCAAGATGATCACCGGCGACCACGCCGCAACCGCGCGCGCCATCGCCGCCCAGATCGGCATTGTAAAAAATGGTGGCGACGCCCAAGTGCTGACCGGACGTGATCTGGCGCGCCTGGATGACGCGGCGCTGGAGGCCGCCGCGTTCAACGTGGATATCTTTGCCCGGGTCGAACCGGAGCAGAAGCTGCGCCTGGTGCGCGCGTTGCAGGCGCAGGGCGAAGTGGTGGCCATGACCGGTGATGGCGTCAATGACGCACCGGCGCTGAAACAGGCCGACATCGGCATCGCCATGGGCCTGGGCGGCACCGACGTGGCCAAGGAAGCGGCGGCGATGGTGCTCACCGACGACAACTTCGCCACCATCGAAGCCGCCGTCGAAGAGGGCCGCGGCATCTACGACAACCTGGTGAAGTTCATTACCTGGACCTTGCCGACCAACTTCGGCGAGGGTCTGGTGATACTCGCGGCCGTGGTTGCCGGCGTCACGCTGCCGATCACACCACTGCAGATTCTCTGGATCAACATGACGACTGCGGTCCTGCTCGGCCTGCCGCTGGCCTTCGAGCCGGCCGAACACGGCATCATGCGCCGCCCGCCGCGCCCGCCGCGCGCGCCGGTGCTGGATGCGGTGCTGATCGAGCGCATCGTGCTGGTCGGCATCCTGATGCTGGCCGGTTCCTTTGGCATGTTCCTGCTGGCCGGGGAGCGCGGCCAGTCCATGCCCGAGGCGCGCACCATCGCAATGAACGTGTTCGTCGCGATCGAGATCGTGTACCTGTTCAATTGCCGCTCGCTACGCCTGCCGATCACCGCCGTCGCAGCATTCTCCAATCCATGGGTTTGGGCCGGCGCCGGATTGCAACTGACGCTGCAAATGGGGATCACCTACTGGGCGCCGTTCAATTCGGCGTTTGGCACCGCCCCGATCGATGCCCACGCCTGGATTGAGATCGCCACCATTGCGCTGGTGGCCATGGGCATCATCGAATTGGAGAAGCGCTGGCGGGCGTGAACGCCCGAAGCGACACCCCCGACAGGTTTCGACATACACTTCGCGATAGAGTCCCCTCTCGGTTCATCACCAGTCACCCTGCCCCCGAAGCACTGCCATCATGAGCCCCGCACTGTCTCTCTTCGCCGATAGCAAAAACCGCAGAATACTGTTGGCGATTCTGGGTCTGGTCGTGATGAGCGGAGCGCTGGTGCTGGCTACTCTGATCTGGATGGCACGCCATGAAGCCTTGCGCGAGGCCGGTATCACCTCGCGCAATTACGCCACCATGGTTGAAGCGCGACTGGATGCCACGTTGCGCCGCTGCGATTCCATATTGCAGGAACTGTCGGGAACGCTCCCGACAGAAGCGCTGAACAAAAAAACCAACGCCCGGCACGCTGGAACTATCAATGCCAATCTCAATGCCCACCTGGTCAATTTCGCGGAAGTCACTGCCTTGCGGGTATTCGATGCCGAAGGCATGTTGCTTTACAGCTCGGGCGCCACAGCGTTGCCAGCAGCAAGCATTGCCGACCGTGACTACTTCCGTCAGTTGCGCGATTCTCCCGAGGCGGGCCTGATTTTTTCCAGGGTGCTGTTTTCCAAAGTGACCGGCCGCGAAGTCGTGGGAGCGGCGAGGGCCCTGCGCGACAAGCAAGGGCGCTTTCTCGGGATTGTGGTCGCGGGGATTGATCTTGAGCATTTCCAGAAACAGTTCGACGCAATGGAGATCGGGTCGCGCGGCTTGATACTGATTCGCCGCAGCGACGACTTCAGCCTGGTGGTGGGCGCGCCGCGCCGCGAAAGCGAGATCAACCGGGGGCTGCCGGAAAGCAACCCGATACGTGTCGCGATTACCGCGGGCCAAATGGCAGCGAGCCTGGAGTATCCGGCGAACACCGACGGCGTGATCCGAACGTTCAGTTTTCGCAAGCTGGAACGCTATCCCTTCTACGCGCTCGCCGCCCTGGCCCACGACGATGTGCTGGCCGGCTGGAAAGGTCGTGCCACCATGGTCGCTGCCTCCGGCTTGCTGCTGCTGGCCTTGCTGAGCCACTTGTTGCTGCGATTGGCGCGCATGGCGGTGCGCGAAAAGCGCCTGATTGACGAGAAGACGGAAAGCGCGGAAGTGTTCCGGCACCTGTTCGAAGATGCCTCCGACCCCATTCTGCTGCTCAAGGGTGGCCGCTTTATCGACTGCAATGCCGCCACCGTGAAACTGCTCGGCTATGGCAACAAGCAGGAAATCATCAACCGTCGCCCCGACCATTTGTCGCCCGAGTTCCAGCCGGATGGACAAGCTTCCGCAGCCAAGGCTGCCGTCATGATCGGTACCGCCCTGCAAGTGGGTTTCCATCGATTCGAATGGTCACACCTGCGTGCCGACGGCTCGCAGGTTCCCGTCGAGGTGACGCTGACTCCCATCACCATGAGCGGCGAAGTCCTGCTGCATACCCTGTGGCGCGACATCAGCGAACGCCAGGTGGCCGAACAACAACTGCGCCTGCTCGCCAGCGTTTTTGAACACAGCGGCGAGGCGATCGTGATCACCGACCGCGATAACCGCATCCTGGAGGTCAATCAGACATTTTCCCAACTCACCGGCTACAACGCGGAAGAAATCCGCGGGCAGAATCCCCGCATGCTCTCGGCGGGACGCACCACGGCAGGCGAGTACCGGGCAATGTGGCAGGCCATCAACGACGAGAGCTTCTGGCAGGGCGAGGTGTGGGACAAGCGCAAGGACGGCAGCTTCTTTCCAAAGTGGCTCTCGATCTCCGCCGTCAGAAACAAAAGCGGTGAAATCGACTACCACATCGGCAGCTTTACCGACATCACCGAGCGCAAAACGGCGCAGGAGCGCATCAATCAGCTCGCGCTGCACGACACCCTGACCGGCCTGCCCAACCGCTACAACCTGCAGGGGCGGCTTGATCAGGCGCTGGCTGCCGCCCGCCGCGATACTCGCCAACTCGCCTTGATGTTCATCGACCTGGATCGTTTCAAGGACATCAACGACACCCTAGGCCACCATGTCGGCGATGGCCTCTTGCAAGAGGTCGCTTCCCGGTTGACGGACAGCGTACGCGACAGCGATGTGGTCGCCCGCCTGGGCGGCGATGAGTTCGTGGTGGTACTGACGGATATTGATGCTGTCGGGGCCGACAGTGTGGCGGAAAAGATTTTGAGATCTCTCGGCGTGCCGTATCGCATCGATGGTCACGAACTGCACACGACGCCGAGCATAGGTATCGCCGTGTTTCCCGACGATGGCCACAACGCGGAAACACTGACACGAAACGCCGACGCCGCGATGTACCACGCCAAGTCGGCGGGGCGCAACAATGTGCAGTTCTTCACCGCGGCGATGAACCAGGCCGCCAAGGACCGCCATGAACTCGAGGGCGGTCTGCACCGGGCTCTCGAACTGAATCAGTTGCAACTGCACTACCAGCCGCAAATCGACGGCGCCGGTCGCGTCATAGGCGCCGAAGCGCTGCTGCGCTGGCAAAGCCCGGAGCACGGCCTGGTGTCGCCGCTCAGTTTCATCCCGCTGGCGGAAGAAACCGGACTCATCCTGCCCATCGGCCACTGGGTGCTGGCAACCGCCTGCGCCCAACTCAAGGCATGGTCGAGCGACGCCCGGATGTGCGGCCTGCAATTGGCCATCAATGTCAGCCCGCGCGAATTTCGTGAAGCGGGATTCGCCGATCAGGTACGCCGCACGCTGGAAGCCAGCGGCGCTAACCCGGCACGATTGAAGCTGGAACTGACCGAAAATCTGGTGCTGGACAACATCGAGGAAACCATCCGGAAAATGCTGGCGATCAAGAAGCTGGGCATCACCTTTTCGCTGGACGATTTCGGCACCGGCTACTCTTCACTTTCCTACCTGACACGCCTGCCGCTCGATCAACTGAAAATCGACCGTGCCTTCGTGCTCAAGCTTCCCCACAGCACCAGCGACGGCATCGTGGCGCAAACCATCATCACCATGGCCCGAGGGCTCGGACTGAACGTCATGGCAGAAGGTGTCGAAACCGAAGCGCAACGCGGATTTCTTGAACGGCACGGATGCCATTCCTATCAGGGCTATCTGTTCAGTCCGCCGCGGCCACTGGCCGAGTTCGAGCAGTTCATCCGCTCCCGCTGAGAGAAAACCCTACTTCCACATTTCCAGTTTCTCGCCGGCTTCCTTCATGTGCTCGGCCTTGTTCTGCAGGAAGCGCTGAAACTCCGGTTCCTTGCGGTAGGCGCCGCTGCCGACGTATTCAAACGACCCGGCGAAATGGAAAGGACGCAGATAGGCTTCGAGGCGAAAGACCTCCTTGCCCTGGTCGTCAAAAAACACCACGCTCGGCGTGTAACTGACCCCCAGTTCCTTGCTCCAGGCTTCGGCGTTGCTGTTGCGTCCGTCCGGCGTGATCAGAGCCTCGCGTCCGGAAAGCGAGAATCGCGCAATATCGAAGCGCGACATTGCCGCCAATGTCTTCTCGCGTTTGAAACCTTCCTTGTGCAATTCGTCGCAGGGCGCGCAATGACGCGTCTCGAACAGCACGGCCAGGGGCTTGTCACCGCGTTTGCGGGCCAGGTTAAAGGGCGGCTTCATGAAAAACGCCTGCTCGTTGAGCTTCGGATTGGCGCCGGTTTGCGGCACGGCCTTCATGTGCTCGGCAAACGGCAGCTTGCCTTCCAGGCGCTTGATCGAGTAATCGAGCGCTGCCGAAAAACGGTGCGGCGGGTAGAAGCCATTGATGCGGGCGATGATGTTGCCCTTCTCGTCGAGCAGCAGCAAAGTCGGTGTGAATTGCACCTTGAGGAACTTCGCGAATTCCTTCTCGCTGCGCTGCTTGCCGTCGAACCAGGTGACCTCGCGGTCGCCGAACAGGTTGAATGCCATCGGCACAAAATGCTTGGCGAGCTTGTCCACGATGGTTTTCTGCGTGAAGCTGGTCTGCATCAGCTCCTTGCAGTAGGGGCAGCCCGGCTGGCCGAAATACAGCAACAGGCGTTTGCCGGTTTTTGCCGCCTGGGCCGCGTCATCCGGCAGCTCAAGCAGGGTTTCGACAAATGCCGGCGGCAGAATCTCGTCGCCCATCTGCGCCAAAGTCGGCGCTGGCGAGACGGCGAACAACAAGGCAATCACAGCAATCAGTCGATGCATTTCACGTCTCCACAATGATGAGATGCACTCGATACGGCCCATGCGCGCCGAGCACGATCGTCAGTTCGATGTCGCCGGTGCGCGACGGGCCGGAAATGAAATTGACTGCCCGCGGCAAAGCGCCAAGCTCCTGCCGCGCCAGCGCCCAGGCGTCTTCCATGTATGGCACGATGCGCGCGGCCTGGACCACCGCGACATGCGTCTCCGGCAGCAGGCTGACGGTCGACGGCGTCTCCGCAGACGAGCACAGCATCAGCGAACCGGTTTCCGCCACGGCGCAGAAACAGCCGGTGATGCCCACCAGGTCCGCGTCGCGCGCCGCGCGTCCCTCGACCGCGAGGCCGGCACCTGCCCAGTCCAGCGTCGCGAGCGTCGGCCAGGCTACGGCCGAAGTCGGCAGATTCATCGATGTCAGATAACGGGCGACGGCGGCCGGCACATCCCCCTCCCGCGCCACGACATCCACGGTGCTCGACTGTTTTTCGGACTTGAGCCGGAAGCGATCAAGCAGCGCCTGCGGTGCAGGATCGATACCCGGTTTCGGGCCGTGCACACGGCCCGCCAGCGACGCCAGCATCTCCTCGCGAGCGATGGCGGCATTGCTGCCATTACGATGCAAAGCATTGCGCACGCGCCCAAGAATGTCGTCACGGGATGTCATGGTTTAGAGTCCTCTTTTGACCACGGCGCGCACGGCGACACGGCGAAAACCAGAATATTTCATTTGATTGCCTCTGTGCTCTCCGTGGCCAACGCTTCGACTTTGACTTTCGCCGT
>JAIPCT010000064.1 GCA_021738065.1 Burkholderiaceae bacterium
CTGACTCGTCGCAAAGCCCCGACAGGTTCGAGAACCTGTCGCGAAGTCCTCTCCCGGGCGACACCGCTTGCGCCGGAGTGTAAATTTTATGATCCTTGACCAATATCAAGGCCGTCATTCGAGACAGGCCTAGGATGCTGCGTGTGCACATTCCCATGGCAGCGAGATGGTGATTGCGGCACGGCGACCATACCGGCAGCGTCTGGCAGTGCCGGATTGCAGGAGTCAGGAATGAACATATCAAGCGCAATCGTCCACGCCCGCCCGGGCCATGCACAGGCCGTTCAGGCCGGACTGGCCGAAATGGCGGGTGTTGAAGTGCACGCCGTCTCGCCCGAAGGAAAAATCATCGTCACCATAGAAACCGAAGACGACGGCAGCAATGTCGCCGCCTATGAGCGCATCGGTGCGCTGGACGGCGTGATGTCGTCCGCGATGGTGTACCACCAAACCGAATCTGACCCGGAAAACGAAGTTTCAGTGGAGGCTAGCCCGCAGGTGATGCCGCAACTACAAGGAGATCTGAAATGAAATTGACGCGACGTGAGTTCATCAAGACCAACGCGATTGCCGCTGCCGCCACCACGGCCGGTATCAGCATCCCCGGTGTGGCGTTCGCCGCGACACCGCAAAGCGCCGACGGCGTGCGCTGGGACAAGGGCGTCTGTCGATACTGCGGCACCGGTTGCGGCGTGCTGGTCGGCGTCAAGGATGGTCGCGTGGTGGCCACGCAGGGTGACCCGGATGCGCCGGTGAACAAGGGCCTGAACTGCGTCAAGGGTTATTTCCTCTCCAAGATCCAGTACGGCAAGGATCGCCTGACCAAGCCCCTGCTGCGGATGAAAGACGGCAAGTTCGACAAGAACGGCGAGTTCGCTCCGATCTCCTGGGATGCGGCGTTCGACATCATGGCGACGAAGGCCAAGGAAACCATGAAGACCATGGGTCCCGACGGCCTATGCATGTTCGGCTCCGGTCAATGGACGGTGTGGGAAGGCTACGCCGCCTCCAAGTTGATGAAGGCGGGCTTTCGCACCAACAACATCGACCCGAACGCTCGTCACTGCATGGCCTCCGCCGTCGCCGGCTTCATCCGTACCTTCGGCATCGACGAGCCGATGGGCTGCTATGACGACATGGAGCACGCCGACGCCTTCGTGCTGTGGGGCGCCAACATGGCCGAGATGCACCCCATCCTCTGGTCGCGCATCACCAATCGCCGGCTGACCGCCAGCCACTGCAAGATCAGTGTGCTGTCCACCTTCAGCCACCGCTCCTGCGAGCTGGCCGATGCGGAGCTGATCTTCCATCCGCAGTCCGATCTGGCCATCCTCAACTACATCTGCAACTACATCATTCAGAGCGGCGCGGTGAACAAGGACTTCGTCGCCAAGCACGTCAATTTCGCCCAGGGCGTGACCGACATCGGCTACGGCCTGCGACCGAACGATCCGCGTGAGCAGGTGGCGAACAACAATGGCTATCCGGGCGCCGACGGCAAGCCCAAGGGCAACCCGAACAACGCCAAGCCGATCACCTTCGACGAGTTCGCCAAGTTCGTCTCCGAGTACACAGTGGACAAGGCGCACGAAATCTCCGGCGTACCCAAGGACAAGCTCGAAGCCCTGGCCAAAACCTATGCCGACCCGAAAACCAAGGTCTGCTCCTACTGGACCATGGGCTTCAATCAGCACACACGCGGCACCTGGGTCAATAACATGATCTACAACGTGCATCTGCTGGTGGGCAAGATCTCGGAACCGGGCAACGGCCCCTTCTCGCTGACCGGCCAGCCCTCGGCCTGCGGCACGGCACGCGAAGTCGGCACCTTTGCCCATCGCCTGCCCGCCGACATGGTGGTGATGAACCCGAAGCACCGCGCGATTTGCGAAAAAGCCTGGAAGTTGCCGGAAGGCACGCTGCCCGGCAAGGTCGGTTACCACGCCGTGCTGCAAAGCCGGATGCTGAAGGACGGCAAGATCGGCTTCTACTGGACCTCGACCACCAACAACATGCAGGCCGGGCCGAACGTCAATGACGAGATCTACCCGGGCTGGCGCAATCCGAAGGCGTTTGTCGTCGTCTCCGATGTCTATCCGACCGTATCGGCGACGTCCGCCGACCTGATCCTGCCCTGCGCGATGTGGATGGAAAAGGAAGGCGCCTACGGCAACGCCGAGCGTCGCACCCAATTCTGGCGCCAGCAGGTCAGCGCGCCCGGCGAGTCGAAATCTGACTTGTGGCAGTACATGGAGTTTGCCAAACGCTTCAAGGTTGAAGAAGTCTGGCCGGCGGATCTGCTGGCGAAAGCGCCCGAACTGAAGGGCAAGACGCTCTATGACGTGCTGTATGCCAATGGCCAGGTCAATCAATTCCCGAAGAGCGAGGCGGCAAAAGTGAATGCCCACGCCTGGGCCGGCTACACCAACGACGAAACCGAGCATTTCGGCTACTACGTACAGAAAGGGTTGTACGAAGAGTATGCGGGCTTCACCCGCGGCCACCATCACGACCTGGCGCCCTTCGACACTTATCACAAGGCGCGCGGCCTGCGCTGGCCGGTGGTCGACGGCAAGGAAACCCTGTGGCGCTTCCGCGAGGGTTATGACCCCTACGTGAAGAAGGGCGAGGACATCAAGTTCTATGGCAAGCCCGACGGCAAGGCAGTGATCTTCGCCCTGCCCTACCAGCCCGCAGCCGAGATGCCGGACAAGGAATACGACCTCTGGTTGTGCACCGGACGCGTACTCGAGCACTGGCATACCGGCTCGATGACGCGGCGCGCCCCCGAGCTGTACAAGGCCTTTCCCGACGCGGTGGTGTGGATGCACCCGAAGGATGCCGAGAAGCGCGGTTTGAAGCGCAATGATCTGGTCAAGGTTTCCTCGCGGCGCGGCGAAATCCAGTTGAGAGTGGACACCAAGGGCCGCAACAAACCGCCCGAGGGGCTGATCTTCGTGCCATTCTTCGACGAGCATCGCCTGGTCAACAAGCTCACCCTGGACGCGACTTGTCCGATTTCGAAGGAAACGGATTTCAAGAAGTGCGCCGCCAAAGTGGTCAAGGTCTGACCCTGGTCTGGAGAATTTGGGGAGCCCCTCGGGAGATGCGCTCCCCTGCCAGAGTCAATGGACAACGAGACCAAACCCAGCGCGGCGGCCCGTCGCCAGTTCCTCGCCGATACCGCCCGCATGGCCTGCGGCGTCGGCTTGCTGGGACTGGGCGTCGGACTGTATGCCAAACACGCCAAGGCCTTGCCGCCAGCCGCCTTGCGCCCGCCGGGCGCCTTGGCGGAAGCCGAATTCTCGGCGGCTTGCATCCGTTGCGGTCTGTGCGTGCGCGATTGCCCCTTCGACATCCTGCATCTGGCCAAGCCCGAAGAGCCGATTTCGACCGGCACGCCCTACTTCGTCGCGCGGCAACTGCCCTGCGAGATGTGCGAGGACATCCCGTGCGTAAAGGCCTGTCCGACCGGCGCGCTGGATCATGCGCTGACGGACATCAACAAGTCGAAAATGGGCCTGGCGGTACTGGTCGATCACGAGACCTGCCTCAATTTTCTCGGCTTGCGCTGCGACATCTGCCATCGGGTCTGCCCGGTAATCGACAAGGCGATCACCCTCGATCCGCTGAACAATCCGCGCACCGGCAAGCACACCCTGTTTCTTCCCGTGGTGCACTCGGAACACTGCACGGGCTGCGGCAAGTGCGAAAAAGCCTGCCCGACCGAAGTGGCATCGATCAAAGTGCTCCCGCTCTACATGGCCAAGGGTCAGTTGAGCACGCACTATCGGCTCGGCTGGGTGGAGAAGGAAAAAGCCGGCGGCAGTCTGGTTGCGCCGGAAGTCGAGCACCGCTACAACCTGCCCGAAGGTATGCAGTATGAGCACGGCAAGGGCTTGTCTTCGAGTCCGCCCGCCGACGCTCCGCCGGGCAGCGCAACCGGATTGCCCAAGGCGCTGCAGGGAGACAAGCTGTGAGCACGACGCCCTTGCGCCCCGGTGCCGAAGCCATCGTCGCGAAAGGCTGGCTGGCCGCGCACAAATGGCTGCTCCTGCGCCGCAGCAGCCAGCTCGGCATTCTGTTGCTGTTCCTGCTCGGACCCTGGTTCGGCATCTGGATCGTCAAGGGCAATCTGAACTTCAGCCATACCCTGAACTTCCTGCCGCTGACCGATCCCTACATCATCCTGCAGTCTCTCGTTACCGGGCAGCTGCCGGAGAAACTGGCCTGGACCGGAGCGGCGATCGTGCTGGCTTTCTATCTGCTGGTCGGCGGTCGCAGTTACTGCTCCTGGGTCTGCCCGGTCAATCTGCTGACCGATGCGGCCTACTGGTTGCGCGTGCGGCTCGGCATCAAGGGCAGCGCGCATATCAGCCGTCCGACGCGCTACTGGGTGCTCGGCATGACGCTGATCGCGGCGGCAATGACCGGCAGCATCGCCTGGGAAATGGTGAATCCCGTATCCATGATGCATCGCGGACTGTTCTTTGGCCTCGGCCTGGCCTGGGCGGTACTGTTGGCGGTTTTCCTGTTCGACCTGTTTGTCATGCGCCACGGCTGGTGCGGGCACCTTTGCCCGGTGGGCGCGTTTTACAACCTGGTTGGCAGGCTTTCCATACTGCGAGTGCAGCTGCCGCAGCGCGCTGCCTGCAACGACTGCATGGATTGTTTCGCCGTTTGTCCGGAACCGCAAGTGATCCGACCGGCACTGAAGTCCATCAAGGGCACGCCGCCCCTGATTCTGGACGCCAACTGTACCAACTGTGGTCGTTGCATCGACGTCTGCTCGAAGGACGTGTTTGTCTTCGGCAGCCGTTTTTCCAATACCGTCGCACCCATAGCCGGCGCCCCGCAAGCGGCGCCAAAGTGATCAACATTCAATTTCGTCTGGGGAGTCCATCATGAAGAAAATCGTCACCATCCTGTTCGCTTCGCTGCTGACTGTCGTTGTGGGTTGCGCCGGCTATGAGCCCCTGACTTCATTGCGCGGCATCGATGTCGCCGCCGCCGACCCGGCACCCGCCGCCAAGGAATATGCCGGCCATCGGCCCGGCACGCAACCCGTCGTGGCCCGCACCTTCGTCCAGCAACCGCCGGTAATCCCGCACGCCGTGAATAATTTCGACGATATCAATCTCGCCGAAAACCAGTGCATGGATTGCCACGGCCCGGCCAATTTCGAGAAGAAAAAGTCACCGAAACTGGGCGACAGCCATTTTCTCGCCAAGTCCACTACGCTCGATGCTTCGCGCTACGTCTGCGTGCAGTGCCATGTGCCGCAAGTCGATGCGCCGGCCCTGGTTGAAAACCGCTTCACCGGCAATATCAAATAAGTATCAGGATTCAACGCAACCCGGCGGCGAGTGCGCCAATGGGTTGTGCGGGAGATTTCAGGCCAGACTGATTGCAGCGACCGGGCAAGGCGCCACGCAGGCGCCACAACCCGTGCAGGCATCGCGCTCGACTTCGGCCACCGGGGGGCCGCCAAGGCGCGGGCTGAAGCGGATCGCTTCCTCCGCGCAATAGTCTCCGCAGCTTCGGCACTCCACACCCCGCCGCGGCAGGCAGCTTTCCGCGATCACTGCCCGAATCCGCCACGGCACGCCCGTGCTGCCCGCCAGAGGCAAGGCACCGTCTTTGCAGGCAGCGGCGCAATCGCCGCAGAAGGTGCATTCTCCGCGCTTGAAATCCACCTCCGGATAGCCGCGCACCTTGACCAGAATTTTTGTCGGGCATACCGCGATGCATTCGCCGCAACGCGTACAGGCCGCGATAAACGCCTCTTCGGGTAACGCCCAGGGCGGGCGCTGGATGGGTTGGCGGGCCTTGAAATCACCTCGCATGAACTGCCGGCGGCTAACCATGGAAGCAAATGATTGAACTCAAAAAGCGATTTTGCCTGCCAGGGACGAATTGCGCCAGTTTGCGTTTTCCCGACACGGAAAGCCCGGCCGCCGCCGTGGCGCCAGTGCCGACTTTTGGGCAGGTATCAAGCGTGGCAAACATGCGCCCAGACATCCCGCAACTGACAATTCATTTGTCACATTTGCTCACTCTTTCGGCCTTGAAAATGCGGCCGTTCAATCTATTCTCACAGTGAGTCATGGGAAGTATCAATAGATGTTTTCTAACCACTGAATGGGAGTCATCATGAAACTTGCACAGGTTGCTTTTCTGTCGGTCCTCGGGCTGGCGCTTTCGGCTCCGCTTATGGCGCAGCAGGGCGGAGGCCCGGGCAAGGGTCCTGGACCCGGCATGGGTCAAGGCGGTGGCATGGGTCCGGGCATGGGCATGGGGCCACGCTTCAACTTCGACAAGGACAACACGCCCGGCTGGGCGCTGATGAGTGCCGAGGAGCGCACCGCGCATCATGGTTCGATGATGGCGGCCAAGACTTACGAGGAATGCAAGGCCGCCCAGGAAGCGCACCACGCCGCGATGGCGGTTCGCGCCAAGGAGAAAGGTGTCACCCTGCCCACTCCTCGCTACAATGGCTGTGACCGCATGAAGGCTGCGGGAATCTTCAAGTAGGCTGCCGCGCCCCGAGTAGAAACCGGCCGCGTTGCGGCCTGTTTTTTTACAGGCGCAATGAACCAACACACTCACCACCATCACGGACCCGCGACCTTCGATCGCGCCTTTGCGATCGGCATCGGCCTCAACATCGGCTTTGTCGCAATCGAGGCCTTTTACGGCTGGCAGGTGGGCTCGCTGGCGCTGCTGGCCGATGCCGGCCACAACCTCTCGGACGTCGCCGGCCTGGTGCTGGCCTGGGTTGCCGCGCTGGCGGCACGTCGCATGCCCGATCACCGCCACACGTATGGCTGGGCGCGCGCCTCCATCCTTGCCGCTTTCGCCAACGCCGTGTTGCTGCTGGTCGCCATGGGCTCGCTACTCTGGGAGGCGGCGCATCGCCTGCAAACACCGGCACCGACCGACGGGCTGACCGTCATCATCGTGGCTGGCATCGGTGTCGCGGTCAATGGCGCGACGGCGGCGCTGTTCATGAGCGGCAGCAAAACCGACATGAACATTCGCGGCGCCTTTCTGCACATGGCAGCCGACGCTCTGGTGTCGCTGGGCGTGGTGGCCTCCGGTCTCTTGTATCTGCGCAGCGGTTGGGCCTGGCTTGATCCGCTGACCAGCATCGCGATCGCGTTGGTCATCATCGCGGGCACCTGGGGCTTGTTCCGCCAATCGCTGCATTTGTTGTTCGACGGCGTACCAGAGAGCGTGGATCTTGCCAATGTCGACGCCGCCCTGCGCGAGCTGCCCGGCGTGACGGAAATCCATGACTTGCACGTCTGGTCGATGAGCACCACCGAGATTGCCCTGACCGTGCATCTGGTCATGCCCGATGGACATCCGGGAGACGTGTTTCTGGATCAGCTCGCCCATCAACTGCACCACCGCTTCGAAATCACGCACCCGACGATCCAGATTGAAATCGACGGACTCGACCATGGTTGCGCCCAACCATTGACCGGCCTACCGACATGAACGCAAGCCCACCTCTTCCCGTCAGTTTTTCGCTCATCGTCAAGACCTTCGCCCCCGGCTGGGCCGGCGCGGTCATGGGCACCGGCGCCTTCGCCCTGGCGACGCTGCATTTCTCGCATCAGGTGCCCGCGCTTGGCACCCTGGCATGGGTACTGCACTGGTTCAACGTGGTGCTGTTTCTGGCCATCAGCATTCCCTGGTTGCTGCGCTGGGTACTGGCCTGGCCGGCGGTGGTCGCGACCTTCAGGCACCCGGTCGCCGCCAACTTCTATCCAGCCTACGCCATCGCCCTGCTGGTGCTAGCCGGTGAGCTGCTTGCCTTCGGCGGCCACGAATCCCTCGCGCTGCTGGCATGGTGGCTGGGCGTGGCGCTGCTGTTCGGTCTCACGCTGGCGGTGTTGATCTCCATCCTGCAAGGCGAGCATGTCAATCTCGACCACATCACGCCCGGCATATTCATGCCGCCGGTCGGCCTCGTCGTCATCCCGGTCGCTGGCGGCCCCTTGCTTGCCGCTCAGCCCGAGGCTTTGCGCGATCTGGCGCTAACCATCAACGGCATCAGCCTCGGCGCCGGGATATTCATGTACACGGCCTTGCTGGCGCTGGCCTTCCACCGCTTCTATGTGCACAAGCGCCTGCCGCCGACCCTGGCGCCGACCTTCTGGATCAATCTCGCTCCCCTTGGCGTGACCGTCATCAGTGTGCTGAACCTGGTCGCGGTGGCACCATTTGCTGGAGACAGGGCGCCCTACTTGATGGCGGTGTTCCTGCTGTGGGGTTTCGGCGCGTTCTGGCTGGTGCTGTCCATGCTGTTCACCTGGTCGGTGAGGAAAATCGCACCGCTGCCGTTCTCGCTTGCGTGGTGGGCATTCACTTTCCCCCTGGGTGCCTTCACGCTTGGCAGTCAGCGATTGAGCGAAGCGACCGGACTGACCACGCCGCTGGCTTTCGGCTGGCTTTCCTGGACCCTGCTGGCAGGCATCTGGACCCTGACCTTGGTGAAGACGATAGGCGGCGTGAGAAGTGGCGCCCTGTTTCAGCCGCATCCCTAAGATACTTGCGACGGATCGCGGCGCTCTTGCCGCCGCAGCAAGCTGAATCGGGCAAGCAAGTTCCTCCCCGGCCATTCTGTGCCGCGGGGGATGGCTGCCTGGTTCGCGCCGTATGATGATCGGCCTCGCTCCGAGTCAATAATTTCACATTTACCCCGGGAAACATGCGCTTACAACAAGCACTCTTGACGCAATGAATGAACGCCCATAAGATAGTAACCGTTTACTATCTTTTGATTCGGGCAACAATGGACATCAAGACAAAGCCGAGGAATTTGCCCGCCGATCAACGGCGGGCCGTTACCGTCGAGGCTGTGGTCGATCTGACTGCCGAGCAGAATCCCGGCGACATCACCACTGCGGCGATCGCCAAGCGCATGAACCTGACCCAAGGTGCGCTGTTTCGCCACTTTCCAAGCAAGGACGCGATCTGGCAGGCGGTCATGGAATGGGTGGCGGAGCGCTTGCTGCAAAAGGTCGACAAAGCCATTGCCGGCGTGGCGTCGCCACTTGTTGCGCTGGAGGCCGTGTTCAAGACCCATATCGAGTTCGTCATCAGTCACCCCGGCGTGCCCCGCTTGCTCTTCGGCGAGTTGCAGCGTGCCGAAGACACCGCCGCCAAGCGCATGGCCCGCACCATGATCGCGGGCTATCGCGCACGGCTCACGGGGCTGGTCGAAGCCGGAAAAGCTCAAGGCGAGGTCGCAGCCGAGGTGGAGACCGCAGCGGCAGTCGTCGCCTTCATCGGCTGCATTCAGGGTTTGGTCATGCAATCGCTGTTGAGTGGCAAGGTTGAACAGATGCGTACCGAAGCACCGGGCGCTTTCGCAATTTATCGTCGTGGCATACGGAGCAATCAATGAACTCGAATCCCCATCTCATCAAATGGCTGGCTATCGCCGCCCTCGCCTTTGGCACCCTGACCATTTTCAGTGGCGGGCGCGCACTGTTCGGTAGTGCCGAAGCGCAGGCCGCGCTGGGCAATGTCGTGCCCTTCGTGCTCTGGTTCAACTTCACAGCCGGCTTTTTCTATGTCATCGCCGGCGCCGGCCTGCTCGGCGCGAAACCCTGGGCCGCAACGCTTGCCGTGTTGCTCGCCGCAGCCACGGTGATCGTGTCTCTGGCAATGGCGGTCTACGCCACGACGGGGGGAGCCTTCGAGATGCGCACGGTCGGCGCGCTGGCAATCCGCTCGGTGTTCTGGATCACCATCGCCTTTGTCGCCATGCGCGCGGTGAAACCAGGCTCGGCGACGGTCAATCCCTAATGAACACTCAACGCCTCCGCCGTTTCGGCTTCATCGCCGCGGCGGCTATCCTGATCGCGGCCTTCGTCTGGGTGCTGGCCCGCAGCGGCCCACTGGCACCGGTCCGCGTCGTCACCGCAACGGTAGCGCGCGCTGATATCGCGCCGATGCTGTTCGGCATTGGTGTGGTCGAAGCCCGGCGCAGTTATCTGGTCGGTCCCACCAGCGCGGGACGGGTGCGCAGCGTAAAGGTGGATGTCGGCGAACAGGTAACCGCAGGCCAGGTATTGGCGGAAATGGAACCGGTGGACCTGGATCAGCGCTACGCCGCCACAAGCGCCGCCGCCGCGCGGGCCAGAAATGCGGTCGACACCGCGGCAGCGCAACTTGCCGACAGCGTCGCCCGGCGCCGGATTGCCGCCGCCAACGCCAATCGCTACGACGACCTGGGCCGCAAGGGCTTTGTCAGCATCAGCGTGTCGGAAGGAAAATCGCAGGAACTGAAATCGGCCGATGCCCAGATGGCCGCTGCCGAGTCCGCCCTGGCGGCTGCCCGGCAGGACTTCGCGCGCCTCGGCGCCGAGCGCGACGGCGCGCAGCAGCAGCGCGCCAACCTGCGTTTGCAGGCGCCGGTGAATGGCATCGTGACGGCACGCGACGCCGAAGCCGGTTCGACGGTTGTCGCGGGTCAGGCGGTACTGCGCCTGATCGCGCCCGACAGCCTTTGGGTCAAGCTGCGGCTCGACCAAAACCGCTCGACTGGCCTGGCACCCGATCTGCCGGCAGAGATCGTGCTGCGCTCGCGGCCGCAACAGACGTTTCCGGGCAAAGTCGCCCGCATCGAATTGATCAGCGACAGCGTGACGGAAGAGCGCGTGGCGCAGGTCAGCTTCGACTCCGTTCCCACTGGCGTCTCGGTCGGCGAAATGAGCGAAATCACGCTGCGCCTGCCAGCCATCAAGGCGGCGCTGGTGGTGCCCAATGCAGCCTTGCGCCAGCGCGACGGCAAGAGCGGCGTCTGGCTGCAAACCGCCGACGGTCTGCGTTTCGTTGCCGTCAAAACCGGTGTGGCCGGCGCCGACGGCATGCTGCAAATTCTCGATGGACTCAAGGAAGGTGATGCGGTGATCACCCATAGCGAGCGCGATCTGAGCGCGAACACCCGCACCAAAGTCGTTTCTTCCCTGATCGCCGCCGCCCCGAGCGCCGCAGGCAAATGAGCCGGCCATGATCAGTCTGGCCGGCCGTGACATCCTGCATTCCTGGGATAAGTTCGTCCTCACCGGAATCGGGCTGGGCTTGCTGATCGGCGCCACGTTGACCATGGCCGGCGTGTATCGCGGCATGGTCGATGACGCCAAGGTATTGCTCACCAACAGCGGCGCCGACCTCTGGGTGGTGCAGAAGGACACCCAGGGACCGTATGCCGAAGCCTCCACCATCAAGGACGATGTCTATCGCAGCGTGCTGGGCCTGCCCGGTGTCGAGCAGGCGGCCAACGTCAGCTATCTGACCATGCAAGTGAGCAGCGGCGACACCGACCGGCGCACCATGGTGGTGGGCTTCGAGCCCGGCCAGCCCGGCGAACCGGGCTACCTGATCGCCGGACGGCGCCTGCTGCGCAGCCACTACGAAGCCATCGCCGACGTCAAGACCGGCCTCGCGCTGGGCGAACGCGTGCGGGTTCGGCGGCACGAGTATGTCGTGGTGGGCTTGACCCGGCGCATGGTGTCTTCGGGTGGCGATCCGATGCTTTTCATTCCGCTCAAGGACGCCCAGGAAGCGCAGTTTCTCAAGGACAACGACGCCATTGTCAGCGACCGCGCGCGCACTGCCGCCAACCCCGCCCTGAATCGTCCCGGCGTGCCCGGCCTGGTCGACGCCATCAACGCCTCGCAGACCAGCAATCGCAATGTCAATGCAGTGCTGGTGCGCCTGGCGGACGGCTATCCGGCCGACAGCGTGGCGCAGGAGATACGTCGCTGGAAGCACCTGCAGGCCTACACCCGCGACGACATGGAAGAAATCCTGGTGGCCAAACTGATCGCCACCTCGGCCAAGCAGATCGGCATGTTCCTGGCGATCCTGACCATTGTCAGCGCCGCCATCGTCGCCTTCATCATCTACACCATGACCCTGGGCAAGATCCGCGAAATCGCCGTGCTGAAACTGATCGGCACCCGCAACCGCAGCATCGCCGGGATGATCCTGCAGCAGGCGCTGGGATTGGGCGTGATCGGCTTCGTGGTGGGCAAGATTTCCGCCACGCTGTGGGCGCCGGCGTTTCCAAAATATGTGCTGCTGGAACCGGCCGACGCGCTGACCGCGTTTGCCATCGTCATGCTGGTGTGCACCCTGGCCAGCACTCTGGCGATCCGGGTCGCGCTCAAGGTCGATCCGGCCACGGCGATCGGCGGCTGAGATGGACAAGGGCATCCACATCGAAGGTCTGAGCAAGCGCTACGGCGAAGGCGACACCGCCGTCGAGGCACTGAAGGACGTCAACATGAGCATCGCGCCGGGCGAAGTGGTCGGCCTGGTCGGCCCCAGCGGCTCGGGCAAGACCACCTTGCTCAAGTGCCTCGGCGCGGTGATCGAACCCACTCGCGGGCGCATGACCCTGGGCGGCGACGTAATTTACGACAGCAAGCAGAACGGCTGGAAAACCAAAGACCTTCGCGCGCTGCGACGCGACAGCATCGGCTTTATTTTCCAGGCGCCGTATCTGATTCCCTTTCTCGACGTCACCGACAACATCGCCCTGCTGCCGATGCTGGCCGGGAGGCCGAACGGCGCCTCGCGAGCGCGCGCGCTGGAACTGCTGCAGGCGCTCGATGTGGCGCACCGCGCCCGCGCGCAACCGAGCGAATTGTCCGGCGGCGAACAGCAGCGCGTCTCGATCGCGCGGGCGCTGGCCAACCAGCCGCCGGTGATTCTTGCCGACGAACCGACCGCGCCGCTGGACAGCGAGCGGGCACTCGCTGTCATGCGCATCCTCAATCAAATGGCCAGCCAGTACCAGACCGCCATCATCGTCGTTACCCACGACGAAAAAATCATCCCGACCTTCAAGCGGATCTATCATATTCGCGACGGACGGACGGAGGAAGAAGCCGGTGAGGGCAGAGACATTTTCTGAAACAAAACCAATTCTCCAGGCGAGCGGCAACACTGAATTGTTGTCACCCGCGTCTACGAATGGAGAATGAAAGGAAGCCACGTCATGAGCAAGATTTTCAACATCCTCGTGCTGTGCACCCGCAATTCGGTACGCAGCATCCTCGCTGAAGCACTGTTCAACCACCACGGTGCGGGCCGCGTCCGCGCCTGGTCGGCGGGCAGCGAACCTGCCGGCGCCGTCAATCCGCTGGCCTTGGAGACATTGCAAGCCCACGGCATCGCCATGGCCGCTGCGCGCAGCAAATCCTGGAAGGAGTTTTCGGTCTCACCCGTATCGCCATCGCCGAATTCCGCGCCCAATCCTGGCCCCGATCATTTTGATTTCGTCGTCACCGTTTGCGGCAGCGCGGCCGATGCGCGCGGCCCGGTCTGGCCCGGACGCCCGACCGCGGTGCACTGGGGCATTCCCGATCCGACCCAGGTCGCAGCAGCGGACCGACGCGAGGCTTTCGAGGAAACCTATCAGGCGCTGGAAAAACGTATCCTTGCCTTTCTCACCCTGCCACTCGAATCCCTGACACCCGAAAAGTCGGCGCTGGCGGCACGGCGAATTCACACCGGCGCCTGAGCGACGCGCGGCGCGCGAACAGCGACAGAACCTTGATGAAAGCAGTCATCCTCGAATCGACCCTGACCTGCCCGCACTGCCGGCACCTCAAAACCGAAACCATGCCCACGGACGCCTGTCAGTGGTTTTATGAATGCGAAAACTGCCACGCATTGCTCAAACCCAAACCCGGCGACTGCTGCGTGTTCTGCTCCTATGGCACGCTACCCTGCCCGCCGATACAGGAGCATGGCAAGGGACAGTGCTGCTGAGTTGAGGGCGGCGAGGAGAACCGCTTGATTGCCGACAAGCCATCCAAACCGAACATTCCGCGCGCCATCTGGGCGCTCGGTTTCGTCAGCCTGCTGATGGATGTCTCGTCAGAGCTGATCCACAGCCTGCTACCGGTGTTCATGTTCACCACGCTGGGCATGAGCGTGCTGGTGATCGGCCTGATCGAGGGTGCGGCCGAGGCGACGGCTCTGATCGTCAAGGTTTTCTCCGGCGCACTGTCGGATTACTGGGGCAAGCGCAAACCGCTGACGGTGCTGGGCTACGGTCTGGGAGCGCTGTCCAAGCCCCTGTTTGCGCTGGCCGGCGGCGCCGGACTGGTGGTGGCCGCGCGCCTCATCGACCGCGTCGGCAAGGGCATACGCGGTGCGCCGCGCGATGCGCTGATCGCCGACATCGCACCGGCGGCAGTGCGCGGCGCGGCCTTCGGTTTGCGTCAGGCGCTCGACACCGTCGGCGCTTTCCTTGGACCCTTGCTGGCGATCGGGCTGATGCTGCTATGGGCCAACGATATCCGCGCCGTGTTCTGGTTCGCCGCAATCCCGGCCTTTCTCGCCGTCGCGCTGCTGGCCTTCGGCGTGCGCGAACCCGAGCGCACTGCCACGGCCAAGCACGTCAATCCGATCCGCCGCGAAAACCTGCGTCGCCTGCCCGCGGCCTACTGGTGGGTGGTCGCCATCGGCGCCATGTTTACCCTGGCGCGTTTTTCCGAAGCCTTTCTGGTTTTGCGCGCACAGCAAGGAGGATTGCCGCTGGCCCTGACGCCACTGGTGCTGATCGCCATGAATGTGGTCTTCGCCTGCAGCGCCTATCCTTTTGGCAAACTGTCGGACTCGATGAATCATTCCCGCTTGCTGACTTGGGGCCTGGTGGTGCTGATCGCGGCCGATATGGCACTGGCGTATGGCACGCACTGGAGCACCCTGTGGCTCGGCATCGGTTTGTGGGGCCTGCACCTGGGCATGACCCAGGGCTTGCTGGCGACCATGGTGGCTGACACCGCGCCCGCCGATTTGCGCGGCACCGCCTACGGCTTCTTCAATCTCCTCAGCGGCATCGCCATGCTGTGCGCCAGCGCACTGGCCGGATTGTTGTGGGACAGTTTCGGCGCGCGCTTCAGCTTCCTCGGCGGTGCGGCATTCGCGCTTGCGACACTGGCCACCATCGCCTTGCGCGGAGCACGCCGAAAGCCGCTCTAGGCGCCCATTGACACCGTGTCATCAGCGCCGAGTTTTATCGCCGGCGCAAGTTCATCAAACCCGCAGCACCTTGCGCGCTCAGCGCTTGACCGGGGCCGCCAGACAAAGATAGCCGTCGAGTCGTGCGATGCTTCCCTGCCTTTCCAGCAAGGCAAGCGCCCGATACAACGCTTCATGCGTCAGCCCAAGCTCGGCGGCGATATCCTTCAGCGAACCCTGCACGCAATAACGTCCAGCGGGATCGCAGCGCAGGCGCAGAAACTGCAGCACACGCTGCGGGGCCGAGCGTATCTGTTTGAGTTCATAGCGTTGGCGCATGCCTTGCAAACGCCGCGCCAAATCGCCAGTGAAGTTCCACAGAGCCTCCGGGTCGTGGCGCAAACGTGTTGCCAGCGCAGCCTTCGGATACAGCCCCGCCACGCTGTCGCTTTCGGCAATCGCGTCGCAATGGTAGCGCGCGGCGAACAGCGAGGCTTCGGCGAACATCTCGCCCGCTCGCACCTGATGGAGGGTCACGGCCGCGCCATCCGGGGTAACCCGCTGCAAGCGCAGCGCACCGCGCTGGAGGATATAAATGCCGACGGTACGATCACCCTGACGAAACAGCGCGGTCCCCGCCGCCAGCGCCTGCCGCCGCGGCGACAATCCGGCCAGCAGCGGCAAGCTGTCGGCGCCGACATCTGTCCCGGCTATCACGGCAGTCTGGGCCTTGGCGTGGGCTCTCATATGATCACAATCATAGAGCCGACAGCGCATCATTGCTAGGCTTGCCATCACCCCTCTTGCCCGGACACCACACCATGTCGGTTCGCATCGCCCTCACCCTTGCCGGCCTGCTGGCCGCTATCGCACAGCCTTCCCTCGGCAAACCCGACGCACATCAAATGGATCACGCGGCGCACATGGCGCAAATGGAAAAGCCGGCGCCAAAAACAAGGGCCGCGATGCCGCCTGCCGTCAAACCGGTGCTGGTTCGTTTTCCGACGCAACTGCGCGACCACACCCTGAGCAACATGCGCGATCACCTGCTGGCGCTGGCCGAGATTCAGGAGCGACTGGCGCAACAGCGCTATGACGCCGCAGCGGAAATCGCCGAACAACGGCTGGGCATGAGCTCGCTTCAACTGCATGGTGCACACGAAGTGGCCAAATACATGCCGAAGGGCATGCAGGAGGCCGGTACGGCCATGCATCGCGCCGCCAGCCGGTTTGCGCTGACTGCACAGGAATCGTCCATCGATCGTGACCTGGGCAAATCGCTGGCCACCCTGGCGACGCTGACGCAGACCTGTGTTGCCTGTCACGCGGGGTATCGGCTAAGGTAAAAGTTCAAGCATTCCTCTTGCATGGCGCAACATCCCGGTACAACGACAAACGAATTCAGTTGGACGAAGAGCGCCAGACCGGCTCGAAAGCATGCTTTTGCCTTGACAAAGCGTCCGCTTGTTGCGTAGTGACTATGTACACGGCACACTCCGCCGATGACCCAAACCAGTCCTGCGCGCCCGACTAGAAAGCCCCGTCGCGTCAAGGCACGTTTCATCGCCCCCTTGGCACTCGTGCTCATCTTTATCATGGGTGTGTTTGCGGTCGCCATTCTTCGGGTCGAAGCGGACATTCGCGATCAGGATATTGCCGAGCGTACGGCCGCCGTCGGCAAGCTTTTCGTGCAGAAGCTGGACAAGGACACCAACCTGATGATGGCGACGATGAGGACGATGATGACAAATCAGTCCATCGAACAGGCGTTTCTCAATCTCGACCGCAAGGCGCTGTCCCGGCAACTGGGCCCTTTGTTCGCGAGTTTGCGCGACCAGCACCGGATCACGCATCTGTATCTCACCGGTCCGGACTTGATCAACCTCTATCGCTTCCACAGCCCCAATGAGTTCGGCGACAAGATAGACCGACTCACGACTGTCAAGGCAAGAGATATGCAGGTTGCGGTGCATGGTCTGGAACTGGGTGCCTTGGGAACACTTACACTCAGGCTGGTCATGCCCTGGCAACGCGACGGCCATGTTGTCGGCTACCTCGAGATCGGTGAAGAGATTGAGCATCTGATCAGCGAAATCAGGGAGAGCTTGTCGGTTGACATGCTGGTGCTGGTGGACAAGCACATGGTGTCGCAGCAGCAATGGCAGAACGGTCAGGCCTTGATGAAGCGTGAGGGAAACTGGGAGCGTTTGAAGAGCCATGTCGCGTTGGCACAGACGATTGACCAGCTGCCTGCGGCGCTGGATGACCTCACACTCCAGGGCCTGCTCGCCGGACACACGGCGGAAATTGAAGACCGAGGACGGTCGCTGCATCTGGCCGCCGTTCCCCTCAAGGATGCTGGTCAGCGCCACATTGGCGACGTGGTGGTGATTCGCGACATCACCGCGCTGGAAACCACTTTTCAGTGGTCGATCATCGCCGTCACGGCCATCAGCCTATTGTCCGCGATTGGCGTGCTTGGGGTGTTTTATCTTGCCCTCGACCGTGTGGAGAGGGATTACCGGCGCCAGCACGACCTCGAGCACCAGTTGCTGCGCTTCAACACGGAATACAGCCGCATCCTGCAACTTGAGAAACTGTCGGCGTTGGGTACCATGGTCGGCAGCATCGCCCACCAACTCAACAACCCGCTCGTCGGCGTGGTCAACCTTGCCCAACTGGCCGAGCGCGGGGTCGAAGATCCAATCCGCACACGCGAACTGCTGGGCGACATTCGCAGTGCGGGCGAAGACTGCCACACCTTTGTCAAACGCATGCTGGCGTTTTCGAAGGTATCTTGCTTCGAGAGCAAGCCGACTTCAATGGCGGCGCTGATCGAGGACACGGTCTTGCTGTTTCGCCAGACCGAAAACAAACACCTGCCGGTCGAAGTGAAACTGCCGGACGAGCCAGTCGTGCTGACGATTGATCCCATCCTGATCCGTCACGCACTGTTCAATCTACTGGTCAACGCGGCGCAAGCCACGGCAAATGACGGAGCCGTCGCCATCACCCTTGAGCGCGAAGAAGACTCGGCGCGAGGGGCGTCAGGCTGGTCATTGGCGGTGAGCGATCATGGTCAGGGAATGCCGCCCGACGTAATGGAAAAAATCTTCGTGCCCTTCTTCACCACGCACAGCGACGGCACCGGCCTGGGTCTGCCGGTCGTGCAGCATGTCGCGTTGCTGCATGAAGGACAGGTGAATGTCAGCAGCGAGCCAGGACTTGGCACGCGAATTGCGATATGGCTACCTGACTCCGTTTCGGATTCCCTGTCCAGCTCCCAAGCCGACGTGTCCCGCAATCAATGACTGCCCCACCTGACATGCTGCCAAAAATCCTTGTGGTCGATGATGATCGCCACACCCGCAAACTGCTCGACAGGCTCCTGGAAAAGACCGCGCTGGTCAGCCTTGCCGTCGATGGTGCGCAAGCACGCCAGTTGTTCGCAACCGAGGATTTCAATCTGGTGCTGATGGATCAGCGTCTGCCCGGTGACAATGGCATTGCGCTATTGCGAGAGTTTCGTGCACAACGGCCACATCTGGTAGGCATTCTCATGACCGGCTTTGCCGACGTGCGCGACGCCGTGGCGGCTGTCCGCGAGGGGCTGTTCGACTATCTGACCAAACCTTTTGAAGACCTGGAAGCGCTCGAAGCCGTCATCGGCAAGGCGCTGGAACTCGATGGGGCGTATCGCGAAATCCATGGATTGCGCGCCCGATTGTCAGGCGAACCGGACCTGCCGGGCATTATTGGCCAGTCGCCCGCCATGGAACGGGTACTCAATCAGATCCGCCAGGTTGCCGGCCTCGACACCACCGTGTTGCTCGAAGGCGAAAGCGGCACCGGCAAGGAACTCGCTGCAAAGATGATCCACGCGCTGAGCACCCGCGCGGGAAAGCCCTTTCTCGAAGTCAATTGCGGCGGGCTACCGGAAACCTTGCTGGAAAGCCTGCTGTTCGGCTATGAAAAGGGCGCTTTCACGGGTGCTGGCCAGGCCAATGCCGGCTACTTTGAAAAAGCCCACGAGGGCAACCTGTTCCTCGACGAAATCGCCGATATGAGCCCGAAGCTGCAAAGCAATTTGCTGCATGTGCTGCAGGAACACAATGTCACCCGGATCAGCAGCACCCAGGTGCGCCAGGCCGACTTTCGCCTGATTTGTGCAACCAACCGTCCCCTGCTCAACGAGGTCAAAGCCGGTCGCTTCCGGGAAGATCTCTACTATCGCATCGCCGTGGTGTCGGTGGCCATGCCGCCATTGCGCGAACGAACCGGCGACATCGTGGCGTTGGCGGCACATTTTCTCGACTATTACAGCAAGAAGTTTGACAAGGCTTGTGGGCCGCTCACCCCCGCTGCACTTCAGGCGCTGGAAAGCTGCCGCTGGGAAGGCAATGTGCGCCAGCTCCAGCACTGCATCGAGCGCGCTGTAGCGCTGCACGCAGGCGGATCGATGGATACGCTGCACTTGTTCCCGACTGGCGAACACTTGACAAGTCCGCATGTCACAGACGAAGGAGCGTCAGCCGCTGCACTGCGCTACCAGGACGCGCGCGCCGAATTTGAACTTGACTACCTGCACCGACTGCTGGACGCCGCCGGTGGCAACGTATCCGAAGCGGCCCGCATGAGCGGTATCCCCCGACAGAATTTGTATGTCCGCATGAAGCGATGGGGAGTTGTCACTTGAATGTGACGGTTGTCACATTCAAGTGACAACCAGATAGCAGTATCTCCCAAATTGCC
>JAIPCT010000004.1 GCA_021738065.1 Burkholderiaceae bacterium
GGTGACCACGGTTCGCTGCGCTCCGTGTCGAACGCGGGCCCGACCTTGGGGCGGCCCGGCGGTCGGGCCGGCATCACCTACAAGCTGCTCTACAACGACGCCGTGGCGATGACCGGCGGGCAGCCGCACGGCGGCACGCTGAATGTGCCGGTGATCACGCGCCAGCTCGCGGCCGAAGGCGTCGGCCGTATTGTGATCGTCACCGATCAGCCGGAAAAGTACGCGAATGCCACCGATCTGGCGCCCGGCGTACCGGTGCGCCACCGCGACGAACTCGATCTTGTCCAACGCGAGCTGCGCGACGTGGCCGGCGTTTCGGCGCTGATCTACGACCAGACCTGCGCCGCGGAAAAACGCCGCCGCCGCAAGCGCGGCAAGTTTCCCGACCCGGCGGTACGCGTCCTCATCAACGATCTGGTGTGCGAAGGCTGCGGCGATTGCAGCGAAAAATCCAACTGCATGTCGGTAGTCTCGGTCGAGACCGAGTTCGGCCGCAAGCGCGCCATCGACCAGTCCTCCTGCAACAAGGATTATTCCTGCATCAAGGGTTTCTGCCCGAGCTTCGTCACGGTCGAAGGCGGCCAACTGCGCAAGGGCAAGGCCGCCAGCGCCACACCCGATATTTTCGCCGCGCTGCCCGAGGCGCAACTTCCCTCGACCGCCGAACCCTGGGGCATCGTCGTCACCGGCGTCGGCGGCACCGGCGTGGTCACCATCGGCGCACTGCTCGGCATGGCCGCGCATCTGGAAGGCAAGGGCATCTCGGTGCTCGACATGGCCGGCCTGGCGCAAAAAGGCGGTGCCGTCTGGTCGCACGTGCGGATTGCCGATCGGCAGGAGCAGCTCCACGCCGCGCGCGTCGCGGCCGGCGAAGCCAATGCCGTGATCGGCTGCGACCTGGTGGTGTCGGCCAGCGACGAGACGCTGGCGAAGATGCGCCATGGTTTCACCCGCGCCATCATCAACAGCGACCAGACCATGACCAGCGAATTCGTGCGCGGCTTTGCCGCTCAGGCGCGCTCCGGTGACGTCATGAAGGATCACGATCCGCAGTTTCCTCTGGCGGCGATGGAGCAGCAAATCGTCGAAGCGGTCGGCAATGACAATATCGAACTGCTCGACGCCTCGAAGCTGGCAACCGCGCTGCTCGGCGATTCCATCGCGACCAATCTGTTCATGCTGGGATACTCCTGGCAGAAAGGCCTGGTGCCGCTGTCACGCGAGGCGATTTTCAAGGCCATCGAGATCAATGGCACGGCAGTGCCGCAGAACATCGCGGCTTTCCAGTGGGGCCGGCGCGCCGCCGTCGATCCACAGGCGGTTGCTGCAGCGGCCAAGCCGCCCCATGGCCAGCCGGAGCACCACCGCTTGTCGACCACGCTCGAGGAAATCATCAAGCGTCGCAGCGAACAACTGCTGGCCTATCAGGACGCCACCTACGCCGCGCGTTACCAGGCACTGGTCGAGCGCGTGCGCCAGGCGGAAACGAAGCTCGCACCGGGCATCAGCCTGCTGACCGAAGCCGTGGCGCGCAACTACTTCAAGCTGCTGGCCTACAAGGACGAGTACGAGGTGGCACGGCTCTACACCGACAGCGATTTCCTGCAGCGCGTGGCCGATACTTTCGAAGGCGACTATCGGCTGGTGTTCAACCTGGCGCCGCCAATCCTGTCGCCGAAAGACCCTGCCAGCGGGGAGCCGAAAAAGCGCCGCTTCGGCCCCTGGATGCTGAAGGCCATGGGTTTGCTGGCGCGCTGCAAGGGGCTGCGCGGCGGTGTGCTCGATCCCTTCAAGGGCAGCGCGGACCGCAAGCTCGACCGCCGCTTGCTTGCCGACTACGAAAAACTGATCGAGAAAATCCTGGGTGGCCTGGAAACCGGCAACCACGTCACAGCCATCGAACTCGCTTCGCTGGCCGAGCAGATTCGCGGCTATGGCCACATTCGCGAGCGCTACGCCGGACATGCGGCGCAGCACCAGGCTGAATTGCTCGCTGCATTTCAGCGCAAGGAATCCCTGACCTCAGCCACCGGCGCGCCGCGCAAGACCATCGCGGTGATCCCCGGCTGAGCCGGTTTCATCCTGAAAAACTCAGTTGAACCACAGAGGCACAGAGAACACAGAGAAAAACAAATCCTTGCGCCGAATGGCCGGATGACCCAAAGGCTGAGCGGCCGGCTACCCAAAGGGCATTGATTCATCGCCTTTCTCTGTGCCTCTGTGTCTCTGTGGTGATGTTTTTAGGTTCATTTCAATCCGCAATACCTGCTGGCCAAGGGCCGATCTTCGCCACAAGCGATTGTCGGCCCTTGGCCAGTACCTATCGACCCGACAGGGAGCATCACATGGCTGTATTTTCAATGCCGGATTTTGCCGACCACGAGCAAGTCGTATTCTGCAGCGACGATGCGAGCGGACTGAAGGCCATCATCGCGGTACACAATTCCAATCTCGGTCCCGCGCTGGGCGGCTGCCGCATGTGGCCCTATGCCAGTGAAGACGAGGCACTGCGCGATGTGCTGCGCCTGTCGCGCGGCATGAGCTACAAGTCGGCGATGGCGAACCTGAAACTCGGCGGTGGCAAGACGGTGGTGATCGGCAATCCGCGCACGGACAAGACGCCGGCATTGCTCGAAGCGCTGGCGCGCGCCATCGAGAACCTCAAGGGGCGCTACATCGCGGCGGAAGATTCCGGCACCAGCGTGGACGACATCAAGTTCATGAGCCGCTTCACCCGGCATGTGGCGGGCATCACCGACAAGCCCACCGACATCGGCACGCGCAGCGGCGATCCCTCGCCGGCCACGGCGTACGGCACCTTCGTCGGCATCAAGGCCGCGATCAAGGATCGGCTCGGCCGCGATCAGGTCGACGGCCTCAAGGTGGCGATACAAGGCATCGGCCATGTCGGCTACGACCTCGCGCGGCAGTTGCACGAAGCCGGCGCCGAATTGTGGATAGCCGACATTCATCCGGAACAGCTGACTCGCGCCGCCGACGAATTCGGCGCCACCGTGGTTGCCGCCGACAGGATTTTCGGTCTCGATGTCGATGTCTTCGCCCCCTGCGCAATGGGCGCGATTCTCAACGACGAAAGCATTCCGCAACTCAAGGCTACGGTGGTCGCCGGGGCCGCCAACAACCAGCTGGCGGAAACACGCCACGGCGCGGAACTCGCCCGGCGCGGCATCCTGTATGCGCCCGACTACGTGATCAACGCCGGCGGCATCATCGACATCTATCACGAGCGCATCGGTTTCGAGCGCGACGCGCTGATCAGGCATATCGACGGCATCCAGGACAATCTGATGGAAATATTCTCGCGTGCGCGCGAGGAACAACGGCCTACCGGCGAAGTCGCCGACGCCATCGCCGAGGAGCGCTTTCGGCCTTGATCACGAGTACCACCATCTTTGCCGGCAATGACGGCATCCCCTTCATTCCTCCCGCACAAGTGGTCACTCGCTGGGAAACGGGTCAAGTACATATGATCACCACAGAGGACACGGAGGTCACGGAGAGGGACGGGTCATTTACTGAGTTTGATTTCTCAGTGCTCTCCGTGTACTCCGTGGTGAGCCTTTCTGATTGGCGACTTGCTAAGCGGCCTCTTGCCGGACAACGATGCTGCGCTCGCAATGATCGGCGATGGCTGCCGCCAGCCGTGGCAACAGGGCATCGGGCAAGTCGTGGCCCATGCCGTCGATCACCAGCAGCGAAGCGCCGGGTATGTTCTTGGCCGTGTCGCGACCCGCGGCGACGGGGACCAGCGGATCCTCGGCACCATGAATCACCAGCGTGGGCGCACTGATCGTTCGCAACAGTTTGCGGCGATCGCCCGAAGCGATGATCGCCAACAACTGGCGCGCGACGCCCGCTGGATCGTAGGAACGTCGCACGCTTTTTCCGAGACGCTCACGAAGTTCGTCCTTGTTCGACGGATAGGCAGGACTACCGATCACACCGAACATTTCCACCAGATGATCGATGACCGACTCGGAGGTTCTTCGGATCGGCGGGCCGGCTCAGCAGCACCTTGCGCGCCGTTTTGCTGGGCCGCGACAGACGCCGGTTGCCGGAGGACGACATGATCGAGGTCAGGCTCAGTACCCACTGCGGGAAGCGTGCCGCCAACACCTGCGCGATCATGCCGCCCATTGAAACACCGACAATGTGGGCCTGCGGGATCTCCAGCCTGTCCATCAAACCAACAACGTCGCCCGCCATGTCCTCCAGCGTATAGGGCGTGCGCACCGGCAGGCCGAGCGCCGCAGCGGCCATTGCCAGCAGCAGGTTGGCGCGTTTCTTTCCCTGCGCACGGCCCGACAGGCCGCAATCCCGATTGTCGAAGCGAACAACGCGATAGCCTCGCGCCACCAGTCCGTGACAAAAGTCATCCGGCCAGCCCGTCAATTGCATGCCCAGCCCCATGATGAGGACGATGGCGGGATGCGCCGGATCACCGAGCGATTCGTATTCGATATGGGGCTTGATCGCAGATTGGGAAGACGGAGCGAGCATCTGATTTCCTGTCTTTATGCTGGTGGGGGGCATCCGGAAGTCTGGGCTGGAGTCACGAACCCAAGCCAGAGCCCGCGACTGAGTTTAGCGCCAACGAACCAGGATGAAGCTGCCGCATCGAAGCAATACAAGGCTCCTGTGGAATGAACCGCAGGGGCTCACAACAGTTTAGCGAACTCTCCGGGTGGCAATGGACGGCTGAAGTGGTAACCCTGCATCTCGTCGCAGCCCTGCTCCCGCAGAAAAGCAACCTGAGCCGCCGTCTCAACACCTTCGGCGATAACCTTGATGCCAAGACCTTTTGCCATTGCGATTACCGCCATCGATACTGCTGCCGCGGCTCGATCATTCGGAATGTCGCGGACGAAGCTGCGGTCGATCTTGATCTTGTCGACCGCGAAATGGATCAGATAGCTGAGCGAAGAGAAGCCGGTGCCGAAGTCATCAAGGGCTATCGTTGCGCCCACGCTGCGGATTTTTTTCAGCACCGCGGTCACCTGGCCAATGTCCTGCAAGGCCAAACTTTCGGTGACCTCAAATTCCAGCGTACTGCCATCGATTCCAGCGCGCGCAATCGCGGCGGCTATTTTTTCTCCCAGATCGTCGCTCTGAAACTGCCTCACCGAAAGATTGACCGCCACCCGCGGTGCCTTGACACCGGCGTTCCGCCAATCGCGGATCTGGCGGCAAGCAGTGTCGATCACCCACTGCCCGATGGGAATGATCAGCCCGGTATCCTCGGCCAGGGGAATGAATTCGTCCGGAGCCACCATGCCGCGCAGCGGATGCCTCCAGCGCAGCAACGCTTCGGCGCCGACGATTTCGCCGCTGCGCAAATCGACTTGCGGCTGGTAATGCAGTTCCAGCTCTTCGTTGCCAAGCGCGCGCCGTAAATCGGCGTCCAGCGCGAGCTGATCCGTTGCGCGCGCGTTCATCTCCGCCTGGTAGAACTGGAAGCCGCCACGGCCCGCAGCCTTGGCTCGATGCATTGCGGCGTCGGCATTCTGCAACAGCGTTTCGACGTCATCGCCGTCACGCGGATACAGGCTGGCGCCAATGCTGCAACTGACCACCAGCTCCCGCTCGCCAACCGTGATCGGTTGCACCATCTGCTCAAGCATGCGGGCAATGATGCGTGTCACATCGTCTTCGCCAACCGGATGCCCAAGGACGATGACAAACTCGTCATCACCAAGACGGGCCACGGTATCGCCTTCGCGAACACACTCAGCCAGGCGCGCAGCGACCACCACCAGCAATTCGTCACCGCAGGCGTGACCCAGATTCTCGTTGACGCGCTTGAACTGATCGAGATCGACGGCCAGCAATGCGAACATCTCCTCCTGGCGCTCGCCAAAGGCAATGGCCTGATGCAGGCGGTCGCGCAACAGATTTCGATTTGCCAGGCCGGTCAGCAAATCATGGTTGGCCTGGTGCTCGAGCTCCGCCTCGTAGTGTTTGCGCTCGCTAATGTCGTTGAAGATGCTGACGAAATGACCGAGCACGCCATCCGGCAACAACACCGGCGACACGGTTAACTCTGTCTCGAATGGCGATCCGTCCTTGCGGTAATTTCGCAGTTCGACTTTGGTGCCGCGACCTTCACGCAAGGCTTGCCGCAATTCATTGAGTTCCATCTGCTCCAGATCACCACCGAGCAGCACGCGCCCGTTGCGGCCCAGCACGTCGGCCGCGGAATAGCCGCTGATCCGTTCGAAAGCCGGGTTGACATAGGTGATGGGATGGTCTGCCGCCCGTGCATCGGAAATCATGATGCCGTTGGCCGATGCTTCGACGGCGCGGCTCAGCAGCCACTCGCCGGCTTCCGCGCGCTTGCGCTCGATACTTTCGCGTTGCGCGAGAATACCGTAGGCCAGATCGTCGGCGAGTTCCATGAGCACTTCTCTGGCGTCGGCGTCGAAGTCCTCGGGCTCACTTGCCAGCAGATTGAGTACGCCGATCACCGTACCGCGGCATATGACCGGCAAGGCAATCCCGGCGCGCTGGCCGCGACGGGCCAGATCCCGAATCCAATCGGGGATCCCGGCCCTCGATTCAAGCAGCCGGGAAGTCGCCTCGCGTCTTTGCAGCGCCGGCGCGGAACACTGTGCGCGAAAGTCGGCCAGCCACCGGATGCCAACCAGTTCGGTGGCCACGACCGCCGCCGCCGGCTCGCCCAGGATAGCGCCGTCCGCGTCGACCAGATCGAGCCAGACCGCCGCATAGCCTCCCTGGCGGTGAAGCAGTTCGACGATGTTCTCAATTATTTCGGCTTCGCTGTCGGCGCGCACCAGCGCGACGTTGCAGTCGTGGATCAGGCGCAGGGCACGATTCAAACGGCGCAGCTGGCTTTCCTGTTGCTCGCGTGTGCTTTCGACCCGATGTTTTTCCAGGGCGAGTTCCACCGATACATGCAGGGTTTCCTGATTCCAGGGTTTGCGGATATACCCGTAAGGCGCCGACGCGACAACGCGGCCAATAATTTTCTCGGGATTGGCCGCCGACAAAAAGATGACCGGCACGTCGAAATGGCGCTGAATCATTTCAGTGGCCTCGATACCGTCGATCTTGCCGGGTAGCAGAATGTCCATCAAGACCAGATCAAAATCGCCATCGTAGGCAGAAGCGATTGCCGCGCTTGCATCGCCCACCAGCACCGTCTGGTAACCCGCCGCACCCAGATGCGCAACGAGCAAGGCGCCAACCTGCGAATCGTCCTCGACAATCAGAACGCGCCGTGCGTGTGAATCAGGTTTGGCCGAAACCACCTGTCGTGCCTTGTGCTGGATATCGGCCTTCATGCCCGCAGCTTTCGCAGGGCAATGTGAAGCTCGGGCACCAAATCGGCCTTGCAGACGAAAGCATCGACGCCGATTGCCGCCGCCGCTTCCCGATACTCGGGCGTCGAGTGCAGGGTTAGGATGACAATCTTGATGTCCGCTTGCTGAAAACGAATCCGCTTCACCGTATCGAAGCCGCTCAAGCCTGGCATCGCAAGATCCACAATGGCCACTTCAGGGCGTACCGTGGGAAGGATCTCCAGCGCCTCCAAACCGGATCCGACGCTGGCCACGATGTCAAAGCGCAGCGCCCGCAGCAGTCGCTCGACCAGCGCACGGAACTCGGCACTGTCGTCAATCAGCATAATCTTGAACGTGGACATGGCAACGCACCCTTCAATGGGACATGCTGCCATGTTGGCCGTTGTTGCGGCCGTACGCCATCGGGTAATCCCCTAGGGCAGACCAGTCAATTCCCGAGTGCGGCGCTGGACGTTGCCGACAAGCCGGAAAAACCTTCTGAACCACAGAGGCACAGAAAACACGGAGTAAAGCCAAGCGTTGCGCCGTAGTGGCGGATCGCCCAAAAAGCCGAGAGCCCGTCGATTCGCATGGCGACGATTCGTCGCCTTTCTCCGAGGTGAGGCTTTCAGGACAGCAAGGCTATTCCTTATCCGCGGAAACCAGCCCGGTGCGGATCGCATAGCGGGTCAAGCCCGGCACATCATGGATGCCGAGCCGTTCCATGATCTGGGCCCGATGCGACTCCACGGTCTTGGCGCTGATACCCAGGTCGAAAGCGATCTCCTTGGCGCCCTGCCCTTCGGCCAATCGCCGAAGAATCTCGCGCTGCCTTGCCGTCAATGCGTCTTGCGCCGGGCCGTCGCCGTTGAGGCGGGCGACATAGCCGTCGACCACCTGCCGTGAAACGCTGGGCGACAGCCAGTTCTCGCCGCGCATTACTGCCTGCAGCGCGAGTTCGAGTTCCACCGGCGCGGCATCCTTGATCAGGTAGCCGACGGCGCCGGCTTTCAGCGCCTGAATCACATACTCCGCGTCGGCATGCATCGACAGCACGACAACACGCACGGCGGGATGGTCGCGCTTGATTTCGGCGGTCGCCGTCAACCCGTTCATACCCTGCATGGCGATGTCGATCAGCAACACATCGGGCGAGCTCTCAACGACGCGGTCAATGGCGCCTTGCCCGTCCGCCGCCTCGCCGACCACTTCTATGCCGGAAAAGCCGGCAAGCAACGAGCGAATGCCGGCTCGCACCAGACCATGGTCATCGGCCAACACAACGCGAATCGGGTTGCTCAAGGCGATGCTCCGGAAAGCAGAAAAGTCGCGCAGACCTCGCTGCCCGTCGCGCGCACTACCACCTCCAGGCGCCCGCCGGCCCGCATCCCCCCCTCCTGCATGGGAAGCAGGCCAAGGCTTTTGCCGCGCGCAGCGGCGGTCAAAGCCGCCGCGACATCGAAACCGCAACCATCGTCACGCAGGCACAATTTCAGGACGCCATTGGCGTATCTCACCTCGACCTTTATCGAGCGCGCGCCGGCGTGGCGAATGACATTGGTCAACGCCTCTTGTGCGATACGAAAGCAGGCGATCGCTGTCATATCCGGCAACATCCCTGGCAACTCATCGGCGGCAAAGCTCACTTCGAGCCCGGCTTGGCGACAGGTGCTGTCGAGATGGGCGCGCAGCGCCGGCACCAGTCCGAGATCGTCAAGCTGCGGCGGACGCAGCGCCACCGACAGGGCTCGCACACGTTGCAGGGTGCGATCCGCAAGTTCACCCGATTCACGAACCACCGCCATGTCGCCAGCACTAAGTCTGGCGATACCCTGCAACATGATCTTGATCATGGTCAGGTTCTGCCCGATGTCGTCGTGCAGATCATGCGCCAAGCGGCGTCGCTCGGCTTCCTGGACGTTGATCAATCGTGCCGACAGGGTTTGCAGGCGCAACTCGACTTCCTTGCGCTCGCTGATGTCACGGGCGATGCCGAATACGCCGCGCACCTCGCCGTCGATCATGAGCGCGCCCTTGGTGGTCAGGAAGGTGCGCAGACCGGCACTGCCGAGCACTTGTTCCTCGTAGCTTCCGGTCGTCGCCGAGGCGATGAACCTGGCATCGTCGGCACGAAAATGCGCCGCCATTTGCCGGGGGAAAAGATCCTCGTCACGATGACCGAGCATTTCATCGCGCCGCTTTCCGAGCAGATCCTCGATCGCTCGATTGCATAGCATGTAGCGACCCTCAAGATCTTTGGCAAAGATGCAGTCGGTCGAACCCTCGATCAGCGCGGTGAGCAATGCCGCGAGTTCCTCGATGCGGCGATCCTGCTGCTCGGCCGCCGCCGCGGTTTCCTTCGCCACCTGCAAGTCTTGGGCGTGGCGCTGCAGCGCAAGCTCGATCGCCAGTTGCAGTTCGCGGTCGTTGTAGGGCTTGAGCAAGTAGGCATGCGGCGCGGTGATCCGGGCCCGGTCGAACAGTGCGTCGTCGGCATAGGCCGTCAGGTAGAGCAGTGGCACGTGATGCCGGTCGAGTATGATCCCCGCAGCCTCGATGCCATCGAGCTCTCCTGGCAGCAGGATATCCATCAGCACCAGGTCCGGTCGCTGCCGCGTCACGGCTTCGACCGCGGCACGTCCGGTGGCCACCGTGCCGGCGATGGTGTAACCCATGGCAGCAATCCTCAGGGACAGCTCACGCGCAACAAGTTCGTCATCTTCAACGATCAGGATGCGCTTGCGGGCGGGGTCGCGAGTGTTCAATTTGCTTTTACCGCAGCCGATGCGATCTCGACCCGATTGCGCCCGAGTCGCTTGGCTTCATAGAGCGCATGATCGGCCGCCTCGATCAATTGTCGCGGATCGTTGATATTGTCCAGAGACGCGATACCGGCACTAAAGGTGACACTGAACTCACCATCCGCCCCGCCGAATCGCTGCCCGGCGAATGCCAGTCCTATTTCCTCGAGCACCTGCTGCGCCGCTTCCGCAGAGGTTTCGGGAAGTACGACCGCGAATTCCTCACCGCCATAGCGGCCAATGACGTCCACCTGTCGCAGGCGCTGCTGAAGGAGTCGCGCCAGGCTCTTGATCACCAAATCACCAACCGCGTGGCCGTGGCGATCATTGACCGCCTTGAAATGATCGAGATCGATCATCGCCACCGAGAGCGCCTTGCCGCTGCGTTTGGCGCGCATACCCTCGACTTCGAACTGCTCAAGAAAGCGCGCATGATTGAGCAGGTTGGTAAGACTGTCACGCGTCATCAAGGCGCGCAATCGTCTCGCCCGCTTGATCCGGGCGCCCACCGCGCGCAAGAGATGATCCCTGGCGATCGGCTTTTGCAGAAAATCGTCGCCGCCCAGTTCGAGCGCATCCAGCTGCTTTTCGCGATCGCTTTCGACTGAAAGGTAGGTAATCGGCACGCCCTGCCACGTATCAATCTGACGTATCACCGCCGCAAGCTCGTCGCCACGGCATCCGGGCAGGTACATGTCCATGAGAATCAGATCGGGTAGCACATCACGCAAGCGTGCCAAGGCTTCTTCGGGACGTCCGGCAACTTCGGCCTGGATGCCTCCACTCGCCAGCATCGCGACCAGTGCGCGCGCCGTCATTTCATCATCCTCGACGACCAGCACGCGCGCAGGCAAGTTTTCGGTTCTATGCAGCAGATCATCGAGGCGATCGACCAGTCCGGCAATATCGATCGGTTTGGTGAAATAGGCTTCGCAACCGCCACGCAAGGCATGCAGCCGTGCCTCAAGATCATCGCGGACCGAGATGATCACAACCGGAATCGCTGCCAGCGCCCTGGCCTTTGCAATCAATTCGCGATCGAGCAAACCCTCCGGAAACATCAAATCGAACAAGAGGGCGTCGGGCTGCGTGGTGCGCAAGACATCCAGCATCTCGGCCGGCGATTCGAATACCCGCACCCGGTAGCCGTACTGACCGAGTGTCTCTGCAATTTTGGCGCCCAGCAACAGATCGTCATCGACCAGAAACAGCAAATTCTGATCAGCCACGGGCTGCGGAGCATCTGATTCCGACATGACGGGTGACAACTGGGCCGCTGCGGAACGGAGTTCAGCCAACAGGCCGCTCAGTGCCTCGCGCGATGCCTCATCGCGCCGGGCCGGCTCGGCGCTCAGGCACTGAGCCAGTTCCTCGATCTGACGACTACATTCACCCAGCAAATTGCAACCAAACGTGCCGGCAGCTCCCGCAAGCCGGTGCGCGGCGTCGCGCAAGGCAAGCAGAGCCTCGTCATCCCAATCCTTTTTCAGCGCGGCAAACGCCGATTCGATGGCTCCGGTCCGCAGTGGCACCGACTGCCGGAACTCCTCGGACAGGCCGGCCAGTTGCGCGACGACGTCGATCCCGTTCTCAGACAACACGTTTCTCCCAAAGGCTGCGCACCTGATCGGCCAGGGTCATCGGATCAAAGGGTTTGGTGATGACGCCGATGGCGCCCTGGGCAATCAGCGCCGCGACTTCGGCCGGTTGCGCCCGCGCCGTCAGAAAAACCACGGGCACAGTTGCGGCCTCGGGCAAGGCACGCAAGGCGCTCAGCGTCGCCGGCCCGTCCATGCCGGGCATCATGACGTCGAGCAGGAGCAGATCGGGGGCGAAGTCGCGCACGCTCTCCAAAGCCTCGGCACCGGACGCGACCAATAGAGCGGTAAAGCCACCGACGGCCTCGAGTGCCAACTGGGCTACGGTACGAATATCGGCTTCATCCTCGACATACAGAATTCGCTGCAGGCTTTTGCTCATGTTTTGGCACTCCTTTTCTGCTGCGTCAGCTCGCGCACGATCTGCACCAGCCTCTCGTTCGATGTGCGTGACTTGACCAGGCTGGCGGCGATCTCCTTCATCGCTTCGGCCCTCTGATCGATGTCGCTGGCCGAGAAAACCACCACCTGCGGCGAATGGGGCAAGCCCTGGATCTGCGGCAACAAGTCCAGGCCAGATCCGTCGGGCAGACCCAGGTCGAGCAGCACCAGATCGAACGCTTGTAGCTCCAGCTCTTTTCTTGCGCTGGCCAGTGTCGGTGCCGCGACGATTTCCGCCAAGCCTTCAAGCTGAGCGGCGACGACGCGGCAAAGATCGGCATCGTCCTCGACGTGCAGAATCCGCGCTCCGGACATCGGGGTACCGTTTGCCTCGCGCGTCGCACGACTCAAGGCGGCGATCAGATGCGCGGCATCGATCGGCTTTTCCAGCCAGTCGGCCACGGTCAGTGTGCCGCTCAGCGTTGCCGAGTCCATATCATCGACACCCGTGACCACCACCACCGGCAGACGGCTGCCACGCTCGCCGGCGCGTAATTCGCGCAGGAAGTCCATGCCGTTTTCGTCAGGCAGAGCAATGTCGAGAGTCATCGCCGCATAGTCGTGTCTCGCCAGCAAGACCCTGGCGGTGGCGACATCGGGCGCGATATCCACTTGGTAGCCGGCACAGGTCAGCAATAACGACAACAGCTGCCCAACATCGGCATCGTCCTCAAGAACCAGTACCCGCGCCGCTTCACTGGCATCTGTTTGCCCTGTGGAGACCTGTACATCTTCAGGATCGGCTTGCGCTGCACTTTCGAGAAGTTCGAACCAGAAGCAACTTCCCTCGCCCGGCGTACTGGTAAACCCGATCTCGCCACCCATACGTTCGACCAGCGAGCGCGAGATCGACAGGCCAAGGCCCGTGCCGCCCTTTTCACGCGTTGTCGACCCGTCGGCTTGCGCAAATCTCTCGAAAATTTGCGGGCGAAACTCATCGGGGATTCCCGGGCCGTGATCGACAACCTCGACACGCAGTCGATCGCCGCGACGCAGCAGCGAGACCTTGACCGTCTCACCCGGCGGCGAAAACTTGGCAGCGTTCGAAAGCAGGTTGGCAAGCACTTGCAGCAATCGATCGGCGTCGACGTGGACGTTCGTGTCGGAGTTGCCGGATACGAACTCGAGCCGCACCTCGTGCTGCGCGGCAAAACCCTGATTGGCTTCTATGGCCTGCTGCACCAGCGGTTTCAAGGCCTGGGTCTCAAGTTTGAAGATCAGCTTGCCCGAGGCGATTTTTTCGGTATCGAGAATATCGTTGATCAGTCCAACCAGCCGCTCACAGTTGTTGGCGGCGATGGCGATCAGCGATTTCGCGGCGGCCGGCAGTTCGCCAGCAACACCGCCCTCGATCAGTCCAAGCGAGCCGCGAATCGAAGTCAGCGGCGTGCGCAATTCATGGCTCACCGTCGATACGAACTCGCTCTTGAGTCGCTCGCTTTTTTTGCGCTCGGAAATGTCATAGTTGATGCCGATCATGCGCTGGGCCTGGCCCCGATCATCACGCAGCACCAGGGCGTTGGCCTTGATATAGCGCTCGGCACCATTGACATGAATACGGAATTCGGTGTTGAAAGGTACATCAGCCGTCAGCGCCGCCCGCAACGCGGTAACAACCTGCTCACGGTCGTCGGTATGCACGGCGCTCTCCCAAGAATCGCCCGTGCCGCAGAAGTCCTCCCGGCGTATGCCATACAGCGCGAACATCCGATCGTCCCAAATCATCGCGTTGGTGCCGACGTCCCAATCCCAAACACCGATACCGGCAGATTCCACCGCCAGATCAAAACGCCGGTTGAGTTCGCGCAGCTGGTTCTCGGCCTGCTTGCGCTCGGTGATATCCCGCACCAAACCAATAAAGCGGCGGCGATCATTCACCAGCACTTCCGTAACTGCCAGTTCCATCGGAAAACAACTGCCGTCGGCGCGCCTGCCAACGACCTCGCGGCCGATGCCGATAATTTTCCGCTGGCCGGTATTGCGGTAGGCACTGAGGTAACCATCGTGCTCTCCGGCATAAGGTTCCGGCATCAGGAGCTTTATATTCTTTCCAAGCACATCCTCGACGCGACGGCCGAACAGCCGCTCCGCGGCCAGATTGAAACTCTCCATCAGGCCTTGTTCGTCGATGGTGATGATCGCGTCCAGCGTATTGTCGAGCACGGCCCTGACGCGCGCCTCCGACTCCCTCAAATCGCGCGTCATGCCGTCTGCCAGCTTCAAGGCACGGGAGCGACCGCTGGCAAAAGACTGCAGCAGCGCAAACAAAAGCAGGCTGACGAGCGTACCGGCTGCCAGCACTGCCAGGTCCGTTCTGCCAGCCACGGACGGCCCATCAACAGCAACAAGCCGCAGCAGCCATTCCCGGCCGCCAAAAGCAAGCCGGGTTTCCTTGGCGAAAAACGTCGCTGCTTCCGGCTTCGCCGCAGGCACCAGATGCAACAATTGCCGCGCTGTGCCATTTGCGCCGCCGACCAGACCGACATCGGATACCGTCAGATCAAGTCGCTCCGCCTCGCTTCCGAATACGCCTCTTGCCAGATCTTCCATGCGGAAGGCAGCGTACACCACACCGACAAAAGCACTCAACCTCTGCGCCGGCGTCGTGACGGGTTCTCCGTTGCGATAGATCGGCAGGGCCAGCAGCAAGCCGGTCTGCGTTCCGATCTCCTGCACCAGCGTGAGTGGCGCGGTTGCCGCCGGAGAACCGCTCGCCCGGGCGCGCTCGACAGCGCCACGGCGTTCAGCTTCGCTGAAAAAATCGAAACCGAACGCGGCTTCATTGCCGCGCATCGGTTCGATGAATTCGATCACCAGGTACTCGGGGCGCTCCCCCTCCGGCCGAATCGCGAAAGTCGGATAGCCTGCGCCATCGGTGCTGCGATCAGAGCGCACGGCATCGACAAAGGCAGCACGTTGGCTGGCCGGAAAATGCCTGGCGAAGCCGATAACCTGAATGCCTGGATGACGCCCCTTGAGTTCAAGGCGCATGACATAACGGCGAAACTCGTCGCGATCCACTTCGTTTGAGCCCGCAAAGAAGCCTTGCAAACCGTGCAAGGTCTCCTCGTAGGCTCGCAACCGACCCTTGAATTGCTGGAAACGCACCGTCGCGTCTTTGTCGAACGAAAGTCGCGCCTCGCTTTCGACGATACCAGCAGCCCAGCGGCTGCCGAGAACCGTCAGCGCCAGCCCACCCAGCAACAAAAGTATCGCACTGCGATATATGCCCACCGGCTTCATCAGGGCTCCCCCATCCGCTCCAGCGCCCGCCGTCAAGTCAATTAATATGCCCTGCGGACGTCATATGTATTGAGAGCAAGATACTCCTGTTTGAGCGCAGGTGGTTTCAAGCCGCGTTGCGACGCCGACTGCCTGCAGCCGCCGAGACGGCGGGCGCCCGGTTCGATGGCGTCCCGGCGCTGCGGCGAGGTTTTATTGCCGCTGCCTGACGCGGCTTGCGGCGTTGCACCGGGCGCACCAGCGCCAGGTATTCCTGAAAGCTTTCGCGCAGGCACTGGGCGAAAACCTCGGGATCGGGCAATTGCTCGTAGCACCCGGTGATCGAGATCGCGATCATGTCGGCATAGCTGGTCACCGAAAACACCAGGCCCATGCCATCGGCAATCGGCAGGATCGCCGACAGATAGCTCAGGCGGGCACCGTGCAAATACAGCGGAACCTGGGGACCGGGAACGTTGGCAATGGCGCAGTTGGCCAGCGGCGCCCAGTCGCCGAGCAGGATCGAGGCCGAGCGCAGCATCTTGCTGGTGGCGGCAATCGCCGCCGACGGCGCGTGCTCGGCCAGGTCGACCAGTTCGCGCGCGCTGACGGCCCGCGCCATGACTTCTGATGAGGTGCTGGTGGCCTGGATTGCGATCAGGCGCTGCACCGGATCGGCGATATCGGTGCCGAGTTCCAGCCGCACCCAAGCGAATCCCGGCTGCCCTTGCCCGGCGCCGGCTTTTCCACTCGCTGCGCGCACGGCGATGGGCGCGGCAGCAACCAGACTGTCTTCCGGCAATTCGCCTTGCCGGTCGAGATAGCGACGCAGGCCGCCGGCGCAGACCGCCATCACGACATCATTGATCGTGGCACCGTGCACCAGACCGCGAATGGCCTTGAAATCCTTTATCGCAAAGCGCCGCGTTTCGAATACCCGATGCGGTGACACCTCGCTGTTGAAACGCGTCAGGGGAAATTCCTGTGGCTGCCCGAGGAACTCTCCAACCAGGGTTCGCGTCGCTGACTTCAAGGTAGTCCAGCTGCGCACCAGCGACGGCGCCATGCGCAAGGGAAAGGTGGCGACATTGAATCCGGCGCGCGCCAGCAGGCTCAGATTGCCCGGCGCATCCTCGGGAAACCAGGGCACGGGCGGCGCCGGTGGCGGCGAGTCGGGCGAGAGATCATGCAGCAGCGCGGTGATTTCATTGTGACGCGCGACATCGATCGCGGCATGATGAATCTTGAGCAGTACGGCAAAGCTGCCCACCGGCAGGTCGAGAAAACTGTCCAGCCCTTCGATGACGTACATCTCCCACAACGGGCGCTGCAAGTCGAGCGGACGCGCGTGTATGCGCGCCGCCTGGATGCAGAACTGACGCCAATCGCCAGGCTTGGGCAGGGCGATATGGCGTACGTGATATTCGATATCGAAGTTCTCGTCCTCGATCCAGTAGGGATAGTCGAGATCCAGCGGCACGCGCAGAATCTTCTGGCGGAATATCGGCAGGCGGCCGAGGCGACTCTCGACATGCGTCAGAATCTGCTTGAAGCGGACCATGCCACCGGGGGCCGTGGATTGATCGTAGATGTGCAGCAGCGTGACATTCGAATTGGCGTGGGCCCGGTCCGAATAGATGTAGGCGGCGTCGTGTTCGCTCAGTTGTCGCATGCGGGCCTTTCGAGTGAAAAGATCAAATTCTCAACCACGGCGACACGGCGCAAAGCGATGGCGGCTGGCATATTCATGATTCACGCCGTGTCGCCGTGCCCGCCGAGTGAAGCGCATCCCGGTGTCCGCTTCGCAAGTCCTGCGCCGAGCTTGTGGTCATGCCCCAGACGCGCGCGAGCAATCCCTTTGGCCGAAACGGCTGCCACCCCTCCTCCGGCTGCGCCAGTCGGTCGGCGACGATGGCCAGTACGATTCCGTTGAAGCCGAGGCCAAGATGGCTGCCGGGAACTTGAATGTTTTCGTGCATGGCCGGGTCGCCGTCGATGGTGGCTTCCTGCGGCGGCACCACGCCGTCTCCCAACGAGTACAGGCAACTGGTGGGAATCGCCAACCGTCGACTTCGCATAGCCTTGGCGCGAGGTTGCATGACATGTGCGGCAGCGCCAAGGCGGTGGGACACCAGTCGGTAAAGCGCCCGGACCGCCGGAGGCGACTGGCTGCCGCTGGCATCGACGCTGACGGGACTGCCCAGCGTGATGATCGAACGCACGCATTCCAGATTGCTCTCGGCGCCATACAGTGAAAACACGCCGCCCAGACTCCAGCCGACCAGGCTGACCTTGCGTCCGGTGACATGGTGAAGGTGTCGAATTTTCTGCGGCAAGGCACTGGCATGCTTGCTGCGAAAACCGACATTTCGCCCCAGCCCCCAAGTGTGCACTTCGTAGCCCTTGCTCTGCAAAAACAGCTTGAGTGCGATCAGTGACTTTTCGTCGGCCAGAAATCCAGGCAGCAGCAGCACCGGATGCCCGTCGCCGCGCGGCGCCTGCAGCAAGAGCGGCAGCGATGCCGGCAACAAGGCCATTTCCAGCAAGGCACGCGGTTCGAGAATTGAATTCAGTGCGTGGGGCTTGCCAACATGGCTATGGCGGACAACGGCAGGACGAAGAGGCATGCGATGCTCCGGCTATTTGATTTTGCGGGCTTCTGCAAGATTACCCCGGCTTGCCTTGGCTGATTTGGTTGCAACCCCCAAAATCGGCTTTGATTTTCCGGCGTTACTTCCTGCAATGAATATTTTCTCACCGACAGGTTTTCGTGTTGGTGTTTTCCCTGCCGCCTTCGTGGCCACAGTCGCTTTCACCGCAACCTTCTTCGGCGGTGAAGACTTCTTGCCCGCGGACCTTCTCGAGGGGAGAACTTTCTCCGCCGGGCGCAACTTCATTTCTTCATACGCATCAAGAAAATCGTTCGCCAGTTCGCGCGCATCTGGCACCGCGCAGCGAGCGACGACAAAGCCCAGGCACAAATTTCCGGCGTAGCTCATCAGCGTGATATTGAGACCGATGCCATGCTCGACAATCGACAAAGGCCAATAACCGCACATGCGCAAGCCGTCTACATAGAGCGGTACGGGTGGCCCAGGTACATTGGAAACCAGTACGTTAGCCAGTATCGGCAGTGTGTTGACTACGCCGCTGCGCCCGTAAAGTGACGTCAGTGCCCCGAGTATCCAGGGCACGCCGATCAGCGGGATATCGGTCGGGATGACAGATTTGGCTTGCTGTGCCACTGCTTTGGTGGCGCCTGCCGAATCGCGAATTGCACGCAGGCGCTTGAGCGGATCGGCAACGTTGCTTGCCAGGCTGACCAGGCTCAGCGTGGCCTGGGTGCGAAAATCCGTATTGCCCTGCTCGCGCAGCGAGATAGGCATCGACGCTATCAAGGATTTTCGCGGAATCGAAGCATTGCGGTTCAGGTAGCGCCGCAAGGCGCCACTGCAAAGCGCCAGCACCACGTCGTTGACCGTCGCGGCATTGGCCGTGGCAATGGCCTTGAGCTCGGCGCGCGGCACTGTCGCCGTGGCAAATCCGCGCTCCGGGGTAATGGCCACATTCAGCGAGGTGCGCGGGCCGAAGGCGATGCTGCGTCGCAGTTCGCTCAAGTCGAGAGCATTCTTCGCGCCGCTCGCACCGAGCGCTTTGCTGCCCGAGCTACGCACGATTCCGGCCAGGGTCCGCACCACTCCGGGTAGTTCACGCACCAGCTTGATGTACTGCGCGGCGTCGTGCCGAAATGCGGTAGCCGCCACTGCCAGCGTTCCCGGCGCGCGGCGCACGACGGCTTGAACAGCTTTGCCAGCGACTTTTCGTGCAGGCTTTTTGCCCTGAGCGGCATCGGGGGCAGTATCGAACAAGGCGCCCGCCAGCGCCACCCCCGCTTGGCCATCAAGCATGGCGTGATGAATCTTGAAATAGTAGGCCTTCTCGCCACTGGCCAGGCCCTCCAGCACATACATCATCCAAAGCGGACGCGAACGGTCGAGCAGTTCGGCGTGAAGATCGGCGACAACCGCCTCAAGCTGTGCCCAGGTGCCGGGTTTCGGCAGGCGAAGCTTTTGAATGTGATGATCGAGATCGATCTCGTCCTGAACCCAGACCGGGTTCGCCAGATGCAAAGGCAGGCTCGCCAGGCGGCGGCGCAGCACCGGCACCATGCGACTTTTCATCATGTGACGCACGGCGCTATAGAAATTGCCTTTGTAGTCGGCGGGCGCTTCAAACAAGTGGAGCGAGCCGACATGCATCGGCGTCGCCTCGGTCTCCAGATTGAGGAAAGCGCCATCGACACCGCTCAGGGTTTCGATCCCGGAATTGCTTGGCTTCATCGTGCTCATGCGCTCCCCTGTCAGAACCCACATTGTCCGCCACTACCCGTCGGTATGACCTATCCTACCAGCCAGTACAATCCACATGCTTCCATCCGCACCCCGTGCCGCCAAGCACACTACCCATGCCCGCCACCCGCAACGCCATTCAAGCCACCGCGCCGGCCGCCAACCGAGCGGCCGATACCGCAGTCTGCATCGAAAAACGCGAGCGCATCCTGACGGTGGCCGAAGACCTGTTTTACCAACACGGCTTTCCCGGCACCACCCTGGACATGATCTGCACCGAACTCGGTGTCACCAAGCCCTACGTCTATTACTATTTCCGAGACAAGCACGAGATCGTGGAAACCCTGGCCTGGCGAGCCTCGCTGGCTTGCCTCGGCACCATGAAGTTTCCGGCTGACGACTCTCGTCCGGCACATCTCAAACTGGCCGAAGGGCTGCAGTGCTGGGTAAGCGCCTGTGTCAAATATTTCCGGGCCAGCGCACTGGCGTTTCGAGTCTCCGCCTCCTTGCGACCCGAGTTTCGCGCCGAGTTGCGCAGCCTGGCTCAGGATTTTTACGCCGATCTCGGCACCCTGATGGAAGAGGGCAAACAACAGGGCAAGCTGGCCTTCGAGGACGCTACCGTCACCGCGATGGCGATGGGCGGCGTGGTGGGCTTCATGTACACCTGGTACCGCCCCGAAGGCCGCCTGCCACCCGACGAACTCGTCAACCGACTCACCACCACGCTGTTCAAGATGATCGGCCTGCGCGCCACGCCCGCCGGCCCAAGCTCGATTGCCAAACCCCGCACTTGAATCAATCACACAGCCACCCACAGAGGACCCCACAATGAAACAATTCAGCGAACGCACGGCAGTGATCACCGGAGCCGCCAGCGGCATCGGCCTCGAACTGGCAAGGCGCGCCGCCAATGAAGGCATGCAACTGGTGCTCGCCGACATCGAGTTTGAGCGGCTCCAAACAGCAGCGGCAACGCTGGAGCTACCCGCCGAGCGCGTCCTGCTGCAAAAGACCGATGTCAGTCGCGAGGACGAAATCGCTGCACTGGCCGATGCGGCCTTCGCCCACTTCGGTGCCGTGCATCTGCTGTGCAACAACGCCGGCGTCGGGCTGACGCGCGTGACCTGGGAGCACAGCACCGCCGATTGGCAATGGGTGCTCGGCGTCAATCTGTGGAGCGTGATTCATGGCATCCAGCATTTCTTGCCGAGAATGCTGGAACAGGGCGACGAAGGCCACATCGTCAATACATCGTCGGTCGCCGGTCTCTTGTCCACGCCCGGCATGGCCGCCTACAACGTCAGCAAGCACGGCGTGGTGACGCTGTCCGAAACGCTCTACGGCGAATTGCTCGCCGCCAAGGCGAAAGTCGGCGTCTCGGTGCTCTGTCCGGCCTGGGTGCCCACCGCAATCCATCAGTCGGCGCGCAATCGACAGGAGCGCTTTGGCGTCAATGCGCCGGTGGCCGGGCTCTCGGCCTCCTATGAAGAACGCATGGCGCAGGCCGTCAATGCCGGCCGACTCACCGCCGCGGACATGGCCAGCGAGGTATTCGACGCCGTCGGCAATGGGCGTTTTTATGTGATTCCCCATCGCAAGATCAACAACGCCATCCAGCTGCGGACGGACGATATCCTCAATCTGCGCAATCCGACACCGCTGGCCTAAAACAACACAACAACAAGCCCAAAAACTCAGTTGAACCACAGAGACACAGAGAACACAGAGGAAAACAAAGCGCTGCAACGCTACTGGATATCACTCGCTGGATGATGGCCGGTTGATCTTTAATGCATTGGTTCATGGAATTTCTCTGTGTCTCTGTGTCTCTGTGGTGAGGAATTTGAAAAAGGAACAGTCCCGATGAAATCCCTGATCTGCGAAGCCTTTGGCCCGATCGACAGCCTCGTCGTGAAGGACGTCCCCTCTCCCGTGCCCGGCCCACAACAGGTGCTGATCGAAGTCAGGGCCGCTGCCGTCAACTTTCCCGATGCGCTGATGGTGCAGGGTCTTTACCAGGTCAAGCCGGAGCTGCCCTTCACGCCGGGCGCGGAAATTTCCGGCATCGTCAAGGCTGTCGGCGCCGAAGTGAAGCGCGTCAAGCCGGGCGACCGCGTCATCGCCATGGTGGGCCAGGGCGGCTTCGCCGAGGAATGCCTGGCCGATGAGGCGCGCGTCATGCCGCTGCCGCCGGACATGGATTTCGAAGCCGGCGCCGCACTGGTGCTGACCTACGGCACTTCGCTGCATGGCCTCAAGGACCGCGGCCATCTGCAGGCCGGCGAAACACTGGTGGTGCTCGGCGCCGCCGGCGGCGTCGGCATCGCCGCCATCGAGATCGGCAAGGCCATGGGCGCGCGGGTCATCGCGGCGGCATCCAGCGACGAGAAACTGGCCTTGTGCCGAAAAGTCGGCGCTGACGAGACGGTGAACTACAGCACCGAAAACCTGAAAGACCGCACCAACGCGCCCACCGCCGGCAAAGGCGCCGACCTGGTGTACGACCCGGTCGGCGGCCCTTACACGGAAGCCGCGCTGCGCGCGCTGGCCTGGCGCGGACGCTTGCTGGTGATCGGCTTTGCCGCCGGCGATATCCCGAAAATTCCGCTCAATCTCGCGCTACTCAAGGAACGCGCGATTGTCGGCGTGTACTGGGGCGACGCGGTCAAGCACGATCCCGCCGCCCACCTCGCCAGCCTGCGCCAACTCAAGGACTGGCTTGCCGCCGGCACTATCCGCCCGGTGGTCAGCGCACGCTTTCCGCTCGCTGCCGCGGCCGAAGCGATCGCCAAAATCGCCAACCGAGAGGCCATGGGCAAGATCGTGGTGCTGCCCGGGAGCTGAACCCGCGGCAGGAACCGGCCCGGTTCTTGTTGCGACGTCAGGATTACAAAATTGTCATCTTGACGTCATGTTCGCGTCGACCTCGCCTGTGCATACTGGCGATGGCAGTGGGTCAGGCATCGGCAAATCAGATCCGTCTCGATCCGGCTGCCCGAACGGGTCGACGGCTCTGGAACAAACACGGAATTCCGGCGTCAACAATCTCTCCCGACCCATCGATGACGTGAATCGACAGGCCCGCTCGCGCAGGCAATTGCGCTGCGATCCGGAATGATTTCATCAGGAGATCGCCATGTACGGAATGGAAAACGGTTTCATGAACATGAACTGGGGATGGCCCGGAATGCTGCTGATGTGGGCCATCCCGGTCATACTTTTCATCGTGGTCCTGCGCTTTTTCGCCAGAGGTTCCGACGGACCGCAGCAAAAATCCGCGCGCGAAATACTGGACGCACGCTACGCCAGCGGTGACATCCAGCGCGAGGATTACCTGACGCGACTCGGCGACCTCAAGCAATAGCCCATGCCAGCGTCCGCCGATATGGAAGCACTGGCCAAACCGCGTGCTGCTTCATGGCTGGGGCGGCTGCGCGACAGCTTGCGCGCCTGGCTCAGGATCAACTCAGAAGCCCATGCCAAGGCACCAGCGCGCCCCTGCTGCTCGGCGCCGCCGCCCGGAGCGGCACACCACTCAAACGCAAAGGACAACTGACATGCCGCACCTGCCCGGCCGAAACACAGGAAGAATCGCTTTGCTCATCGCCGCCAGCGCCGTCGGATTGCCGGTCATGGCCCAGACATGGCAGATTCCCAAACCGACGCCGGGATTGATGCCGAATGTCACCAAGGGCAAGGCGCTGTTCGCGAAAAACTGCGCCAGTTGCCATGGCGCCGACCTCAAGGGCAGCAAGCAAGGCCCACCCTTCCTGCATCCCTACTACGTGCCCTCGCACCACGGCGATGCGGCCTTCCAACTGGCGGTGAAGAATGGCGTCACCGCGCATCACTGGCGGTTCGGCGACATGAAGCCGCTGCCGGAGGTGACGCCCGATGAGGTGGCGCACATCACGGCCTTTGTGCGATTCCGGCAGCGCAAGGCCGGTATCAAGTGATCGACCTGAATCGCGCCGGCAGAAAAGCACTGAACGTTGTTCGGCATCTCAGCGGCATCGGCCCCGGCTGAAGCGAAGCGTGCGACGAAATCCAGTCAAGTTCGGCTCCGCTCCTATGAGCCGTGCCGCTGCCGTACACAGGGAGCGCAGCCCCCCGGTCACTTCCCGGCAGCCGCTTTCCCCCACGCCACGGTGGTCAGGCCGAGGCTCTTCCAGACCTGCATGCCGCCGCGGTACCACTTCAGCTTGTCGGCCGGATAGCCCAGCGCCAGCAATTGCTTGATATTGGTCGGCGACTGTCCGCACCAGGGCCCGTTGCAGTAGAAGACCAAGGTTTTGGCGTGCTCGAAATTCCACAACACACCACTGCGGCTGGCGCCGAACTGCAGGGTCAGGACGTCGGCGATGGCATCCGCATCGGCATGGCGCGGATGCAAGCGGGTCCAGGGCAGGTGCATGGCGCCGGGAATGATGCCGGAACGCTGCAGCCACTCCGGGTCGCGCGAGTCGATCAGCAGCACGCTGCCGTCACCCCCGCTCGCCCTTTTCAGGTAGTCCAGCACTTCGAGTTCGCCGATGGTTTCAATCCCCGGCGCGAGCTGCATCGGCTGTATGCAGTAGGGCGGACATGGTCGCGAGGTCATGGCGAAGTCGGGAGCGATCTGGTTGAAGTTGTCCTGCTCGCGCTCGATGCGTACCGTCCGCCCGTCGTGCTTGACGTCGAGCCAGGGCTGCCGGGCCGTGATGCCCACCGGCTCGTCGGCCAGCGCGTTCGCCGCAAGCACCAGGCCAGCCAGGCAAACCAGCCAGCCTCTCTGGCGCGGGCGTGGGTTTCGTTCCGCTTCACGATCCAGGATTGAACTCATCGTGCCTGTCTCCTTTCGCCTTGCCGTTTGCTCTCGGCCGCGCCCGTCAAACGCGGCGCCGCACCGCCACCGATGCAGTGTAACGCCGTATCGCCAGCGCCGACTTTGCGGGATTGCCGCGGAAGCGCCAGCGATGGCCCGGCGTTGAATATGAAAAAAGCGCTTGACCACGGGGGACACGGGGAGCACGGGGTGAAACAAAGCATCGCTTGTCCCCGTGCTCCCCGTGCTCCCCGTGGTTGAACTGAGGATTCAAGCTTGAATCACCGCGGGATAATCCGGATTCTCTCGCCCGGTGCCAGGCCGCCGGTGCCGGGCAACTCAGGTCTGCTGCTAACTTTCCAGATCGCGCCAGAGACACAGGCCCTTGTTGGCCTTGGCGATCTCGTCCAGTACCCGGGCGTGGTCGGCCAGTTCCTCCGTGCTCGCCTGCAGTACCGATAGCGGCGGCCGCTGCCGGGTGCCGCCCATCGAATAGTCGATGACCGGGCTGTCGAACTCGATCTCCAGGGAATTCTGGCCACGGGTCATGGCCAGGTACACCTCGGCCAGCAATTCGGCATCGAGAAGGGCGCCGTGCAACTGGCGGCCGGAATTGTCCACGCCGAATTCGGAGCACAAGGCATTGAGATTGTTCTTCTTGCCCGGCCGCATTTCGCGCGCCATGCGCAAGGTGTCGATCACGTCGCTGCACAGCTGCTCGATGCTCTCGTGCTTCAGCAATCCCAGCTCGTTGTTGAGAAAGCCGACATCGAAGGCCGCGTTGTGAATTACCAGTTCGGCGCCACGAACGAACTCCATGAAGTCGGCGGCGATCTCGGCGAACTTCGGCTTGTCGGCAATGAATTCATTGGTCAGGCCGTGAATCGCGGTGGCGCCGGCGGGGATGTCACGTTCAGGGTTGATCCAGGCGTGAAAGCGCTGCCCGGTGAGTTGCCGGCCGCGTAGTTCGACGCAGCCGATTTCGATGACGCGATCCCCGGTGCGGAAGTCCAGTCCGGTGGTTTCAGTATCCAGCACAATTCTGCGCACATTAACCTCCGCTACGGGCAAGTTCCACGCCGCGCCGCGCCAGCACGTCGGCGCGTTCGTTTTCGACATGGCCGGCATGGCCCTTGACCCATATCCATTCGATCGAATGTTGCGCCGCCAGGCTGTCAAGCTGGCGCCACAAGTCCTCGTTCTTGACCGGTTCCTTGTTCGCGGTTTTCCAGCCGCGCCGCTTCCAGCCGTGTATCCATTCGCTGATGCCTTTTTGCACATACTGCGAGTCGGTATGCACGCGCGCCTGTACCGTGCCTTTCAGGGCGCGCAAGGCCTCGATCACCGCCATCATTTCCATCCGGTTGTTGGTGGTCAGCAACTCGCCGCCGAACAGTTCCTTCTCGGTCGCGCCCTTGCGCAGGATGGCGCCCCAGCCACCCGGGCCGGGATTGCCGCTGCAAGCGCCGTCGGTAAAAATGTCAATCATCCCAATAGCCCCATTTGGACAACGGTGGCACGGCGAACACGGCGGAAAGTCAAATGCGTGCAAGAAGGCTGTGCACCGCCCACGGGGTGACAGGAGGGCTTCGCCAAATTCGTTGCGACTTTCGCCGTGTCGCCGTGCCCGCCGTGGTCGGCTGATTTTCCCAAACTCATTGCTCCACTTCTTTCTGCGTCACGGTGACCAGTGCCTTGGCGCGCGCCTTGCGGTCATGCCAGGCCGGCGTGATCAGACGCATGCCGTGCTGGCGCTTGACGGCTTGCACCACATACACCGCGCCGGCAATCGGCCACCAGCGGTCGCCGGCGCCGTCCATGAAGCGGAATCGGCGCAGCCACTTTTCCTGTGTCACGGCGGGTGCGTAGCAGCCGAAAGCGCCGGCCTGCATCTCGAAGCCGAGCAGCGAAAACCAGTCTTTAAGCCGCGGCACGCTGAGGTAGGTGCCGCGCCATGGCGGCAGCGCCTGCCGCCGCGACAGCTTGCGCCGGGCGCCCCACAGGCTGAACGGATTGAAGCCGGTGACGATCACATGCCCCTCAGGCACCAGCACGCGCTCCACTTCGCGCAACACCTGATGCGGATTGGCGTCGAATTCGAGCGTATGCGGCATCACCACGAGATCGATGCTGTTGGCGGCAAAGGGCAGATAATGCAGATCGGAGCGCACCTCCGAGAGGCCTTCGTAGCGACCATCGTCGCAACGCAGGCGCAGGGGCATGCGGTTGGCGCGCAGAAAATCATGATTGGGCAGGGACAGTTGCACCGCATTGAAGCCGAAAATATCGGCGACCAGCGCGTCGTGCTTCCGTTGTTCCCAGTTGAGCACATACTGGCCGGCGGGCGTACTTAGCCAGCCTTCGAATCCCTGAATTGACATTGCGTCCCGTTTGGAGAAAATCGACTAATGACTGAAATACTCGCACTTCGCGCTTTCGACGACAACTACATCTGGCTGCTGCGCTCCGCCGGCTACGCCGCAGTGGTCGATCCGGGCGATGCCGCGCCGGTGCTGGCCCACCTTGAGCAAAGCGGCGACCGCCTCTGCGCCGTTCTCGCTACCCATCACCATCCTGACCACGTCGGCGGGCTGGCGGAAATTCTTGGCCGCTTTCCGGTTCCCGTGTTCGGCCCGCGCCTGGAAAACATTGCCGGCGTCAGCCATCCGCTGGAGGGCGGTGAGCGCATCGAATTGCCGCAACTCGCCCTTGAACTCGAGGTCATTTCCGTACCCGGCCATACCCGCGGACACATCGCCTATTATGGCCCAAGTCTCGGCGACAGCGGCGCGCTGTTCTGCGGCGACACGCTGTTCGGTGCCGGCTGCGGGCGATTGTTCGAGGGCACGCCGACGCAAATGCTGGATTCCCTGTCCCGCCTCGCCGTATTGCCGGCGCCGACTTTGGTCTATTGCGCCCACGAATACACGCAGAGCAACATGCGTTTCGCGCTGGCCGTCGAACCCGACAATATCGCCATACAGAAACGCAGCGAAGACGTCGCTCGCGAGCGGGCGGCGAACCGCGCCACGATCCCGACCCGCATCCAGCTTGAGCTCGAAACCAATCCCTTCCTGCGCTGGGATGCGCCGGGGGTGCGCGCGGCGGCGGCGAGCCGCCTTGGCCATCAGCCGGCCGACGCGGTGGAAACCTTCACCGCCATTCGCGAATGGAAAAATCGCTTCTGAATCGCGGCTAGGTCGAGGATACTGGCGCCATGACTAGCCGCCGCACCTTCATCAAGACGCTCGCCGCATTGCCGCCGGTGCTGTCCTTTCGGCGCAGCTGGGCCGCCGGCGATCCGTCGCGGGTGGCGCTGATCATCGGCAACGGCAGCTACCCCGATGCGCCGCTGATCAATCCGGTCAACGATGCCCGGGCGGTCGGCCAACTGTTCACCCAGGCCGGCTTCAGCGTCGATTCCCGGCTTGACGCCAACCGCGTGGACATGATGGCCGCCATCGAGCGTTTCAGCGCCGCCGCCAAGCGCTCTGAAACCAAACTCGTGGTGTTCTACTACGCTGGTCACGGCGCCCAGCTCGACTGGCGCAACTACCTGTTGCCGGTCGATGCCCAGGTGACGAAGCAGGAGCACATCAAACAGCGCTGCGTCGATCTTGGCGTGTTGCTCGGGCAGTTGAGCGCGGCGAAAGACAAGACCTTCATCGTCATTCTCGATGCCTGCCGCAACAATCCCTTCGGCGCCGCCTACCGCCCCGAACGCCAGGGCCTCTCTCAATTCGACGCGCCGGTCGGCAGCCTGCTGGCATATGCCACGGCGCCCGGCAGCGTGGCCTCGGATGGCGAGGGCGACAATGGCCTCTACACCGGAAACCTGGTGCGCGAACTGAACAACCGGGGCACCCGCATCGAAGACGCCCTGAAACGGGTGCGCCTGAACGTGCGCCTGGCCTCGCAGGGCCAGCAGATTCCGTGGGAAACCACCTCGCTCGAAAGCGAAGTCTTCATCTTCGACAGCGGCCGCAAGAAACTTTCCGAATCCGAGCTGGAAAAGCTGGTCGAGGCCGACGTCACGGAATGGACGCGGATCAAGTCCTCGCGCAAGCTCGACGATTGGGTGAGCTACCTGCGCAATTTCCCCAACGGACGTTTCGCGGAAATCGCCCAGATGCGGCTCAACCGCTTGCTGGCCGAAACCGAAAAGACCACAAGCGCGCCCGGCCCGGCGAATCCAGCCGCCGCCCAAGCGGCCAAGGCGCCCCAGGCCCCGGCACAAGCGCAAGGCCCCGACCTGAAACAGCTTGAGGCAGAAAAAGCCGCGAAGCTCGCTGCCGAAAAACGGCTGGAGCAAGAGCGCCTGATGGAGCAAAAGCGGCTGGAACAAGAACGCGCGGAACTCGAACGGATTCGACTTGCCGAAGAGCAACGCCTGGCGGCGGAACGCGAACGGATTCGCCTCGCCGATGAGCAGCGTCTGGCGGCGGAGCGCAAGCAACTGGAGGAGCAACAGCGCCTGGAACTGCGCCGCATCGAAGACGAAAAGGAACGCGAACGGGTCAGACGCAAGCAGGAGCAGGAACGCATCGAAAACGAGCGCGTCGAACGCGAGCGTCTTGCGCTCGAGCGCAAACGCGAGGAAGAGCAACGCCTGCTGGCGGAACAAAAGCGCATCGAGCAACAGCAGCTTGAACGTGCTGAACGCGATCGCGCCGAAAAACAACGTCTCGCCGCCGAGCAAAAGCGGCTCGAAGACGAGCGCCGCCTGACGCAGGAGCAGTCGGCTCTGGCCGAACAAAAACTGGCTCTGGCCAAACAGGAAGCGGCGACGAGCACCAAACTTGATCCGGCGCGACCACCTTCGGCGACACAGGAAGCTGCCGTGGCGAAGTCTCCCGCCGCCGGGGTCGCGCTCGACATTCGGGCCGGGGTGCCGATGCCGATGCTGATCGCGCCCTCGGCCAATCCCTTCTCCGCCGGAAGCTTCCCTCTGGGGCGCATCTTCACGGTTGGGGATCGCGCAGTGGCTCGGTATTCCGACATGATGACCGGCATCGAAGAAGACACTCGAAATGCCCGGGTCACCCGCATCGATCTCGACGAAGACCGCGTCGAATTCAATCAGGGCAAGATGATTACCGATCTGATGGGCAACCCGATCAAGCAAGGGCAGGCCGAATACGAAACTCCGGTGCAATGGACGCCGGCGGTGCTTCAGGTCGGAAGAAAATGGACGGCGGCATTTCGCTTGAGCAAGGACGGCGAATCTTCGAACGCGTACTACGACCTGCAGATCACCCGGCGCGAGACCATCAGCGTGCCGGCGGGCAACTTCGACACCTTTCGCATCGAAGGCACCGGCTGGAACACGACATTCGGTTCCAGTTTCGAACTCGTGCAGTGGGTGGTGCCAGGCGTCAACTTCACGGTCAAGCGCGAGTTCACCATCCGCAGCAACAACAGAAGAATCCGCAAAGCCGAAAGGATGGAACTGGTCGCCCTGCGCCAGCAGGTCTTCGTAGCGGCCGCATGAGGCGACGCGGACGCCAGCTTCTTTCCGCTTCCTCTTTGGTGCCAAGCGAGAACGCTGTCGCAGCAATTTTTACGGGGCATCGCATTGACCATGTGCGATGCCTTGGCTAAGATGCAGCGCCGTTCCGCGCACCCTTGACAGCGTCAGCTGCCAGACCTATGTCCCTGTTCCGCTGCCTCGCTCCATCGCTGCTGTTCCTGCTGATCGGCCCCGCGCACGGCGAACACCAGTTGCAACTTTCGCCGCAACTCAGCGCGCCACAATTCGAGGCAGCGTCGAATACGTCCGTTGCCGCCGCCGCACCCGGCCCGGTCGCGGCGCTCGAAACGCCAACCCTGCCGATGCGGGTGGAGTTGCCACCCTTGCCGAACTTCGCGCCGGTGCCGCCGCCGCCCGAGCCGCCCAAATCGCCCGATGCCTCCCCGGGTTCCCCGCCCCATGCCTCGTCACCCGGCACGCACATCAGCTCCACATCACCCGAGGTCAAGGACAACAAGCCGCGCATACCGACCATCGATCTCACCACCCCGGCTGACGATTTGTGGCAGCGCATGCGCCACGGCTTCGCCATGCCGGATCTGGGCAGCCCGCTGGTGGCCGACCGCCAGGCCTGGTATCTGAACCGGCCCGATCTGTTGCTGCGCATCTTCGAGCGCAGCCGCCTGTATCTCCACCATATCGTTACCGAACTGGAAAAGCGCGGCATGCCGACCGAGCTGGCCTTGCTGCCCGTCGTCGAAAGCTCCTTCAATCCCCTGGCCTATTCGTCGGCGCGCGCCCTCGGCATGTGGCAGTTCATTCCCTCGACGGGCAAGTCCTACAACCTGAAGCAGAACTGGTGGTTCGATCAGCGCCGCGACATCGTCGCCTCGACCAATGCCGCGCTCGACTACCTGCAGTACATCTACGAAATGCACGGCGACTGGCATCTGGCGCTGGCCTCCTACAACTGGGGCGAAAACGCCGTCGGCCGCGCCATCGCGAAGAACCAGGCGCTGGGGCTGCCCACCGACTACCAGAGCCTGAAAATGCCCGACGAGACGCGCTATTACGTGCCCAAGTTGCAGGCAATCAAGAACATCATCGCCCAGCCGCAACTGTTCGGCATCAATCTCGATCCGATTCCTAACCGTCCCTACTTCGGCACCGTCAAACGCAATGGCACCATGGATGTGGCCCTCGCCGCGCGCCTCGCCGAAATTCCGGTGGCCGACTTCATCGCGCTCAATCCGGCCTACAGCCGGCCGGTAATGCCGACCGAGGCGAACAGCCCGCTGGTGTTGCCGACCGAAAAGATCCAGACCTTTCTCGACAATCTGCAAAGCCACGAGGCGCAGGACAAACCGCTGTCCGCCTGGCTCACGCACAATCTCAAGAAAGGCGAAAGCCTGAACACCGTGGCCAAGCGCTATGGCATCAGCGCAACACGCCTGATGCAATTGAATGGCATTACCCCGCGCACCAAGGTGCGCCCTGGTTTCGCCTTGCTGGTGCCCGGCGAGGATGCGATCGGGCGCGACACCATTGGTGCCCGCCTGCCGCAAACGCCAGCCAAGCCGCCCAGCGCAGGCAAATCCAAGAAGAGCAAGGCTGGCAAGTCGCGTAGCAAGAGCACCGCAAAAAAAGCCGCCAAACCCGCGGCGGCGAAACCCAAAAAACGCTAGGGATGCGCTGAATAAGCCGTCACACCGGCGAACGCCGATGTCCAGTAGTGCCTTGATTCGCCTGGATTCCGGCGTTCGCCGGAATGACGAATTGGTACTGAATCAGTGTTTCCCTAGGCCTTGAGGCAGCGCACCGCGTGCGTTGCGCCGAACAGGGTCTCGACGGGATAGTCGCGGCGGCAGGCTTCATCGGCCAGCGGACAACGCGGATGAAAATGACATCCCACTGGCGGATTCGCCGGCGAGGGCATGTCGCCGGACAGTTTCACTACTGTTTTTCCCGCCCCGTCGATGCGCGGCACGGCCGCCAGCAGGGCCTGCGTGTACGGGTGGCGCGCGTGACGCAAGACCTCGTCGGCGCTGCCCCGCTCCACCACACGACCGAGATACATCACCGCCACGTCGTGGGCGAGATAATCGACCACCGCGATGTTGTGGGTGATGAACAGGTAGGCCAGCTTCAGTTCGCGCTGCAGATCGGACAGCAGATTGAGGATCTGCGCCTGAACCGAAACGTCCAGCGCCGAAGTGGGTTCGTCGCAGATCAGCAGTTGCGGATTGACGGCCAGGGCGCGGGCGATGGCAATGCGCTGGCGTTGCCCGCCGGAAAATTCGTGCGGATAGCGGCTCACCATTTCCGGGCGCAGGCCGACCTGCTCGAGCAAGACGGCGACCCGCTGCTTAACGACGCCGTTGCCGGACGCCGCGCCGGTCCCCAGGGCCTGGATGCCTTCGGCGATGATTTCGCCGATGCGCAGGCGCGGATTGAGCGAGGCAAAGGGATCCTGAAACACCATTTGCATTTTTGCGCGTAGGGGCCGCAACTGGCTTGCCGAGCGCGTGGTCAGCTCCACGCCGTCGAGCAGAACGCTGCCGGCGGTCGGCCGCAGCAACTGCAGCATGGCTTTGCCGGCGGTGGTCTTGCCGCAGCCCGATTCACCGACCAGCGCCAGCGTGCGCCCCGGCATCAGATGCAGCGACATGCCATCCACGGCGCGCACCGCGCCCACCGCGCGTTGCAGGATGCCGCGCCGGATCGGGAAATGCATCTGCAGATCACTCACCTCGAGCAGCGGCTTCAAGGCGGTTTGGCTCGCCGTCTCGCCAGCGCCGAGTTTTAGCGCGACCGGCGCTGCCGCATCGGGCAAAAAGCAGCGCACGCGCTGGCTGGCATCCACCTCGCGCCAGGGCGGCGGCGCCGTGCGGCATTCCGCCATCGCCTCGCTGCAACGCTCGACGAAGCGGCAGCCTTCATGACGGGTATCGGCCGCCGGCACGCTGCCGGGGATGGTGGCGAGATTGCCGCCGCGTCTTCGCATGTCGGGCAGCGCCGCAAACAGGCGCACCGAATAGGGATGCGCCGGCTGGGAAAAGAACTGCGCGCGCGGGGCTTCCTCGACCAATTGCCCGGCGTACATGACGCCCACCCGATCGGCCATGCGCGCCACCACGCCGAGATCATGCGTGATCAGCAACAAGGCCATGCCCTGCTTGCGCCGCAGATCATCGAGCAGATCCAGCACCTGCGCCTGTATCGTCACGTCCAGCGCCGTGGTCGGTTCGTCGGCGATCAACAGGCGCGGCTCGCCGGCCAGGGCGATGGCGATCATCACGCGCTGGCGCAGGCCGCCGGAAAGCTGGAACGGATACTCGTCGAGGCGGCGCACGGGATCGGGAATGCCCACCTGATCGAGCAGCTCGGCGGCGCGCCGGCGCGCCGCGCCGCCTTGCAAACCGGCATGCAGTTGCAAGGCCTCGACGATCTGGCGACCGACAGTCAACACCGGATTGAGACTGGTCGCCGGCACCTGGAAAATCATGCCGATGCCGCCGCCGCGCACCTTGCGCATGGCGGTTTCGGGCTGCGCCAGCAAATCGGTGCCTTCGAAATTGACCACGCCGGAGACCACCCGCGCGCCCGCCGGCAGCAGGCGCATCAGGCCCAGCGCGGTCATCGATTTGCCGCAACCGGATTCGCCGAGTAGCGCGTAGCACTCGCCGGCGGCGATCTCCAGGCTGACGCCATCCACCGGCCGCGCCGCGCCGATGTGGATCGCCAGATCGCTCACCGAGAGGATCATTGAAGAAACCTCGCCAAAGAGACGCTGAGGCACGACGAGAGCCTGCCACGCGCCTTTCCTCTGTGTTCTCTGTGCCTCTGTGGTGAAACCGGGTTTGCCGGGTTCATGCCGACGACCTCGGATCAAAGGCGTCGCGCACCGCGTCGGCGAACAGGTTGGCCGCCAGCACCAGCGCGAACATGAAGCCGAAGGCGGCGACCAGCGACCACCACACCATCGGCTCGCGCGCCAGCTCCATGCGTGCGGTGTTGATCATGGTGCCGAAGGAAATCGTGGTCGGGTCGACGCCGACGCCGACATAGGACAGCACCGCCTCGGCCAGCACCAGGCCGGAGAAGTCCATCACCAGCGCGATCAGCACGATGTGCATCAGGTTGGGCAGGATGTGGCGGCGCATGATGGCGAAGCGGCCGACACCGAAGGACTGCGCCGCCTGGACGAATTCCAGCTCGCGCAGCTTCAGGGTCTCGCCGCGCAAGAGGCGCGCGACGCCGGTCCAACTGGTCATGCCGAGGATCAGGCACAGCGCCAGCAGCCGCGCATCTGCGCGTTCGGCGGTGGTGGCGAACCACTCCGGATGGGTGTCGATCACCACCTGCATCATCAGCACGGCGGCGGCGATCAGCAGCACGCCGGGAATCGAGGACAGCGTCGTGTACAGGTACTGGATGATGTCGTCGACCCAGCCGCCCACATAGCCCGCGAGTATGCCCAGCAGGACCGCCAGCGGCAGCATGATCAGCGTCGTCAGGGTGCCGATCAAGAGGCCCGTGCGTATGCTTTTGAGCGACAGGTAGAGCACGTCCTGCCCCACCTTGTCGGTACCGAAGACGTGGTAGCCGCCGCCCAGCGCCACGGCGATGCCGAACAGCGTGAAAATCGCCAGCAGGGTGTACAGCACGGCGCCGCTCGCCGTCTCGCCAGCGCCGACTTTCAGGGCCGGCTTGAACACCACGCCGTAGCGGCGGTGCAACGCCGCCAGCAGCAGCAGCCAGAGCGCCAGCCCGCCCGCTGCGCCGAGCAGCAGGCGCAGGGCAATATCGTTCTCATGGGCCGCGAGATCCGTGCCGAGGTGCGCGCCGCCGTGCTTGAGCCTGGGGAACTCGCGCTGCTCGGAGTTTTCCAGCGCCTCGCGGGAGAACAGATGCGTCGCCAGCGGCGCCGAGTAGGTCTTCTCGCCGCGCAACCGCAGTTGGGAAAGCAGGGCATCGAGCGCCGAATGCACTTCCACCGCATACTGCGCCGCCGTCCCCGCCCTATCGTCGAGGCGTGCGCGATAGTGCAGGGAGTCGAGCAGCCCGATCAGGACGAAGACGGCGAGCACCGTGGCCGCCGCCATCGCCACGCGGTTCTTCGCCACCCGCCCCCAGGCGCTGCGCAAGGCATCCTGGCGCCGCGCCCAGATCAGCAGCGCCACAATCACCGCGATCATGACGAACAACAGCACGTCCGACCACAGCAGCATGGGTTGTACGGCCAGACCCATCATGGTAAAAACTTTCTTGCATCAACCACGGCGACACGGCGAAAAGCCAACGCCAGCTTGTTATCCATGACTTTCGCCGTGCCGCCGTGCACGCCGTGGTTAACCAATTTCTCCAGCCTCATTGCAGGCGCACCCGCGGATCGGCCAGGGTGTAGGAGAAATCGGTCAGCAGCAAACCCAGGATGTAGAGCACCGAGCCGATGAACACCATCGAGCGCACCACGGCGAAATCCTGAGCGTTGATGGCGTCGATGGTGTAGCTGCCGAGGCCCGGAATGCCGAAGAAAGATTCGGTCAGCAGGCTGCCCATGAACAGGGTCGGGATCACCACCACGACGCCGGTGAGGATGGGGATCAGGGCATTGCGCAGCACGTGGCGGAACAGCACCACGCGCTCGGGCAGGCCCTTGGCGCGCGCCGTGCGCACATAGTCGCGCGTGATCTCTTCCAGAAAAACGGTGCGATACCAGCGCGCCGAAGCGCCGATGCCGCCGACCACGCCGATGATCACCGGCAGGACCAAAAACTTGCCGGCATCCAGCCCCCCGCTGTAGCCCGAGATCGGCACCAGGTGGAGGATTTTCGACACCAGCCACTGGCCGCCGATGATGTAGAACAGGCCGGAGATCGACATCATCGCCACGCACAGCACGACGCCGTAAAAATCCAGCCGGGTGGCGCGAAAGAACACCAGCAGCAGGGCAAAGGACACCGCCACGAACAGACCGAGGACGAAAGTCGGCAGCGCAATGGCGAGGCTCGGCCCCATGCGCGTCGAGATCTCGCGGGATATGTCGCGGCCGTCGTCGGCGCGGCCAAAATCGCCGACGAACATGCGTACCGATTTGCTGAAAAATATCGTGTCGGTCAGCGCCGCGCTGCCGGTCGCCGCGCTGTTCCACATCAGCGGCCGGTCGTAGCCGCGCTCGGCCTTCCATTTCTGGATCGCGTCGGGCGTGACGCGCTTGGCGCCGAGCTGCATGCGCGCCATGTCGTCGGGCGTATTCACCACGAAGAACAGGCCAAAGGTAATCAGATTGACGCCGATCAGGATCGGCAGGGCGTACAGCAGGCGTCGTATCGTGTAGGCGAGCATCAGGGCTTCAGGGTGCGGCTCAGCGCGGAAACATCGCGCCCCAGGAGCATAGCGACAAAATTGCCGCGCATCGCCGGTGAAAAATCATGCCGGCTGACGAATTCCGTCAACGCGCCCGCCGCGCGCCATTCGATGCCCCAGATCGGCGCCACCACCGTCGGCAGCATGGCGTAGCGCGCATCGCCGACGAATCCCGGCTGCGCCGCCGTCTGCACGATGAAGCCTTCGGAAAACACCCGGAAGCGTTCGATGTCGCGCAAGCGCCGGGCATCGCCCGCCGCCAGCCTTTCGGCCGCCGCCGCATCGATCAGCAGCGCCGACTCGCCCGGATAGTGGCGCGAACTCGGCCCCATGTGAAAGGCGTCGACCTGTACCCGACCGTCATGGACATACAGCGAACGCCACAGCACCAGGTTGGCCATCGATGGCTTCACCGAAAGCTGGCTGGGCTGGTGACCGCGCGCCTGCGCCAGCGCCACGGCGGCGGTTTCCACCCGCTGCTGCTGGAAAAAACTGAAACTGAAATAGGCCAGGCCGAGGGCCAGGCTCCAGCGCACCGCCTGCGAACCCGGCCGCCGCAGGAAGATAAACAGCGGCACGGCGATCAGCAGCGTAAACAGCGGGTCAACCACCGCGATCAGGTTCCAGGCCGACTTGGCCTGCGAAAACGGCAGCCACAGGTGGGTGCCGTAACTGGTGCAGGCATCCAGCAGCGGATGCGGCAGGTAGCCGGCCAGGGCGCAGACATACAGCGCGCCGAAATTGATCCGCCGCCGGAGCAGCGGCCACAGCAGCAGCGCCGCGATCAGGGCGCCGAATGGCACGAAGGCCAGCGCGTGGGAGAAGTGGCGGTGATAGTCGAGCACCAGCAGCGCGTCGCCGCCGCTTTGTATCAGCGCATCGGCATCGGGCAGCAGGCCGGCCGCCGCGCCAATCAGCGCCGCCAGCCGCCGCCGGCCGAGAATGCCCGCCGCCGTGTTCCCATGCGGCTGCGCGGTCGGAACCGAGATCGACGCCGAGCTTGGAACCGAGCGTGGAACCACCGCCGCCGCCAGCGCCGCGCCCATCAGGGCGTGAGTCAAAATATCCATGGCCGAATAGTAGAGCCTATTGGCGAATGAATCACGCGCGGCGGCGGCCAAATCGGCACCTACCCGTTCCGCCCGGAATTGGCGTTTGCGCCGCCCTGGCCTAAAATTGCGCCTTTCCAAATCCTGCCGCGTAACAAGGGGAACATCTTGAAATTTCCGACCGCCCTGATCCTCCTGCTGAGCCTGACCGCTCCGCTACCCGCCCTTGCCGACGCAATCGAGGCCGGCGTCAGCGCCGTGAGAAACCTCGGCACCCTGAACGGACAGGCGCTGGCCTGCGCCGACCGCGATGCCGCCGCCCACGCCAAGATGCTGATGCTGGCCCATTCGCCGAAGACGGCGCGCTTCGGCAGCGCCTATGAAGAGGCGACGCAGGAAGGCTACCTGGCCCAGGCCCGCCCCGGCGCGACCTGCCCCGACGCCAAAACCCGCGCCGGCAAGATCGAGGAAGTTGCACAGCAATTGCGCAGCGTTCTCCCGGCCGCCGCGCCGGCGGCGAAATAACCGCGATGCGCGTCTTGCGTGCAGCCGCCTTCGGCCTCGCCTGCGGCGCGGCCGTGGCGGCCCTGGCCGCGCCTGCGGCCAAGTCGACCAATGGCAAGGCGGCGGCGCCGACGCCGAAGCACAGCGAAGAAGCGCTGCCGGACGGCCCGCTGCTGCCGCGCTACCTATTGCAGGATCACAACGGCCGGGCGCTGACCCACGAAGATTTTCCCGGCCGCTTCCAACTCGTCAGCTTCGGCTTCACCTCCTGCCCCGATGTCTGCCCGACCACTCTGGTTGCCTACAAGAACATCCTCGCCGCGCTGGGCAAACAGGCTGAACGCCTGCAGCCGATTTTCATCAGCGTCGACCCCGAGCGCGACACCCCGTCCATGCTGCGCGAATACACCACCGCCTTCGATCCACGCATTCTTGGCCTGACCGCCAGCCCAGAACTGGTGCGCCACGCCGCCGACAGCTTCAAGGTGCGCTATGAAAAGGTGCGCGAACCCGGCGCCGCGCCGGATGTGTACACCATGGACCACTCGACCGGGATGTATTTGCTGGGCACCGACGGCCGCTTCCTGGCCAAGTTCGCCATGACCCTGGCGCCGAAGGAAGCCGCGGCGCGCATTCGCCGCCAGATTGAGGCCGACCACTCGCTCCTGCCGACCGGCCCGCGCCGCGGCTCGCCGCAGCGCTGAGCATCGGCGCCGCGCGCGTAATCGTGCGCGGACCTACTTGAACTTGTAGTAGGTCTGGTTCAGCCAGGCCGCGACATTGGCCTCGTCTTCGGGAAACCAGCCGGCACCGGTCTGCGCGCTGCAGGCCGCCACGCGCTGGCCGAGGGCAACGGCGTTGTTGATCAGGCGCGGCTTGCGCGTGTACATCGCCGAACCGTCGCCGCCCAGCAACTTCACGTGACAGGCCACGCACTGTTTGTCGTGCAGCGGCTTGCCAAGTTTCGGATCGGCCCCGGCCTGCACCGAAATCGGCAGCAGCAGGCACAGCAGCATCAGGATACGCATGGCGTTTCTCCTTTCAGGAATCGCTCGCCACCCACCGCGATCACTGCAGGTAGGTGATCTGCATTTTCGAATCGAGCCCGGTCACCATGTCGAGGATTTCCTCGGTGAAGGCTTCGTCCTCGTCGCTCCAAGTGGCATCGGGCGCGGTGGAATTGGTGACCAGCGGCGCGATGTCGAAATCGATGAAGCGATCGCCGTGCTTCAGCACATGGATGCCGGAAGCATGTTCGACCAGCTCCCAGTCATCGGGCACTTCAAGTTCGGCATGCAATTCAAGCGAGAGTTTTTTCATGGGATTCTCCAGGAAGGCCAATAGTCAGCTGCATATCCTAATCCCTCGACGGCAAAGATTCGTGCCGCCCGCCAAATTTGCCGCTAGCCGCAGCCGTGCCAGCGGTCAGCCGTCGAGAAGTCGATGGAACGTCAAACGATCACCACGGAAGCGCGCGGCGAGCCAGGGTTTCCGTTTCGCGGTCAGACAACGGCGGTCACGAAGGGGGGGGCGGTACTGTCTTCGCCCGTGATTTCTCCGTGCTCTCCGTGTTCTCCGTGGTGATGCTTTTCAAGTTGGCTGGCGCCTAATGCAGCCGTCGCGACTGCTGCCAGGCAATCACCGCCTGATTCGCGCTGGCGAACATCGGTTCGGCGATTTCCTGCGGCAAGGCCTTGCGCAGCGCGGCGAACAGCGCTTCGGTGGATTCGCGGGCCAACTCGGTGCTGGCCGCCGCCTCGGCCAGGCAGCGCAGCTGGATGTGGGCCAGCGCATCGGCCACCAGGCGCCAGCCCAGCAGCGGCATGCGGCCGATCAGCGCCAGCATCATGCTGCCCAGCGCCGCCTGCAAGGCCTGCGCCTCCTCGCCCACCTCGCTGGCGATCATCGCGTGCCACAAGGCCAGATGGATGTTGCGCCGCAGCTCCATTTTGAAATCGACGGCATTGCCCTCGGCCGCCTCGATCGCCGCAAACTGCTGCTGAAAGCGCGCCTCGGCCGCCGCATCGAGATCGTTGCGCAAGGTGCCGAGCAAGGCGCTGACGCCGGGAATGGCGCTCAGGCCAAAGGCCTGGCAATACGCCAGGCCCCACTGGTCGATGCCGGCCGCCAGCAAGGCCAGGCGCAGGGCCCGCGCCTGCTCGCCATCCGCCGCGCGCACCCAGTTCTTCGCCCGCCGCCCCAGCTCCCCCACCGCCGCGTCGAGCGCCTCGATGTCCGCCGCCAGCGTCAGGCGGAACAGGCGGCCGAAAGCATCCTGCGCCATGTGCGCGGCCAGGCGCTGCAGCTCGGGCGCGGCCAGCGCCGCCAGCCCGTCGGCCGGCAAGGCGAAGGCGCCGGCGGTGTCATCGTTCATAATCCAGACCTCTGAGTCGAAGACCGCATTATGCAGATCTGGGTCGATGCCGACGCCTGCCCCGGCGTCATCAAGGAAATTCTCTACCGCGCGGCGACGCGCCACGCCCTGCAACTCACCCTGGTCGCCAACCAGTGGCTGCGCGTGCCGCCCTCGCCCCACATCCGCTGCGTGCAGGTAGCGCAGGGCTTCGACGTCGCCGACAGCCACATCGTCGACCATGTCGCAGCCGGCGACCTGGTGATCACCGCCGACATTCCGCTGGCCGCGCTGGTGATCGACAAGCAGGCCTTCGCGATCAACCCGCGCGGCGAGTTCTACAGCGCCGAAAACATCCGCCAGCTGCTCGACATGCGCAACTTCATGGACGGCTTGCGCAGCAGCGGCGTCGACACCGGCGGCCCCGCCGCCTTCAGCCAGGGCGACCGGCAGAGCTTCGCCAACCAGCTCGACCGCTTCATCGCGCAAAGGCGCAAGCCGGGCGGGTGACGCGGTTGTCTGGCGCGGTGCCATGCGCGCGCCTGTCTTCGGCCGCCCTTCCCTCGCAGCAACGCCGTCTCGCCATCCGCAGCGGCGAGGAGAGCGTAGTTTGCTCGACCGCCTTGCAGCGCAGGGGACTCATCAGCGCCGACTTTTCGCCATGCGGCCGGCGGCACGTGTGGCAAATTTCCCCTTGACCTTGTCTTGTAGCTTTCAATACTTGACGTGAAATACCGTGATCGGAGCGACGAGTGATAGTCGAGCGAAGCGAGCCCATCAGTAGCCCCCCCCTATGAGGGGGGGGGGGGGAAGGGGGGAGCAGGCCTTCAACTTAGCTTTTTCGTGTTGCATTTTCTGCGGGTGGAGAGTGTTGCCATGAGCTTTGGGTGTTACCCTAGTGTTACCCAAAAGGCGACAGGAATCCAATCATGTCCACGACTTCACTAAAACTCTCTGACGAACTCAAGCAACGAGCCACCGCTGCTGCGGAAAAAAAAGGAGTCTCTCCGCATGCGTTCATGGTCCATGCAATAGAGCAGGCCGCCACGGCAGCCGAGCAGCGAGCCAGTTTCGTGAGCGAGGCTCAAGCGGCGAGAGAACACATGTTGACCACCGGGAAGGGCTACGATGCCAGCGAGGTTCATTCCTACCTGAAGGCGCGCATATCTGGCAAAAAATCTGTGAAACCGAAAGCCAGATCTTGGCAAAGCTGATCTACTCGGGGCGCGCACTCGCCGACCTGGAAAGGCTGACCGACTTTCTGATGGCGATCGATACGTCAGCCGCTGAAGAGACTGTCGGATTGATCGAGGAAGCGGTTAAGTTGCTGACTCGTCATCCGCTGATCGGTCGCCCCGTTGAGAGCGCCATGCGAGAACTGGTGATATCTCGCGGACATACCGGTTACATTGCCCTCTATTGCTTTGAGGAAGAGCAGGATGCTGTTCTGGTTTTTGCGATCCGCCATCAACGCGAAGTCGGCTATCGGGGGCAGGACGATGGCTGAGATCGGCCATCAGGAGACGCTGACAAGGCCAGGGAGTTGCGATCCGGGACGTCCGGTCTACACCCGACAGCCGACGCTCAAGAACGAATACACAATGCGCTTAACCTTCGACCCCGATCGTTTCGCAACTATCGCTTACTGTGCGAGCATGTTTCCATTCAATCCACGAGTAGATTGAATGTACCGCTGTGGCACGTAATCGGTCAGCCAGACCCCATTGGCCGAGAGATAGAACTCATGGCCATCTACGTGCATAGCGCGCGACAAAATTGGCAATACCACAGGCTTGCCATGACGCTGTCCAACGTGGATTGCCGTTACTTCGTCTGCCGACAGGTGTACATGATTCCTGGAGCGTTTGCTGATTCCTGTCGTCAGGATCGAGGCGACAAATCGTTGTGCCGTGCCGTGGAAGAGAAACTCGGGCGGCTCGACCGGTGCGAGACCGACGTCAGTGGCTGCAATCGAGTGTCCCTGGTTGGCCCGGATGTAAAGGCCGTCGCTTGAGATCGCAAAGCGCTGCTTATCGCTCACGGCGACGACCGTGCGGACTTGTTCAGGCGACAGTCGCTTGCCGCAACGGTTCGATTGCCTGACTAGTTCCTCGATGTTTGCCCAACCGTGGGCGTCGAGATGAATTCCGACTTTCTCCGGCCCATGGCGTAGAGCAAAGGACAAAAAACGGCTGATCGCGCCGAGTTCTTTCTCAATTGCAATTTGAGTTGCGTGGCAGGCTTTGCGGTTCTGTCGCTTCATCACTGGACCGAGGATGCATAGAGGGCTGGCGTCGATTCCATCCTGTCTTGGGCTGCATTGCCGTCTATCCCTTGACGCATACGAGTTGCTTCAAGGTATGAATCACTTCAACCAGATCGGTCTGGTTCGTCATCACAACGTCGATATCTTTATAGGCTCCCGGAATTTCATCGATCACATTCTTGTCCTTGCGGCAAATTACACCTTCGGTCTGACGGATCAGGTCTTCTTTGGTGAATTGCTTCTCGGCGGCGGTGCGGCTCATGCGTCGGCCAGCGCCATGGGCGCAGGAATTGAAGCTCTCTGGATTGCCCTTGCCGCGCACGATATAGCTTCTTGCTCCCATACTGCCGGGAATGATTCCCATGTCGCCCTCGCGGGCACGAATAGCTCCCTTGCGGGTGACGAAAACGTCGGCGTCATAATGATGTTCCACGGTCACGTAGTTGTGGTGGCAGTTCACTACTTCCGAGGTCACCACGAAGGGTGGCAGGTGGCGCACCAGTGCCGCGAGTACGAGATCGATCATTGAGCGCCTGTTCTGCATGGCGTATTCCTGTGCCCAGGTCACGGCCTCGACGTAGTCATTGAAATGCCTGCTGCCCTCCGGAAAATATGCAAGATCTTCGTCAGGCAGGTGGGCCATTTGGCGTTCCATGTCCTGCCGGGCCAGTTCGATAAAGTAGCTGGCTAAAGCGCTGCCAATGCCCCGGCTTCCTGAATGGAGCATTACCCAGACCTGATCGGCTTCGTCCAGGCAAACCTCGATGAAGTGGTTGCCGCTGCCGAGAGTGCCCATTTGGTTGATCCAGGTGGAGAACCGGCGAAACTTCTTGAGAAGCTGCGGATGTCTTTGCGTCATGGCCGTCAAGCGAGGCTCGAAGAGTTGAGCAGCGTCCACCAGCGCACGCGCACTTGAGTGTTCGGCACGACCGACCGGAACATCACGCGAAATTTGTCCGTAGACCTTTCTTAGCAATTTCTCATCCAGGTCGTTGGCCGTGAGCGAAAGTCGGCAGGCCACCATGCCACAGCCGATGTCGACGCCGACCGCTGCCGGGATGATGGCTTTGTGGGTGGCGATCACCGATCCGATGGTGGCACCTCTACCGACATGCACATCCGGCATGGCGGCCACGTGATGATGAATGAAGGGCAGGCTGGCGATGTTTGCGAGTTGCTGCTTTGAGCGCTCATCGACATCGTCCGTCCAGATCATTACCGGGACACGCGCTGATTGGATGACTTGTTTGATGGGCATGTCACTTACCAAACCGACGAGATCAGGTCCGGCAGCACTTCCCCGGCCAGTTCGCTCAAGCTCAGGCTTACCCGATCATCCATAGTCGTCGGATTCGGGTTCGCCTGGATGGATATCGCGCCGTGAGGCCGCATCATTGGCGGCCTCACGCTCGATGTCCGGCAATATTTCGGCAAACCACACTACGTCGGGACGAATGTGGCCCCTGGCTCTCGGTTTTCCATGTGGCGAAGAGGCATGAGAGATCATCGCCGGTCGATCCGCCTTTATCCCAATCGCCGCGCGTGGCGTAAATGGCCGCCTCCGGAGCAATCCGACGCATGGCGGTCACCGCGTTTGCAAGTTCACGGGTAGTGAAATAGCGGCGATCACCGCACAGCAGCATGGCATCGGGAGGATGGCTGCCAATGGATGACGTTCGTCTTGCCGTCTCCAACCCTTGAAGGATGGAGCGATGCCAGGCTTCCGTGGTTCTCCCCTGCGGGTTTAGCGATGGAACAACAAGGCATTGGGCGCCTGGAAACATGACCATGCGCAAGTCGGCCAGATCGATGCCCGGCATGCTTTCGGGGTCGAGCGCCGAAGCAAGCGCGCGACAGGCGCACAATGAATATTGAAAGAAAACGTCGTTCTGAAATCGCGGAGTTGTCATGGTGGATGAGAAAGGAATCAACGACAAAATGATTGCACGCACAACGGTACGAAGGTGTCCCGAATCATCATCTGAAATGTTGACGGACAGCCTTTCACCGATCGACATCAGTGTATCGAAGTAAGCGACAATCAATGTCGTATGGTTAACGGAAACTGCAACCACTTCAATTCGGAGGGCGCCAAATGCCACGCAAGTCGAAGAACAAAGCCAGCAGCACCCTGCAACGTCAGTGGACCATGCTGCGGGCGATTCCAAGATTGCCGCGAGTTATCGGCACAAGCGAATTGATCGCTCGCCTGGACAGCGCTGGGTTCAACGTGGATTTGCGAACGATTCAGCGCGACCTCAACAGTCTCTCGGAAGTGCTGCCGCTGGCCTCGGATCAGCACAAGCCGCAGGGCTGGGGCTGGTTGCCGAACGCAGGTCAATTCGACATACCGGGGCTTGAGCCGCAGGCCGCGCTGGCTTTCCTCATGGCCGAAGCACACCTTCGTTCGGTGCTGCCGGCCAGCACCCTGGATTCCCTGCGTCCATGGTTCGATACCGCCCACGCCGTGCTCGACGAACACGGCAATGGGCTCGCCAAATGGCCCGGCAAAGTTCGCGTGCTGCCGCGCGGCTTGCCGCTGAAAGTGCCGGTCATCCGGCCCGAGGTACAGGCCGCCGTCTATCAGGCCGTGTTACAGGACTGCAAGTTGAGCATTAGCTACGGCACCAAGTCGGACACGGCCGATGGGGAGGAGCAACCCCACCGCGCCGTCTCGCCTCTGGCGCTGGTAGTACGCGACGGTGTCGTGTATCTCGTCTGCGTGTATGACGGCTACAGCGATCCCAGGCAGCTTGCGCTGCACCGCATGCGCGCGGCCGAACCGCTGGAAGACCCCGCGCAGCGACCGAAGGGCTTTTCCATCGACGGCTACATTGCCGAGGGGGAGTTCGGCATTCCGCTCAATCCCCGTCCCATCAAGCTGGAAGCCGAGTTCTATCGGCATGTCGCCATTCATCTGCGCGAATCGCCGATTTCGGAAGACCAGACAATTCGTGACATCGACGAAGACAATATCCTGCTGCGCGCCACCGTGCCGGATACGCTGGAACTGCGCCTCTGGCTCAAGAGCTTTGGCGACGACGTGGCGGTACTCAAGCCAGTTGCCTTGCGCAGAGAGTTTCGGGAAATGGCCGAGAACCTCAAGGATTATTACGAAGATTGAGCAGCCTTTCCGGCGACCACTCCGACCGCAAAAGAATTGTGAGTGTCTGTTCCCAAGCGACGCTCCGTGTCGCTTGTACCCCATATCCTTTGCCGCATGGATACCGGAACACGCCCCCACGACGAAATCGCGATCTGGCTTGCGGCGCAGAACCCCGTGATTCACCGACAACGCCACGCGCTTGCACGCGCCTATCCCGCGGTTGCTTTGACGCTGGCACGGCCGCACGAGAATCCGACCTTGCTTGCGATCAGCGCCGCAATCGACCGGGGCGAAGCGCTTGATGCCGCCGTCGCCGCCCTCGTCGGCGTGAGTCCGCCCGCTGTGGTCCGCCTGGAAAACATCAGCCCGGAGACTATCACCGACGAATGGATCAAGCATCCCATCGAACTGTTCTGGGCAATGGACGTGCTGCATCCCCTAAACAGTCCGCAGACGCCGGAAGAATGGAATGTGCTGCGCAAACTCTGGATCAATACGGGGCTGGAATGGGATGAAGCCTACCGAAACGCTGTCGGGATTGGGCGCGAACGGCAGGTCGTGTTGGAATATCTGTTTCGCGGCCTGTGCGCGCAAGGCTATGGCGAGCCCGTCCGAACTCTCGCAGACCGCCTGGTTGCGCCGCTTCCCGGTATAGAAACCGATCCGGAATGCATCTGGCAATTCAACGGCTATGTCAGCTTCGTCGAGATGCTCATTGCTCCGACGATCTTGCTGAAGCGAAAAGAATCATGGAACGGCGCCGAGCGCCTACTTATGCGCTATCCGCCCGGCGAGTTGATCAGGCAGTGGGAATCCTGGCGTTGCATCATCGCTGCGCATGGCGATGCCGGGTTTGAAAACTGGAGCGAATGCGAAGACATGGCCAAGGCTCGATGGATAATGCGGCTTGTCGTACCGGACTTCGATGATGCCGTGCGATGGGTGGATTGCCATCCGAGGCAGTCTGCATCCTTGCCCACGGACTACTGACGAGCGAAGGAAATTCATGACTACCTGGAACAACTGCACCGCAGACATCCTGTACTACGACGGCACGCCGGCTGACACCAACGACGATGGATACATCGTTCGACTGACCGATGACCTGATCGAGGTGGCCTACGATGACGAGGACGGAGCTGTCTGCTATCGTGGAAAGAGCAACGGCGACGGACACTTTGATCTGACCGCTGCAGAGCGAGCCGGCCGTGCCTCGCTACACTGTTTTCCGGATAGCCACTTTCTGGAAGGATATTGGCAGGAAGAGAAGTGTCGGGGAATGTGGCGGATACAGTTGAAGTGATCTAAGGAACAAATCTTCTGGGAGTGTAAAAATGAGTACTGGTGCGGATAGAGGCGCTGAAATTTTGGACTGCTTGATTCGTGGAGGCGAAAAGGCGGTCGCTGATTTTGCTGAAATAAGTGGTGGGGACTGGTTCGATGAGGCGCCAGAATATTTCCTTACGACCTATCTGGCGTCATCGGTGCGAAAGCTCGAAAAGACCTATGCGCTACTTGAGGTTAATGTAGACGAAACGAGGCAAGAAGCCGGAGCGCGCCGGCGAGGGCGCCCCGCGAAAAATGAACGTAGAAATGGGCGATTTGACTTCGTGATCTACGGAGCCAATGACAAGCCACGAGGATCGATCGAAGTTAAGTCTCCGCTGTGGGTTGTTGATGAAAACAGACTGGGACCGGATTTCGAGCGTCTAGTAACAAGCATCTCAGCGAATCGCGATTCGTCGTTCCAATTTGGCGCATTTATCTATTATGCATCTGTATCCGATCCTAAGGCGAAGCACAATAACGCCACTGCGAAATTGAGAGAACTGGTTACTAAGATCCATGATCGGGCCAAGGGTGCTGCCAAAGAACATGGGCTTGTTGCAACATCTTGTCCGGGATCGATCCACCGCGGCAACGAAGACGACGACGGCGCTTGGTGTGTGTCTGCAATTGTTTTTACACAAAAGGGCGGAGAGCGGTATTTTCGCAACTAGAAGAAGCGAATCAACGTTTTTTCAGAAAACGTCTGTCTCAGTCTAATCACCGCCAGCTTGCCTAGCTTTCAGTAGCCCTGAAATTGCCGTTCTAACAATAGCGAGACGGCGACAATCCGTCGATCTCCAAACGACAGTAATCGTCGCATGCTCCCCGCACACTCCCTTTGCCCACTTTGCGTGGGCTCATCAAAATTCAAGGGAGCGAATCATGATCAAGGCGGGCGGAATTCTTGCCATCATTGCCGGACTGCTGGGCTTGCTGGCAGGCGTGGTGACGTTGTTTATGGGCGGGCTGGGAGCGGCATTCTCCGCTGACGGTGCCGGCATGATAGTCGGCATGGGCTGGGGCGGCATCCTGTTTTCGCTGCTGGTCGTGGTGTATGGCGCGACGGCGTTTGCCGCGCCGCGCGCGGGTGCGACGGGGCTTGCTCTTTCGGCCATCGCCGGCATGGCCTTGGGCGGCATGCTGGTGGCGATCCTGATGGTTCCGGCGCTGATCGCCGCCGTGATGGTGTGGTTTGGGAAAGCGAAATTGGAAGCTGGTCAGCAGCCTGTTGCCTCCGGCCACTGGAAAGGCATGGCCGCAGCGGCGGTTGCACCGATTCTAGCCGCCGTGCTGATTGGCGGTCAGGTAGTCGGCTCGAAGGAGAGCGCATCGGCATCCACTACGACAGGCGGTGACGCGCAGATCGCACGGATTGGACAGACCGTTCATTCAGCCCGGTTCGATGTCACGGTACGCGGAATGCGGCTTGCCGACGTGCTTGGAGGTGACTTCGGCGCGGAGAAAGCGACACCGGGAACAGTCTTCGCGGTGCTCGACGTCGTGGTGCGTTGCGTGGATAAGGAGAGCCGGTTCTATACCGTTGGCGACTTGCTGGTCGAACTGGACGGCAAGACACTCAAGTTTGACCGAAGCGAGACGGTGCTGGGACTGAGCTCGCCTGTCGGCAGCATCAATCCGATGATGGAGAAATCGGGCTATGTGGTGTACAAAATCCCGACGGCCGCCGCAAACGCGCCGATGTACTGGACGCCGGGGCGAGGCTTCGACAAGGTGCGCTTTTCACTCAACGCGCCCGTGGCGCCAATGGCCGCACAGAGCGCCGTATCGCCAGCGCCGACTTTACCCGCCGCATCTGCGCCGATGCCGAACGAGGGGAATGCCAGCGGCGATCAGGCGGGTCTCGCGGGCGACTATGCCGATCCGCACAACAGCTTGCTGAAAATCCGACGCCAGGCAACCGGGCTGTTCAAGTTCTCGCTGGAAGCCGTCAGCCCGAACGGGAACACGGGCTCGGCGGAGGGCGATCTGACCGCGGCGGGCAGTGCTTACACCTGGCGCGATGCCGAGTTCGATTGCCTGCTCACCTTTCATCCTTCCGGCAACAGCATTTCGGTTGCCCAGAAAGGAAGCTGCGGCTTCGGCATGGGTGTCGGGGCGGAGGGAACCTACCGCAGGCGGACGGGACCGTAATCCTCCGCTCAATCCTATGAACCAATCGACAGGAAAACTCTCATGACGATCACCGCACAATTGACGCTCGGCGACGGCGAGCGAAGCATGACTCTATCGCTGTGCTCAGTTGCCCTGGCCAAACTTGCCGAGACACTGATTGACCACGAGGACACGGCCGAAGCGCTCGACTGGCTTTCGCGCCACGCCGATTCCGCAGTGCGCAAGGCGATTGCCCGCAAGAAATGTCTGCCCGCAACGGCGGTCAGGCGCCTGGTCGCCGATCCCGCCGTGGAGGTGACGCTGGAACTGTTGCGATCGATCCGGGCGCGCAGGGCATTGACTGGCGGCGAGGTGATTTCGTTATGCCTGCGCGATCCGGCTGTGGCCGAGTCAATTGCCTGTCGATACGACAATTTTGAATTGGACGGCGATGCCGTTGCCAATTTTCTGGAACGTCATGCCGACTCGCGGGTGCGCATCGCCTTGGCTGGAAACGCGTTTGTGCCGAAGCCGATATTGCGGCGCCTCGCGCAAAGCGATCCGGATGCCGGCGTGCGAAACGATGCGCGGCAAATGCTTGAGTGAATCGCTTTTCGCAACGGCATCGCCTGCCGGTGGAGGGGCGAATGCCGTCAGGGCTAAAGCTTTCCTGAAAGCATTCGCCACAGCCTGACCATTGCCAGTGTGTCCAGCTTGCAATACTCGCGAAGTTGCCGGTCGATTTCGGCCTTGTCGCGGGAGGGCAATTCGCCGGGGAACACGGCTTCCATCCAAGCGGTCATCGCCATTCCGCCATCCTGAATCCCGTCGAGTGTCTCGTAGCCGAGGTCCGCCGCAATGGTTGGCAGCACTCGCTTCAGGCTCCAACTGCCTTCCTGGTCGGGATGGTAGTAGTGCTCGCGGGCAATGGGATGCAGATCGACGATGCGATCATCGATTGCCAGCAAATCACGCCGCATGCGCGGGAACCGCTCGGCGAGTTCCCTGATACGGGCTTTTTCGAAGGAGGCGCTATAGACGAAGACCGGCCCGCGCTTGCCGCATGCGCCGATCAGCGCGACTGCCAGTGGCTTTGACGGATCGTTGCCGGACAGATCAAGAAACGCCTCATGTTCGAGCTTGCCGGTACGGGACAGGCGATGCAGGCTGAACTGAAAACAAATGTTCTGATAGGGCCGCGTACCGGCCCAGATCGGTACGGGCAGGCTGATCGACTCGAAATCGAGAAACCAGGCCGGCGATCCGTGAGGTGCGAGCGTCTTGGCTGCGCCCTTGCGGTCGAACCACGGTTTTCCGGAAAGAGATTGTGTCTTGACGCGAAGCTGTAGCGCGTTCAGCAAGGTATCCGGCACCTGGCGCAGATCGGCGATCTCCGGTCGTGCAAGATGTTCCTTGAGTTGCTTGCGCCTCACGTCGGGCAGCCAGGCCACCGGGTGATCGGCCTGGGTTTCCGTACTGGCGCAGTAGTCCACAAAGCCGCAGGCATAGGGCTTTCGGCATTGCTCGCCGGTGCAGATGTCGGATGCCTTGCGTCGGCCGGCAATTTTTCGTGCATCGGCAATCCATTGCTCGACCTCGCACTCGCGGTCGAAGGCTTCATCGGTGAGATCGTTTTCCACCAGCAGGCCGTTGTAGTCGCCGTCGCCTGCGTAGGTCCATTGGCTGTCGATATGAGCCAGGGCAATCGCGGCGAGCGGCACTCCGGCCCGGCGGGCAATAAAGGACTGAATGGCGGCATCGTCGCGGTGGTAGTCGTGCACCGAGGTCGAGGATTTGACTTCCACCATGCGCCACATTCGTCGGCCGCCGCGTTTGATCGGCAGCATCACGTCGGCGTAAGCCAACGCGCCTTTTGCGGAGAATCCCGCCTCAAAAATCGGATTCCGACCGGCGAGCAGCGTCATGCTCTGCGCAAGAACATCGGCGTGCCGTTGGGTGCCGGGATCGAACACGACCCCTTTACCCTTCGGATCATAAAGTCGTCGCGCTACCTCGCCGACAGCGTGGCCAGCGCCAAAACTGGCCAGCGTGGCCGGAGAATCCTCGCGAAGATCAGGCCGATGGATTTCCAGCCATAGGCGCCGGGGACATTGCCGAAACGCCAGCAGCTTGGACTTGGAAAGATTTTTCATCGCGGCGAATCCTTTTGCATAACGGGTCGATATGCGCGGCGAACAGTTCCACCGCCACGTTCAGCCGATGGCGTCGCGCTGCTTTCTGCTGCGAGGATAGCGCGCATTACACAAACCCGATGGACTTGCTCGAAGATCCTTTCACGCGACATTCTTCGGCCAATGCTTCGATGATCTCGGCAGCTTCCGGTTCCATACCCGTCAGCGCCCACTGGCGCACGACGACGGCGAAATCGCCGGGTGTGAGCTGGTCCAGCGCCGTGAGTTGGCGGCGAGCCTGATCTGTCAAGGGTGAGGGCAGCGCTGGCCAACTGGCGTGCAGCAGGGAAAGGCACTGTTCCGGACGAAGATAGTCAAAACGAACCTTGAAATCGAAGCGACGCAGCGATGCGGCATCCAGCCGATCCAGCAGATTGGTCGTGCAAACGAAAACCCCTTGAAAGGATTCCATTTGGCTGAGCATTTCGTTCACCTGGGTAACTTCCCACGAGTGAGTGGCGTCACGCCGGTCGGCGAGCATGCTGTCGGCCTCATCAAGGATCAGAACCGCATTCTCGGCCTCGGCTGCGCGAAACATGGCGGCGATATTCTGCTCGCTGTCGCCGACCCACTTGCTGAGGAGGTCGGATGCGCGCTTGATCATCACTGGCTTGCCTATCGCTCCAGCAATGTGGCTTGCCAGTGCGCTCTTGCCGGTGCCCGGCGGGCCATAGAAGCAAAAGCTGCCGCGTCCGACATTGCACAGACCGGTAATGATCTGCTCAGGTGATCGGCTGGTATTGACGAAATTCAGGCTGTAGGCGGCCTGACCCTTGCGGGTCGGCAAAGGGGATTGCCCGAGCACCTGGGCGCTCGCGCGCAGGACGCGCTCGGCAATCTGCTCGATGTCGCCACCGGCTGCCGGGCTGACCATGCTTGCGACCCGTGCCGCTTTTTCCATTTGAGCGGGAGTGACTTCGTCCCACTTTGCGAGCCGTGCGATCCAGTCGCCGCTCGCGTGTGTATTGCCAAAATACTTTTTTGCAATGCTGTGTCTCGCCGCTTCCGGCGGCGTAGGAATCTCCAGGATGAAATCAAAGCGTCGCAGATAAGCGGGATCGATCTGCTCTATGGAGTTGCTGATCCAAATGGCCGGTACCGGATTGGTTTCCAGAATGCGATTGATCCATGCTTTGCCGTTTCCGACGGAGCGTGTGTTCTGACCAAATAGAGCCATGAGCCCGCCCATATCGCTTGGGAACACATCCTCTATCTCATCGAACAGCACCAAACAATCGCCTACCGGACCGAGAAGGCGCTGACACAACAGGTAGGACGCAAGTCGTGCTTCCCCCTTCTGTGCATCGCCGTCTTCATCGGCACAACTGACTTCGTGCAAGACTGCGCCAACCGATGCTGCCAACAGCCGTGCGAACTCGGATTTGCCTGTGCCGGGTTTGCCGTGGATCAAGATGTTGACGCCTACCTCACTCATCACCAGGGCTTGGGTAAGGTACTTGTGCAGAAGCCGATAGTCAGCTTCGAGATGCACAAAGTCCTCTTCCTTAAGTTTTCCCGACGAGGCCGGACGGAAAAAGTGAGTCAGCAGCTGATCAGGGGGTTCCTGACGGGTGAGGAGAATGTTCGGCATGTTGTCGGCGACTCTGAACTTTCTCTCAAAATCATTTATATCATGCTCGAAGCGAACCAGCCCGCTCTGAGGCAGCGCACCCGCACGGGACAAGGTTCGACTGATCGCGACAAGTTCGTGCCCGGTCATGTTGGACAGAATCTGAGCGGCGCGCATGTCTGTGCAACTGATATTTAGCCGAGACATCGAATTCTGAAACGAGCCGTTAGCTTGAAGCAGCATGATCACTGCACAAATGTCGCGGGCCACTTGATCGAAGCCCAGGCGCTCGCCCAACCAGGCGATGTTTTCCACCAGAGGGGTTCCGGCGAGGGTGGGCTTGCGACGCTCAATTGCTTTGCGCCATGCAATGAAGTGCTTCTTGATTTCAACTGTTGTCAGCTCGGCTTCCGTATCGTCGTTCCATACATCGATGGTATTGGCGATGTAGTCGTCCCAGAAGCTTCTCAGTCGGTCGGGAGTGCACTGGGACTTGGCGACAAGCCGCCCCAGCCATAAAGAACAGACCTGATCGTATTGTCGGGTGAGCTTGTCGTTGATGGTGGGTGCGAATCGGCGGCGTGCCATGGAAACTACCTCGGTAAATGTAATGCATACCGAGATAGTAGATGGACGTAGCGACATTATGTGTCGCTTATGGTGAGCAAAGGGATGGACGAGGCATGCTTGGTCCGGCCAGATGGCCGCTGCACGGTCGGACTGGCACCGGGTTGTCTCCTGCTAACTCTTTCCTCATCGACCGTCGCTTATCGGTCGCAGAGCCGCCAATGGGTATGAAGATGTCCTGTGGCCGCTCAGGGCACTAAGCGGGCTTATTGATCTCGCGACCAATACCTGCCTCGGTTGATGACGAGACCATTTTTGTCTTCCGCTTCGGCCGCTGAACGGTACGGACGCAAAGCGATGCTCGCGATACGTCCCGCGGCGTATCGCCAGCGCCGACTTTTGCGGCGGGCGGGGCGTGGTGGGCGCGGCGACTATAATCGGGCGCTCCGGAGAAATTCTTGACCATTCATCGTTTTGCCCTTCAGGGCGAGTTCATCGAACTCAACGTCCTCCTCAAACTGCTGGCACTGGCGCAATCGGGCGGCGGCGCCAAGGCGCTGATCGCCGATGGCGCGGTGGCGGTGGATGGCGCGACCGAAACCCGCATCCGGCGCAAGCTGCGCGACGGCAACGTGGTGCGCCTCGGCGCTGAAGAGATCCGTATCGAGGCGGCTGCCGACGGCGCAGGCGTCGCCCCCGTGAGCTTCGCCGCCGTGCCGCCGCAAGACGATACCGCAGGCGACAGGGCGCCGCGCAAGCGGCGCACTTCGGCCACGCCCTCACCGACGAGGAAGCGCGCGCCATGACCATACAGTGGTTCCCCGGCCACATGACCTCGGCGCGCAAGAAGGCGGCCGAGACCATGGCGCTGACCGACGTGGTGATCGAGGTGTGCGACGCGCGCCTGCCGGAGGCGAGCAGCAACCCGATGATTCGCGAGTTGCGCCTGCACCGTCAGCGCCCCTGCCTCAAGTTGCTGAACAAGTCCGATCTGGCCGATCCGGCGGCGACCCAGGCCTGGCTGGATTTTTACAATAGCCAGCCCAACGTCACGGCGGTGGCCATCGACAGCAAGAAACCGGGCGAGGCGGCGCGCGTGCCGGCGCTGTGCAAGAAGCTGGCACCCCATCGCAACGACGGCATCAAACCCTTGCGCATGCTGATCATGGGCATTCCCAACGTCGGCAAATCCACCTTGCTCAACGCGCTGATCAAACGCCGCGCGGCGGCGGTGGGCGACGAGCCGGCGGTGACCAAGTCGCAGATGTGCATCTATCTCAATTCGACGATGAGCATCACCGACACACCGGGCCTGATGTGGCCGAAGATCAGGCACGACAGCGACGGCTTCATGCTGGCGGCCAGCCACGCCATCGGCCGCAACGCGGTAATCGATTCGGAGGTGGCGGTTTTTCTTGCTGATCTGCTGCTGCAGCGCTACCCGGATTCGATTTGTGGCCGATTTGGCTTCAGCACTGCCGACATGGATGGCATTGCCGTGCTCGAAGCCGTGGCGAAAAAACGCGGCTGCGTGACCCAGGGCCGCCGCGGCGGCGAACTCGACATGGAAAAGGCCGCCATGGTGCTGCTGACCGATTACCGCAGCGGCAAGCTCGGCCGCGTCAGCCTGGAAACGCCCGCCAGCCGTGCCGCGATGCTGGCCGCGGCGGAAGCCGCCAGCCGCACGCCGGCGCCCGCGGCCGCAGACGCCGAAGCAGCGAAATAGTCGTTTACAGGCTGGGACACAGTTTGTATGATCACCTGCCGATTACAGAACAGTGTTCCGCTAAGCGGAACATGATCGCCTAGCCGCTCCGCCTCGCGGGCGGCCCTCAATTCCGGCTGCGCCGGGTCAGGAGTCCGCATGAGCAGCACCCGCTATGAAGTTCGCGGCGCCGTCGCCGTCATCACCCTTGCCAACCCGCCGGTCAACGGCATCAGCTACGCGCTGCGCTGCGGCGTCGTCGCCGGCGTGGACCAGGCCAGCGCCGACCCGGCGATCAAGGCGATTGTCCTGATCGGCAGCGACCGCGCTTTTTCGGGCGGCGCCGACATCGGCGAATTCGGCTCGCCCAAGGCCTATGCCGAACCCAACCTGCCGACCCTGATCCGCATTCTCGAAACCAGCGCCAAACCCGTCATCGCGGCGATTTCCGGCGTCTGCATGGGCGGCGGTTTCGAGCTCACCCTGGGCTGCCACTTTCGCCTGGCGCGGCCGGACGCGAAGATCGCGCTGCCGGAAGTGAAGCTCGGCCTGATCCCCGGCGCCGGCGGCACCCAGCGCGGACCGCGCATCCTCGGCGTGGAGACGGCGCTCAACCTGATGGTCAAGGGCGACCCGGTGCCGGCCTCGTCCTTCAAGGACAGCCCGCTGATCGACGAATACGTCGCCGCCGAAACCGATCTGCTAGACGCCGCGCTGGCCTTCGCCGAGCGTGTGGTGGCCGAAAAGCGGCCGCTGCGCCGCGTCTCGGAAATGAAGGCGGACTATCCCGATCACGAAGCCTTTTTGCAGTTCGCGCGCAACATGATCAAGGGCGTCGCCGGGCCCTTCCCGGCGCCGCTCAAGTGCGTCGATGCGGTGACGGCGGCGCTCACCCTGCCCTTCGAGCAGGGCATCAAACTTGAGCGCGACCTGTTCGTCGGCCTCATGGGCACGCCGGAATGCCGCGCTCTGCGCCACGCCTTCAGCGCCGAGCGTGCCGCCTCGAAGATGCCCGATGTGCCGGCGGATACGCCGACGCGCACCATCGCCAGCGTCGGCGTGATCGGCGCCGGCACCATGGGCGGCGGCATCAGCATGAACTTCCTCAACGCCGGCATCCCCGTCACGATGCTGGAAATGCAGCAGGAGGCGCTGGATCGCGGCATGGCGACGATTCGCAAGAACTACGAAAACAGCATGAAGAAGGGCAAGCTGAGCCAGGAGAAACTCGATCAGCGCATGGGCCTGCTCAAGGGCACCCTGTCCTACGACGACTTCAAGGATGCCGACCTGATCATCGAGGCGGTGTTCGAGGAGATCGGCGTCAAGGAGGCGGTGTTCAAGCAGCTCGACAAGATCGCCAAGCCGGGCGCGATCCTGGCATCCAACACCTCCACGCTCGACGTGAACGCCATCGCCGAATTCACCCAGCGACCGCAGGATGTGGTCGGCATGCACTTCTTCAGCCCGGCCAATGTCATGCGCCTGCTGGAAGTGGTGCGCGGCGCGAAGACCGCCAAGGACGTCATGGCGACGGTGATGCAGGTGGCGAAGAAGATCAGGAAGACCGCCGTGGTGTCGGGCGTCTGCGACGGCTTCATCGGCAATCGCATGATCGAACATTACGGCCGCGTTGCCGGCTTTCTACTGGAAGAAGGCGCGACTCCGGCGCAGGTGGACCGGGCGCTGGAAAAATGGGGCATGGCCATGGGCCCGTTCCGCATGGGCGACCTGGCCGGCAACGACATCGGCTGGGCGATCCGCAAGCGCCGCTATGTCGAGAAGCCGCACATCCGTTACGCCAGGTTCGCCGACCGGCTGTGCGAACAGGGCCGCTTCGGGCAGAAAACCGGCAAGGGCTGGTATCTCTACCAGCCGGGCAACCGCAAGGCGATTCCCGATCCTGAGGTCGATGTCCAACTGGTCGCCTACCGCAAGGAACTGGGCATCACGCCGCGCAAGATCTCCGACAGCGAGATCGTCCAGCGCTGCGTCTATGCGCTGGTGAACGAAGGTGCGCGCATCCTCGAGGAAGGCATCGCCGCCCGTGCTTCCGACATCGACATGATCTACCTGACCGGCTACGGCTTTCCGCTGTTTCGCGGCGGGCCGATGCTGTTTGCCGATGAAGTGGGCCTGTACAACGTCGCGCGCAGCATGCAGGCATTCGCCGCCAGCTCGGGCGACAGCTTCTGGGAGCCGGCACCGCTGATCGCGCAACGCGTCGCCGAAGGAAAATCGCTTACGTAAAACCTATTCACCACGGCGGGCACGGCGACACGGCGCGATTCAAGAGCATTCTTCCGTAAGGTTTTCGCCGTGTCGCCGTGTTCGCCGTGGTAAACATTTGGAGTACAACATGACTGATGCCGTTATCGTATCCACCGCCCGCACCGGACTGGCCAAGTCCTGGAAGGGCGCGTTCAACATGACCCACGGCGCGACGCTGGGCGGCCATTCGGTAAAGCATGCCGTGGCCCGCGCCAGGATCGATCCGGCCGAGGTGGAAGACGTGCTGATGGGCTGCGCCATGCCGGAAGGCGCCTGCGGCAGCAACATCGCGCGCCAGATCGCGCTGGCCGCCGGGCTGCCGGTGACGGTGCCGGGGGCGACGGTCAACCGCTTCTGCTCCTCCGGCCTGCAAACCATTGCCATGGCGGCGCAGCGCATCATCGCCGGCGAAGGCGAGATTTTCGTCGCCGGCGGCGTCGAGAGCATTTCCTGCGTGCAGCAGGAATCCACCCGCCACATGCTGGTCGACCCGGCGGTGATGAACATCAAGCCCGAGGTGTACTGGAGCATGCTGCAAACCGCCGAGCAGGTGGCCAAGCGCTACAAGGTCGCCAAGGATCGCCAGGACGAGTACGGCGTGAACAGCCAGTTGCGCGCCGCCGCCGGGCAGGTGGCGGACAAGTTCAAGGATGAGATCGTGCCCATGACCGTCACCATGGGCGTTGCCGACAAGGCCAGCGGCCGCCTGATGACGCGCGAAGTGACCATCGACGCCGACGAAGGCATCCGCCCCGACACGACGCTGGAAGGCGTTGCGAAAATCCGCTCGGCGATGCCCGGCGGCGTCATCACCGCCGGCAATGCCAGCCAGTTTTCCGACGGCTCTTCGGCCGCCGTGGTGATGAATGCAAAACTCGCGGAAAAGAAGGGGCTCGCGCCGCTGGGGATATTCCGCGGCTTCGCCGTGGCCGGCTGCGAGCCTGACGAAATGGGCATCGGCCCGGTGTTCGCCGTGCCCAAGCTGCTGAAGAAGGCCGGCCTGACGGTGGCCGACATCGACCTGTGGGAACTCAACGAAGCCTTTGCCGTGCAGGTGCTTTACTGCGCAGATACCCTGGGCATTCCGCTCGACCGGCTCAACGTCAACGGCGGCGCGATTGCCGTCGGCCACCCCTACGGCGTTTCCGGCGCCCGCCTGGTCGGCCACGCCCTGATCGAAGGCAAGCGCCGCGGCGCGAAGTTCGTCGTGGTGACCATGTGCGTCGGCGGCGGACAAGGTGCGGCGGGGTTGTTCGAGGTGTGCTGAAAGGCGAAAATCTTTCACCACAGAGACACAGAGGCACAGAGAACTTCAAAAGCTGTTCTCCTGTTTTTCTCTGTGCCTCTGTGTCTCTGTGGTTCAAGCTTTTGAAAGGATTCCAATGAGCGTCAAACAACTTTTCGATCTGAGCGGCAAGGTCGCCCTGATCACCGGCGGTTCGCGCGGGCTCGGCTTGCAGATGGCCGAGGCGATGGGTGAGATGGGCGCCAAAGTGGCGATCACGGCGCGCAAGGCCGACGAGCTGGCGGCGGCCCAGGCGCATCTGGGCAAGCTCGGCATCGACTGCCTGGCCATCACCAACGACTTGTCGAAGTTCGACCAGATTCCCGGCATGGTCGGCCAGGTGCTGGAACGCTTCGGCCGCATCGACATCCTGGTGAACAACGCCGGCGCCACCTGGGGTGCGCCGGCCGAGGACTACCCCGATGCGGCGTGGCAGAAAGTCATGAACCTCAACATCAACGCGATGTTTTTCCTCAGCCGCGAAGTCGGCAAGCGGGCGATGATTCCGCAGCGCTCGGGCAAGATCATCAACATCGCCTCGGTGGCGGGACTCGCCGGCAATCCTTCCGGCATGGAGACCATCGCCTACAACACCAGCAAGGGCGCCGACATCAACTTCACCCGCGCGCTGGCGGCCGAATGGGGTGAGCACAACATCAACGTCAATGCCATCTGCCCCGGCTTCTTCCCGTCGAAGATGTCGCAAGGCCTGCTCGACCAGCTCGGCGACAGCGTGGTGGCGCGCACGCCCTTGCGCCGCCTGGGCGGCGACGAGGATCTCAAGGGCGCCGCGGTGTTTCTCGCCTCGGCGGCATCGCAGCACATCACCGGCCAGTACCTGACCGTAGACGGCGGCGCCAGCATCTGCTGACAAGCCAACCCGACGTCGGCTACATCCGGCAACGCCGTATCGCCATCCGCTACGGCGAGGAGAGCGTCTTTTGCTCGACCGCCCTGTAGCGCAGTTGTTTCATCAGCGCCGAGTTTTACGGCGCAACCCCAAACACGGAGAGCCCACTACCATGAAAAAAAATACCCAGATCGTCCTCGCCAGCCGCCCCACCGCCTGGGTCGAGGAAAGCAATTTTCGTTTGCAGGTAAGCGATGTCCCGCAACCCGGCGCGAATCAGGTGTTGGTGAAGAATGAGTGGCTCTCGCTCGATCCCTACATGCGCGGCCGCATGTCGGATGCCAAGTCCTACGCGCAGCCGGTGGCGATCGGCGAAGTGATGGTCGGCGGCGCGGCCGGCGAAGTCGTCAAATCGAATCATCCGAAGTTCGCGCCCGGCGACAAGGTGGTCGGCGCCATGGGCTGGCAGACCTGGGCCGTGGCCGATGGCGGCGCCTTGCAGAAAGTCGATGCCAGCACCATTCCCCTGTCGGCCTATCTGGGGCCGGTGGGCATGCCCGGCGTCACCGCCTGGGTCGGCCTGCTCGACATCTGCGCGCCGAAGGCAGGCGAGACCGTGGTGGTCACGGCGGCCTCGGGCGCGGTGGGCAGCGTGGTCGGGCAACTGGCGAAGATCCATGGCGCGCGTGCGGTCGGCATTGCCGGCGGCGCCGACAAGTGCCGCTACGTGGTCGATGAACTCGGCTTCGATGCCTGCATCGACTACAAGGCCGGCAATCTGCGCGGCGACCTGAAGGCCGCGACGCCCAAGGGTATCGACTGCGTGTTCGAGAACGTCGGCGGCGAAATCTTCGACACCCTGCTGGGGCGCATGAACCCCTTCTCGCGCATCGCCCTGTGCGGCCTGATCTCGCAGTACAACAGCGAACCCTACCCGATGAAAAACATCGGCGCGGTGCTGGTCAATCGCATCAAGATGCAGGGCTTCATCGTCTCCGACGATTTGTCGCGCTGGCCGCCGGCGCTGAAGGAACTCGCCGGCCACGTCGCCGGCGGCAAGATCAAATACCGCGAAACCGTGGCCGAAGGCCTCGCCGCAGCGCCCGCCGCCTTCATCAGCCTGTTGAAGGGCGGCAACTTTGGCAAGCAACTGGTAAAGCTGGGATGAAGTTCAAGTTCAACATCTCACCACAGAGACACAGAGGCACAGAGGAGGCCAAAAAATCTTTTCTTTGCAGTTCTCTGTGTCTCTGTGCCTCTGTGGTAAAAGTTTTTCAATGAGCGACACATTCACCGGCACGCGCCCGGTCACCGCGCAGGATGCTTTCGACACCGCCCGCCTCGCGGCATGGATGCAGGACCATGTCGAGGGCTTCTGCGGCACGTTGCAGGTCGAGAAGTTCAAGGGCGGACAGTCGAATCCGACCTATCAGCTGCGCGATGACCAGCGCAAGTACGTGCTGCGCCGCAAGCCGCCGGGCAAGCTCCTGCCCAGCGCGCATGCCGTCGATCGCGAATACAAGGTGATCTCGGCGCTGGCCGGCACGGAAGTGCCCGTGCCGCGGACCTGGGCGCTGTGCGAGGACGACAGCGTGATCGGAACCATGTTCTACATCATGGATTGCGTCGACGGCCGCATCCTGTGGAACCCCACGCTGCCCGACAGCGCGCCGTCCGAGCGCGCCGCGATTTTCGACGAGATGAACCGCGTCATCGCCGCCTTGCATCAGGTTGACTATGTCGCCGTCGGCCTCGGCGATTACGGCAAGCCCGACCAGTATCTGGCGCGCCAGGTGGCGCGCTGGAGCAAGCAGTATCGCGCCTCGGAAACCGAAAAGATCGAGGCCATGGACAAGCTGATCGACTGGCTGCCGCAGAACATTCCGCCGGGCGAGGAAACCAGCATCGTGCATGGCGATTTCCGCCTCGACAATACGGTGTTCCACCCCACCGAGCCGCGCATGCTGGCGGTGCTTGACTGGGAGTTGTCGACGCTCGGTCATCCGCTGGCCGACTTTGCATACCACTGCATGAGCTGGCGGCTCTCGCCGGGCCAGTTTCGCGGCCTCGCCGGCCACGATCTGGCGGCGCTCGGCATTCCTTCCGAGGCCGAGTACGTCGCCGCCTACTGCAAGCGCACCGGCCGCGCCCCCATCGCGCCGCGTGAATGGGAGTACTACATGGCCTTCAACATGTTTCGCCTCGCCAGCATCCTGCAAGGCATCATGGCGCGTGCCCTGCAAGGCAACGCCTCGAGCGCCGAAGCCATCGAAACCGGCAAGCGCGCCAAACCCCTGGCCGAAGAAGCCTGGCGCCAGGTGGAACGCCTGCTCGCAAATCACTAAGCGTTCGCCCTGAGCCTGCGGAAGGGCCCTTCGACAGGCTCAGGGCGAACGGAAGCCCTGTCTTTCACGCCAACGTCACAAAGGACACATCATGGATTTCGACTACACACCCAAGGTCAAGGACCTGCAGCAGCGCCTCAACGCCTTCATGGACGCCCACATCTATCCGAACGAGGAAGTTTTCCACGCCGAGGTCGAGGCCAACCGCGCCAAGGGCAATCCCTGGGTGCCGACCGCGATCATGGAGCAGCTCAAGGAAAAGGCCCGCGCCGAGGGCTTGTGGAATCTTTTTCTGCCGCAGTCGGAGCGCGGCGCCGGATTGAGCAACCTCGAATACGCGCCGCTGTGCGAAATCATGGGCCGCTCGGACATCGCGCCGGAAGCCTTCAATTGCAACGCGCCCGATACCGGCAACATGGAAACCATCGAACGCTACGGCAACGACGCCCAGCGCGAAGAATGGCTGATGCCGCTGCTGGCAGGCAAGATCCGCTCCGCCTTCGCCATGACCGAGCCGGCCGTGGCATCAAGCGACGCCACCAACATCGAAGCACGTATCGTGCGCGATGGCGACCACTACGTAATCAACGGCCGCAAATGGTGGACCTCCGGCGCGCCCGATCCACGCTGCAAGATTCTCATCTTCATGGGAAAAACCGATCCCGACAATCCGAGCCGGCACAACCAGCAATCGATGGTGCTGGTGCCGATGGACACGCCGGGCGTGACGCGGGTGCGCGCCCTCACCGTGTTCGGCTACGATCACGCGCCGCACGGCCACGGCGAAGTCGACTTCAAGGACGTGCGCGTGCCGGTCTCCAACATCCTGCTCGGCGAAGGACGCGGCTTCGAAATCGCCCAGGGCCGCCTCGGCCCGGGCCGCATTCACCATTGCATGCGCCTGATCGGGCTGGCCGAGCGCGCGCTGGAACTTATGTGCCGCCGCGCGCTCAAGCGGGTTGCCTTCCACCGCCCGATCGCCGAACAGGGCGTAACGCGCGAGCGCATCGCCGAGGCGCGCATCCTGATCGACCAGGCGCGCCTGCTGACGCTGAACGCCGCCTGGAAAATGGATACCGCCGGCAACAAGGTGGCGCGGCAGGAGATCGCCATGATCAAGGTCGCCGCACCCAACATGGCCTTGCAGGTGATCGACTGGGCGATGCAGGCCCACGGCGGCGCCGGCGTGTCGGATGATTTTCCGCTTGCTGCCGCCTATGCCCAGGCACGCACCCTGCGTTTTGCCGACGGCCCCGATGAAGTGCATCGCAATGCCATCGCCAAGCAGGAACTGGGGCGCTATCTGGGCAATTGAGCGGAGCGTCTTGCGCCTGATGTGCGGCGCGAGGCGCGGCGTAGCGCCTGGTCGCCGTATCGCCGGCGCCGAGTTTTGGCGATCGTCGGGCTGGCACCGACATTGCGCCGCCTGCTCGCCTGCACTTCGCACCACGCATGGAGGCCTGAATCATGGAATGGAAGCGCGAAGATTTTCTCGTCACCGACAGGCCGCAGGATCTGGATATCGGCATCATCCATGGCTATCTGCACGAATCCTACTGGGCGAGGGGCATTCCGCGGGCGACGCTGGAAAAGGCGCTGGCGAATTCCCTGTGCTGCGGCCTGTACCATGACACGCGCCAGATCGGCTTTGCCCGCGCCGTGACCGACCGCGCCACCTTCGCCTACCTCGCCGATGTCTTCGTGCTGGAGGCTTTTCGCGGCCAGGGCCTGGGGAAGTGGCTGGTGTCGTGCCTCCTGGCCCATCCGGAATTGCAGGGATTGCGACGGCTTTTGCTGGTCACCGCGGACGCGCATGAACTCTATCGGCAACAGGGCTTCAAGGATTTGCAGGCGCCGCAACGCTTCATGGAGATCCATGCTGCCGATATCTATCGCATCGGCCCTTAATGATCCGGCCCCTCTGAACTTGAAACCACCGTTCGGGCTGAGCTTGTCGAAGCCAGAATGCCCTTCGACAAGCTCAGGGCGAACGTTCAAGTGGATTACAGTCGACTCAATAGCAGGGAGTCATGCGGATAGCCGTGGATAAACCCAAATGATCACCACGGAGAACACGGAGGGCACGGAGACGGCGCTCGAAAATATGTTGTCCATGCACTCGGTGGCAATCCATTTCACAGCCTGACGAACTGCCAGCCTGCCGCGCGCATCACGAGCCATCGGTTTCCTTGCTAGTATTCGGGGCTCGCGCAGTCTCGTTGCTGCCACCTATTTTTTGGAGCCCCTGTAATGTTCAATCATCTCGACGCCTACGCCGGCGACCCCATCCTGTCTCTGGTCGAAACCTTCATGAAGGATACGCGGTCGACCAAGGTCAATCTCGGCATCGGCCTCTACTATGATGAGAACGGCCGCATTCCCCTGCTCGATCTGGTCAAGCGCACCGAAGTCGCCCTTGCGGCGGAAGGCCTGACACGCTCCTACCTGCCGATGGAAGGGCTTGCCGCCTACCGCGAGCGCGTACAGCATCTGGTGTTTGGCGCCGAACGCGAAGCGGTGAAGGCAAAGCGCATCGCCACCATTCAGACCATCGGCGGCTCGGGCGCCTTGAAGGTCGGCGCCGACATCCTGAAACGCTATTTTCCCGATTCCGCCGTCTGGGTCAGCGATCCGACCTGGGACAACCATCGCTCGATGTTCGAGGGCGCCGGCTTTGCGGTGAACGATTATCCATACTACGACGCCAAGACCGGCGGCATATTATTTGCCGAGATGCTGGCCAAGATCGCCACCTTGCCAGAACGCAGCATCGTCCTGCTGCATCCTTGCTGCCACAACCCGACCGGCGTCGATCTCGCGCGCGCGCAATGGGAGCAGTTGTTTCCGCTGCTGCTGAAAAAGAACCTGATCCCGTTTTTCGACATGGCCTATCAGGGCTTTGGCGACAGCCTCGATGAGGATGCCTGGGTGGTGCGCACGTTCGCCGACGCCGGCGGCAACTTCTTCCTGGCCAATTCCTTCTCCAAGAACCTGTCCCTGTACGGCGAGCGCTGCGGCGGCCTTTCGGTGGTCTGCCCAGATGCGGCCCAGGCGGATCTGGTGCTCGGCCAACTCAAATTCACGGTGCGGCGCAATTATTCCAGCCCGCCGAACCACGCCGGACAGGTGGTGGCGAGGATTCTTGGCGACAGCGCGCTGGCCGCGGAATGGGAGGGCGAAGTCGCGCGCATGCGCGAACGCATCAAGGCCATGCGCAAGAGCCTTTACGAAGTCCTTTCGGCGCGCTGTCCGGGCCGTGATTTTGGCTACTTCCTCGAGCAACGCGGCATGTTCAGCTACACCGGTTTGTCGCCCGCGCAGGTCGATGCGTTGCGCGACAAGCATGCCGTGTATCTGGTGCGCTCGGGCCGCATGTGCGTGGCCGGGCTGAATACCGGAAACGTCGCCTACGTTGCCGAGGCGATGGCGGCCGTCATGTAGCGTTGCAGTTTTCGGGACAAAAAAAGCCCGGCAGAGCCGGGCTTTTTTTCAACCAGAGGAATCCGGCTTCAGATCAGTTCCCAGATCGTGGTGATGCCCTGCCCGCCGCCGATGCACATGGTGGCCAGGCAGTACTTGCTACCGACACGCCGGGCTTCGTAGAGCGCCTTGGTGATGATCACCGTGCCGCTGGCGCCGATCGGATGGCCGAGGGCAATGGCGCCGCCATTCGGGTTGGTCTTCTTCGGATCGAGGCCGAGCACTTTGGCGACAGTCAGCGACTGCGCGGCAAAGGCTTCGTTGGACTCGACCACGCCGATGTCGTCGAGCTTGAGACCGGATTTGGCCAGCGCGATTTTGGTCGACGGGATCGGGCCTTCGCCCATGACTTCGTTCGGTACGCCGCCAATGCCGTAGGCGACCAGACGCGCCATTGCCTTGTGGCCGCTGGCCGCCGCCTTGGCGGCAGCGGCCAGCACCAGGAAGGCGGCGCCGTCGTTGATGCCCGAGGCGTTGCCGGCGGTGACGGTGCCGGCCTTGTCGAAGGCCGGCTTCATCTTGCCCAGGGTTTCCATGGTCGTGCTGGGTTTGACGTGCTCGTCGGTGTCGAACACCACTTCGCCCTTGCGCGTCTTGAGTGTGATCGGCACGATCTGTTCCTTGAAGTAGCCGGCGGCGATGGCGGCGGCGGCACGGCGGTGCGATTCGCAGGCCAGTTCATCCTGCTGCTCGCGCGTGAAGCCGTGCTTCTTGGCCAGATTTTCCGCGGTGATGCCCATGTGGCCAACGCCGAAAGGATCGGTCAGCGCACAAACCATGGCATCGAGCATCTTGGTGTCGCCCATGCGCGCGCCGGAACGCATCGCCGGCGACAGGTAGGCGCCACGCGACATGACTTCAACGCCGCCGCCAATGGCGAAGTCGGCATCGCCGAGCAGAATCGCCTGCGCCGAACTCACCACCGCCTGCTGCGCCGAACCGCAGAGCCGATTCACGGCGAAGGCGACGGAATCCATGCTCATGCCGCCCTGGATCGTGGCATTGCGCGCGACATAAGCGTAACGCGCCTCGGTCGGAATGACATTGCCGACGGTGGCAAAACTGATGGCCGCAGGATCGACGCCGGAACGGGCGATGGCTTCCTTGATAACCAGACCGCCCAGGTCAGCCGGCTCCATGCCCGCCAGGGCGCCTCCAAACGTACCAACAGGGGCGCGAACCGCACTCAGTACGACAACTTCTCTCTTGTCAGCCATTGCAAAACTCCTTTTTGAAAATCAACCGCCAACCCAACCGGAAACCCAGACCAGGGCCAGCACTGCCAAACCGAGCACGAGACTGCGCCAGACGAGGCCTATCGTGCTCTGCATGAAATCGGGATCGGCGTCTTCGCCCAAGCCCAGTTCCGGACGATCGCCAGCATCGTCCATTTCTTGAATCACATCATGTACCGGCATGCCCAGACGAACACCCAGGGCGCCCGCGCCACTGGCCAGCAGTATACCGGAGCCGCCATTGGGCCATCGATCTGCTTGCGTCCGCCAGCAATGCACCGCATCCTCGAAATCGCCGACGATGGCGAAAAACGCCGCCGTCACCCGCAGCGGCAGCCAATCGATGAGTTCGAATGCCTGACGCGCAAACCGTCCAAATTCGCCGATTTCGGCGCCGCCACGCTCGCCCCAAAGCTCATGAAGTACCTGGGCCAGCCGATACAACAAGGCCCCGGCGGGCCCCAACAGGGCAAACCACAACAGGGGCGCGAATACGTAACGATGCGAAGACAGCAGGGCTTGCTCGATGGCCAGGCGCGCGACTTCGCTGGCGGTCAGGCGATCACCCGAACGCCCGCGCCACTCGGCGAGGACGTGCCGCGCCTGTTCGATTTCGCCCTGGCGCAATGCCAAATGAATGTCGGTGAAGAAATGACTGAACTGACGAAAACCCATCGTCAGGTAAAGCACGCCGATGCCCAGCAAAAAACCCAGCAGCGGCTGAGTCAGCATCAGCCAGACCGAAACCAGCGCCAGCGCCAGCACCGGCAGCGCGACACCAAGCCCCCAGGCAATGGCGCCATGGCTGCGGCTGCCGTCATTGAATTTGCCTTCCAGGAAATCGGCCATCCGGGTCAAGGGCACGCGCACGGCGGTTTGTATCGAGAGCGCCTGCAACTGCTCGGCAATCAGGGCGATGATGATGGAAAGCAGGGTCATGGGCTCAAGCCTCGGTAGCCAGCAAACGACTCAAGGTTAGCAGCATGCCGGCGGTTGCGCCCCAGATGTAATAACCCTCCCAGGGCACGGCCCAGTATTCCCGCATGATGCCGCGTACTTCAATGGTGTGGCGCTGGTAGTTGGCGCTGTCGATGAGGAATTCGAACGGCGGCTCGAACACCTCCGCCACTTCGAAATCGTCCAGTTTCAGATTCAGCGGCGGCGTCACCAGACCAACCACGGGGGTGACGACAAACCCTGTCCCGGTGCGATACTCGGGCAGTCGGCCAAGAATCTCGATCTGCGATGCCGCGAGTCCCACTTCTTCTTCGGCTTCACGCAAGGCGGTGGCCTCTGCGCTGACGTCGCCCTCATCGCGCCGTCCGCCGGGAAAACTGACCTGCCCGGCATGATCGCGCAAATGCGCGGTGCGTTGGGTCAGCAGCATGGTCGCCCCGGTATCGCGCATGATCACCGGCACCAGTACGGCGGCGGCAATCAGCTCGGCGCCTGCGCTCACTCCCGGTTCATTTACGGGAGGCACGGCGAAGCCTTCGCTGAATCGACGACGCATCAGTGAAAGCAAGCCTCCGCTAGAATTGGGGCCTGCGCTTTCGAGAGACTCCGGCATGAAACCGATCGCAATATTCCGTCATAGTCCCGGTGAGGGACCGGGCTATTTTGCCACATTCCTCGACCGGCATTCCCTGCCCTGGACACTGTTCAAGATCGATGACGGCGTCTCGCCACCGCCGACTTCCGACGGATTCTCCGGCCTGTGTTTCATGGGCGGACCGATGAGCGCGAACGACGCCCTGCCGTGGCTGCCAAAAACGCTTGCGCTGATACGCGACGCCGACGTCAAGGGCGTTCCGCTGCTGGGTCATTGCCTGGGCGGGCAACTCATCGCCAAGGCCCTGGGCGGCAAGGTGACGGGAAATCCGGTCAAGGAAATCGGCTGGGGCGAGGTGGACTCGGCCGACGCCACCGTCGCCGCAGAATGGCTCGGCGACGCCACACGCTTCACGGCCTTTCACTGGCACGGCGAGACATTCAGCATTCCGCCCGGTGCCACCCAACTGCTCAAGAGCCGCCACTGTGCCAACCAGGCCTTTGTGCGCGGCCCGCATCTGGCAATGCAATGCCATGTCGAAATGACCGACTCGATGATCCGCAGTTGGTGTCAGCAATGGAGCGCCGAGCGTGCCCCGGCGTCTGCCTCGGTACAAACGCCGGAGCAGATGCAGGAAGGAATGGAGGCGCGCATCGCCGCCATGCGCCTGATGGCGGATCGCCTCTACAGTCGCTGGATCAGGAGTTTGCTCAGTCCCTGAAGTTTCCGAACTGGAGCGGGAAGTCGGTGATAGTTTTCTTTACCAGCGCGATCGCTTCCTGCAACAGATCGCGCTTGGCGCCCGTGACCCGCACGGCGTCGCCCTGAATGCTGGCCTGAACCTTGAGCTTGCTGTCCTTGATCAGCTTGACGATCTGCTTCGCCAGCTCCTGCTCGATGCCAATCTTGATTTTGAGTTCCTGTTTCGACTTGTTGCCGCCCACCGACTGCACCGGGCCATGATCGAGCCGTTTGGTGCTCTCGCGCTCCTTTTTTTCCATTTCCGGAAACAGGATGTCCTTGATCTGGCTGAGCTGGAACTCGGAATCGCCGTGCAGGGTGATGGTCTTGTCTTTCTCGTTCAGCTCGGCGCGGGCCGAAGTGCCCTTGAAATCGTAGCGATTGCCGATGTGGCGCCCAGCCACGTCGACTGCGTTTTTCAAAGCAACCAGGTCGGCTTCGGAAGAGATGTCAAAAGAAGGCATGGCGTTTTCCCCAGATCAATCAAAATGGCAAACGTAATGATACGGTTCGCCGCTGACTTCGATATCGAAGCTGGAATTGCCCGGCACCTTGAAACTCTGCCCGGCGGCGCACTCCTGCCAATCCTCGCCCTTGAGGCGATAGCGACAGCTGCCGGCCACGGTTTCCATGATCTCCGGCACACCCGTATTGAAGGTCAGCCTTGCCGGCAGGATCACGCCGACGCTCTTCTTCGTGCCATCGGCGAACTGCACGGTATGGCTGACGCACTTGCCATCGAAATAGACATTGGCCTGTTTCGCTACGGCCACATTCTCGAATTGCGACATATCAGATTCCCCACATTTTCTGAATGATGAATTTGGCGACAAAGCCGATCATGCCGAAGGCGAGCACGAAAAACAGGATGAAGGTGCCGAGCTTTCCCGCCCTGGATTTCCAGGCCAGTTCGCCGATGATGAACAGCATGTAGAGCATGAAGGCGCCCAAGCCAAACGTCATGCCAAACCCTGCCATCTGCTCCTCGGAAATGCCGAACATCGGCGTACTCCCCGGCTACTCCGTCAGCGTTTCTTCTTGCCTGCCCGGCTCTCCGCTCGATTGGCCGCAATGCGCATGCGCAGCGCGTTGAGCCGGATGAATCCGTGGGCGTCCTTCTGGTCATAGGCGCCGGCATCGTCCTCGAAAGTCGCGATGGTCGGATCGAACAGCGAATCGGTCTTCGAATCACGTCCGACCACGATGACGTTGCCCTTGTAGAGCTTGAGGCGAACCCAGCCATTGACGTTGTGCTGGGTCTGGTCGATCAAGGCCTGCAGGGCGCGACGCTCGGGACTCCACCAGTAGCCGTTGTAAATCAGGCTGGCATAGCGCGGCATCAGGTCGTCCTTGAGGTGCGCCTCTTCACGGTCCAGGCAGATCGATTCGATGGCGCGATGCGCCTTGAGCAAAATGCTGCCGCCCGGCGTTTCGTAACAGCCGCGCGACTTCATGCCGACATAACGATTCTCGACCAGATCGAGACGGCCGATGCCATGCTTGCCGCCGATGGTGTTCAGCGTGGCGAGCAGTTGATGCGCCTTCATTTTCTTGCCGTTGATGGCGACCAGGTCGCCGCGCTTGAACTCGAGATCCATGTACTCGGCCTTGTTCGGCGCCTTCTCCGGCGACACGGTCCAGCGCCACATCGACTCTTCGGCTTCGGCCGCCGGATTCTCGAGGTGTCGTCCCTCGTAGGAAATGTGCAGGAGATTGGCATCCATGGAATAAGGCGAACCGCCCTTTTTGTGTTTCATCTCCACCGGAATGCCGTGCTGTTCGGCGTAGGCCATCAGCTTTTCGCGCGAGAGCAGATCCCATTCGCGCCAGGGTGCGATGACCTTGACGCCCGGCATCAGGGCATAGGCGCCGAGTTCAAAGCGAACCTGGTCATTGCCCTTGCCCGTGGCACCGTGCGCAATCGAGTTGGCCCCGGTCATACGGGCAATATCCACCATTCGTTTGGCAATCAGCGGCCGCGCGATCGAAGTCCCCAGCAGGTACTCCCCTTCATACACCGTATTGCAGCGAAACATCGGGAACACGAAATCGCGGACGAACTCCTCGCGCAAATCGTCGATGTAAATATTCTTGGGCTTGATGCCCATCTTCAAGGCCTTGGTGCGTGCCGGTTCGAGTTCCTCGCCCTGCCCCAGATCGGCGGTGAAGGTAACCACTTCGCAACTGTAAGTGTCCTGCAACCACTTGAGAATCACCGAGGTATCGAGTCCACCCGAATAGGCGAGGACAACCTTGTTGATTTCTGCCTTGCCCGATTTTCTTGCTGCTTTCATATCACTTCCTTCAGTCGTTCAGCCTGCCCAAGAGCAGGAATTCCATCAAGGCTTTTTGGGCGTGCAGCCGATTCTCGGCCTCGTCCCACACCACGCTTTGAGGCCCGTCGATCACCTCGGCGGCGACTTCCTCACCACGATGCGCCGGCAGGCAGTGCATGAATACGGCATCCGGCCGCGCGGCACGCATCATGTCGGCGTCGACCTGCCAATCGGCAAAATTACGCAAGCGCTCTTCGTTCTCGGCTTCAAAGCCCATCGAAGTCCATACATCGGTGGTCACCAGATCGGCGCCACGCGCTGCATCCATCGGGTCGGCGAACTGCTCGAAATGATCCGTTCCATACAATCCGGCGCGCTCCACCTCGACCTCGTAGCCGGGTGGCGTCGACACATGGACATTGAAGCCGAATATCTCGGCCGCTTGCAACCATGTGTTGCAGACATTGTTCGAATCGCCGATCCAGGCCACGGTACGCCCCTTGATGGATCCGCGATGCTCCATATACGTAAAGATGTCGGCGAGAATCTGGCAGGGGTGATATTCGTTGGTCAAGCCGTTGATCACCGGCACCCGCGAGTGGCTGGCGAAGCGCTCAATGACTTCCTGCTCGAAGGTACGGATCATGACGATGTCGCTCATGCGCGAAATAACTTCCGCGGCATCTTCGACAGGCTCGCCGCGTCCAAGCTGGGAATCCCGCGTGTTCATATAGATCGCGGTACCGCCCAGTTGATGCATGCCCGCCTCGAAGGCCAGCCGCGTACGGGTGCTGGCCTTTTCGAAAATCATCACCAAGGTTCGATCCTGCAGGGGCCAATGGCGTTCATAGGCCTTGAAGCGCGCCTTGATCGTGCGGGTGCGCTCGAAAACATAATCAAGTTCCTCGCTGGCGAGGTCCTTCATCTGCAAAAAATGCCTGGGTGATGCCATTATTTGGCCTCAAGAAACTTTTTGATCAAGGGTACCAGCCCGCTCACCAGTTCATCAGCCTCGGCGTCGCTCATTGTCAATGCCGGCAGCAGACGCACCACCTTGTCGGCGGTGACGTTGATCAGCAAGCCCGCCTCCAAACCCAGAGCAACCAGCTCCGTGCAGGGGCGATCGAGTTCGACGCCGATCATCAAGCCGTCGCCGCGTACTTCCACCAGGCCGCCGACATCGGCCAATCCGTTGCGCAAAGCGTCGCGAATCCTGTCACCCAGCGTGGAAGCGCGCAGCATCAGGGCATCGTCCGCGATCACGTCAAGCGTGGTGAGCGCGGCGACACACGCCAGCGGATTGCCGCCAAAAGTGGAACCGTGATTGCCTGGCTTGAACACTCCTGAGGCGCGCCCTGCCGCGAGGCAGGCACCGATCGGAATGCCGGAGCCCAGGCCTTTCGCCAGAGTCATGACGTCCGGCAGAATGCCGGCATGCTGATGAGCAAACCATATCCCGGTGCGACCGATACCGCACTGGACTTCATCCACCATGAACAGCCAGTTCTTCTGATCGCAAATCCGCCTTAGCGAGCGCATGAAATCATGGTGCGCAATGTTGATGCCGCCTTCGCCCTGAATCGGCTCGAACAGCACTGCAACCACGTTGGGATTGCGCGCGGCGAGTTGCTCGATGGCGTCGAGGTCGTCAAAGGGAACCCGCACAAAACCTGTCACCAGGGGCTCGAATCCGGCTTGCACCTTGCGGTTCCCGGTTGCCGAAAGCGTCGCCAGGGTGCGCCCGTGAAACGCCTGCTCCATCACGATGACGGTGGGTTGTTCGATGCCTTGCTGGTGTCCATACAGGCGGGCGAGCTTGATTGCCGCTTCGTTGGCTTCGCAACCCGAATTGCAGAAAAAGACCTCATCCATTCCCGAGATGGCCGCGAGCCGATCGGATACAAGCTCCGCCTCTCCGACGCGATACAGGTTCGAAGTGTGTATCAAGCGTCCGAGCTGCTCACCCAGCGCTTTCACCAGCCGTGGATGATTGTGGCCGAGCGTATTGACAGCGATACCCGCCAAAGCATCGAGATAGGATTTTCCCTGCTCGTCAAACAGCCGGCAACCCTGGCCATGGGTAAAAGCGACCGGAAGCCGCTTGTAGGTATTCATAAGATGCGGCATGAAAGTGCTCCGCGAAAAGCTCCGTCCAAAAAAAACATACGGCGGCCGAAGAGCAACGCGGCCGCCGTGCTTGAAAACGTGCCTATACTAAGTGAAAAACTAGCCCCTGTACAGACTCGGGAGACGGAGGAATCGGCTTTGAGAATGGCGGTTTTCAATCAGAAAGGCGGGGTCGGGAAAACCACCACGGCGCTCAATCTGGCGGCGGCACTGGCCAGGGATTCCACCCCCACGCTGCTGGTCGACCTTGATCCGCAAGCCCATTTGACGGCCATACATGGCCAGGTGCCCGGCAATGCCAGTAACAGCCTGTTCGCGCTCTATCAGGACAACCGGCCACTGGAGGAAATCGCCGTGTCCTGGCAGGGAGTGGGGCGACTCCTTCCGGCCCATGCGGAACTGATCAAGGTTGACTCGATTTTCGGCAAAGGACCCACCATTCTCAACCGCCTCAACCTGGGTTTGCAGGCACTTGAAAGCTCCGGTGGCGAGGACACGGCCATGATTGATTGCTGTCCTTTTCTGGGTGTGCTTTCACTTAATGCAATTTTCGCTTCTGACCGAATACTGATTCCGGTATCGTCCGACTACCTTTCCTTGCGCGGCGCGCTACAGATCGAGCACACACTGAAGGCGCTGGAACCCGTACTCAAGAGGCGCGTGGAACGTCGCTATCTGCTGACACGCTTTGATCGGCGCCGCAAGATGAGTTTTGATATCAGGGAAAGGCTGAGCCGGCAGTTCGGTGCCGAACTTTGCGAGACGGTTATTTCAGAAAACGTGGCAATCGCCGAGGCGCCGGCCTTGAGTCTCGATATTTTCGGCCACAGCCCTGCCAGCAAGGGGGCGCAGGATTACCTGGCTTTGATGCATGAGTTGCGGGCTGCGCGGTTTGTCTGACTGGAGCGTTAAGCAGCCTTGCTGCGACATTGCCCAGCGTGCTCAACACACAGGGTCAGCGAACGATCAGGTTTGCGACATCTTCGAAGCTGGCGACCGGGACACGAACGCTTCCCCGATGGCAAATACACTCCATGATTTTGCAGTCGCGATATACCTGCCGCAGTTTGCGTTGGGCATCGTGCTCGTCTCGACCATGGATCATCAAGTTGTCTACGACAACACCTTCGCGTGTTCGGATACGAAAAGCATATTTAATGAACTGATGGGATTGCATGAAACCCCTTTCACTTCAATCGAGTCGAATCATTATATGCAGCGATTTCCGCAAACTCAAGCTATTTATATAATTCTGTTGAGTATTTTCTCAGACGGATATGCGAATCGTTGAACCAGCCTGTATTCAAGCAGGTCGTGGCGCCAAATCCATCTCCGTCGGGCACGGCTTGAGCCCTCGCCACGCACCGAGATCGAACGCATAAAGCCGAGCCATTCATCACTTGTTTTGCCTGGCGCTCAAGCATCCATCGTTCAGCAAGGATATCCATGCGGTGGAGGCCACGGCTGGCCCGGTCGCACCGAGAGTGGCGACGGCCGAGGCAAAAACAAAAATGGCCGCCCGATTCAGGAGCAGCCATTTTTTGCGTTTGCGCGCTCAGGCGCGCATCGGCGAAATGCTTACAGTGCCTTGATTGCAGCCGAAAGGCGGCTTTTTTGGCGCGCGGCGAGGTTCTTGTGCACGATGTTCTTGTCAGCGATCGAATCGATCACGCATTGCGATTCTTTGAACACGGCTTGAGCTGCGCTCTTGTCGCCAGCATCAATTGCCTTGCGCACCTTCTTGATTGCAGTGCGGAAAGAAGAACGCAGACCCACGTTGTGAGCACGATGCTCGATTGCCTGGCGGGCACGCTTGCGAGCTTGGGCGGAATTGGCCATATATCGATATCCGGTATAACTTGAGGAAGGGCGCGATTATAAGGGGGTCTTCCACCCATTGCAAGCGGCTTCTGGTCGAGATATCCCGGATACCATAGCCGCCATGAATCTGCTCCGCACTTTGGCCACGGTCAGCAGCATGACGCTGCTATCCCGCGTTCTCGGCTTTGTCCGCGACTTCGTCATCGCCAGAAGCTTCGGCGCCGGCATGATGACCGACGCTTTTTTCGTCGCCTTCCGTCTGCCCAATCTGCTGCGACGCCTGTTCGCTGAGGGAGCATTCTCCCAGGCCTTTGTTCCCATCCTTGCCGAGTACCGCAATCGCCGCAGCGAAAGCGAAACCAAAACCCTGGCCGATCGTGTCGCCAGTGTGTTGTTTCTGATTCTCATGGCCGTCAGTGCGCTCGGCATGGCCATCGCCCCCTTACTGATCGCCATCACCGCGCCTGGATTCAGCGCCGACGCCGAGAAATTTCAGCTCACCGTCGAACTGACGCGTATCACCTTTCCCTACATTCTGTTCATGTCGCTGGTTGCGCTGTCGGCCGGGATCCTGAACACCTGGAGCCGTTTCGCTCTGCCCGCATTTACCCCGGTGTTGTTGAATCTGTCTTTCATCGCCATGGCACTTTTCGCCGCGCCGTGGTTCGATCCGCCCGTACTCGCTCTGGCCTGGGCGGTATTCCTGGGCGGAGCATTGCAACTCGCAATCCAGATTCCGGCATTGGCAAAGATCGGCATGCTGCCGCGCTTTGACCCGGTCTGGCGCGATGAGGGAGTGCAGCGCGTGCTCAAGCTCATGGCGCCCGCCGTACTGGGGGTCTCGGTGGCGCAGATCAGCCTGCTGATCAATACGGTGTTCGCCTCGTTCCTGGAAAGTGGAAGCGTCTCCTGGCTTTACTACGCCGATCGCCTCATGGAGTTTCCAGCCGGCCTGCTCGGGGCGGCGCTGGGTACCATCTTGTTGCCGAGCCTGGCCAAGACTCATGCCAGCGGCCAAACAGAGGATTTCTCGGCGCTGCTCGACTGGGGTTTGCGCCTGACCCTGATGCTGACCCTGCCCGCCTCACTGGCACTGGCGTTGCTGGCGACTCCCTTGCTGTCGACACTGTTCCAGTATGGCGCCTTTGAGGCATCCGATGTACTGCGGACCCGGGAGGCTCTGGTTGCCTATTCGATCGGTCTGACCGGCCTGATTCTGGTCAAGGTCCTGGCGCCGGGTTTCTACGCGCGGCAGGACATCCGCACGCCAGTGAAGATCGCCCTGGCAACGCTGGTGCTAACACAGATAATGAATTTCGCCTTCATCGGATGGCTCAAGCATGCCGGTCTCGCGCTATCCATCGGACTGGCATCCTGTTTCAATGCGGGAATGCTCTGGCGAGGTTTACGACAGCGCGGCGTCTATCAGCCGAGGCCGGGCTGGGGAGCCTTCATGTTGAAGCTACTTGCCGCGCTGATCGTGCTGGGTGGCGTACTCTGGATCGTCAGCGGTCAGGATGCCGCCTGGCTGGCCATGAGTGGCGGCCAGCGTGTGCTGCGCCTCATGGGCGTAGTCGCCGCCGGACTTGGCAGCTACTTTCTCACGCTGTGGTTGTTGGGATTTCGGCCGCGCGATTTTCGCCGCCAAGCAGCCTGATCATTCGCCGCGCGCCGACCCTTCGCGGCGCGGATCAACCGCACCGAGCCAACGATCACCGACACGCAGGACAAGATGCAGGCCGCTGGTCATGTCGTCGCGCTTGACCGCGTGACCGCGACGCTCCAACTCCAATGCCAAGGCATCGGCGGCGCTACCGCGCTCGATTTCCGTTACCCCATTGCGATTGCCCACATGGAGCTGGGCAACAGCTTTTGCCGGCTCGTATCCACCATCCAGCAGGGCGACCAATGTCCGCGCCACGTAGTTGATGATGCGACTACCGCCGGGTGAACCGAGTACGGCGTAGAGCCGACCGTCTCCATCGAAAACCAGAGTGGGCGACATCGAAGACAGCGGCCGCTTCCCCGGTTCCAGTCGATTGGCAACGGGCTTTCCGTCACGCTCGGCGACAAAGGAAAAATCAGTGAGTTGATTGTTGAGCAGAAAGCCGCCGACCTGAATGCGGCTGCCGAAAGCACTTTCAATCGAACTCGTGAAAGCCACTGCGTTACCGTCCCAATCGACAATCGAAATATGCGTCGTGGCCGGCAACTCGGGCGCGTTGTCATCGGCCTGCGTGTGGCGCGCCGGCAAGTCTCCCGGCTGGGCGACGCCCATGCTGCGTCGGGGATCAATCGCCCGCGCGCGCTGACCTAGGTACTTGGCATCAAGCAGGGCACCTTGCGGAACGAAAACAAAATCCGGATCGGCCAAATAGCGCGCGCGATCGGCATAGGTCAGGCGCCCGGCCTCGGCAAACAGATGCGCGGCGTCCGCCGTCGCGGGGTCGCGTGACGGCAATCCGGTATGTTCCATGAGCCCCAGCAACTGCAGGACACCCACTCCCCCGGACGAAGGCGGCGGCATGCCACAGACGCGCCACCGGCGATAAGGGCCGCAAACGGCTTTGCGTTGTTTGGGCTGGTAGTCCCGCAGGTCGGCGGCGCTCAGCTGGCCACCGCGTTGACCGACAGCGGCAACGATGCGAGTTGCCAGATCACCTGTGCGCAAAGCTTCGGCGCCGACCACCGCGACGGCACGCAAACTCGCGGCGAACTCCGGGTTGCGCAGAGTATCGCCGACGGGTCTTGGCTCGCCATTTGTTTGGTAGTAAAGGGCATACGCAGCCACGTTCTGGCGCAACCAGCGATCCTCGCTCAGGAGCCTGTGCAGCCGAGGCGACAAGGAAAAACCATTCTCGGCGAGCCGAATGGCGGGCCGCGTAAGCCGCTCCCAGCGTAACTTGCCGTGGCGGCGATGCACCGATTCCAGCATGGCGACAAGCCCGGGAACGCCGACCGACTTGCCCGTCGCCACGACTTCATAAAATCCGGCAAGACTTCCGTCCGCGCGCCGCGCAAAGTCGGCTGTGGCGTTACGGGGAGCGGTTTCTCGTCCATCCCAGGCTGACACTTCGCGGCGTATGGCGTCCCAGTGCAGCAAGAATCCGCCACCGCCAATGCCTGACGATTGCGGCTCTACGAGATTCAATACCCACTGCGCGGCAATCGCGGCATCGACGGCATTGCCGCCCAGTTGCAGAATCTCCGCCGCCGCATCCGAGGCATGAGCATTGGCGGTAACCGCCATGAATTTCGAACTGCTGAGCGCCGGCCGCATCAGAAACCCGCTCGAGGCTTCCGGTTGCTCGGCTTGCGCCCATGCCGCCGTGACACCGGTCATGATCGCCAGCTTGAATAAAAAACGGGCAGCCCGCAGGCCGCCCGTTTGATGAAGCGAATTGCTAAAAATCATGCCACCAGCGGCAGGATCAGCAAGGCAACGATGTTGATGATCTTGATCAGCGGATTGACCGCCGGACCCGCCGTATCCTTGTACGGATCACCCACGGTGTCTCCGGTCACGGCGGCTTTGTGCGCCTCGGAACCCTTGCCACCGAAATTGCCGTCTTCGATGTATTTCTTGGCGTTATCCCAGCAACCGCCACCGGTGGTCATCGAGATCGCGACAAAGATACCGGTAACGATGGTACCCATCAGTACGCCGCCCAAAGCGCGTACGCCAGCACCAACGCCATCGACCGGCGCCATCAGGAAATTCATCACAACCGCGACCACCACGGGCACCAGAACCGGCAGCAGCGAGGGGATCATCATTTCCTTGATGGCCGCCTTGGTCAGCATGTCGACACAAGTGCCGTACTCCGGCTTGGCCGTGCCCTCCATGATGCCCTTGATTTCCTTGAACTGGCGGCGCACTTCAACCACAACCGCGCCGGCAGCACGGCCCACCGCTTCCATGCCCATGGCGGCAAACAGGTAGGGCACCATGCCGCCGACAAACAGGCCGATGATGACGGCTGGATCGGACAGGGCGAACACGAACTTGACACCCGGCTTGAGCGCCTCAAGACCGTGGGTAAAGTCGGCAAACAGCACCAGGGCTGCGAGACCCGCGGAACCGATCGCGTAGCCCTTGGTGACGGCCTTGGTGGTATTGCCCACGGCATCCAAGGGATCGGTGATGCCGCGAACCGAAGCTGGCAGATCAGCCATTTCGGCAATACCGCCGGCGTTGTCAGTAATCGGACCGTAGGCATCGAGCGCCACGACGATTCCGGCCATTGACAGCATCGAAGTCGCCGCGATGGCGATACCGTACAGACCGCCCAGCGAGTAAGAGGCCCAAATGGCGGCACAAACCGAAAGCACTGGCCATGCGGTGGACTTCATCGATACACCAAGGCCGGCGATGATATTGGTGCCATGCCCGGTAGTGGACGCCTGTGCCACATGCTGCACCGGCTTGAACTCCGTACCGGTGTAGTACTCGGTGATATAGACCATCAGGCCCGTCAATACCAGACCAACCACGGCGGTACCCCAGAGACGCAGATGCGAACCTCCGGCAATTCCTAGCACGCTGTCGAGCAGGTGATCGTCGATCAGCCAGGTCGTCATCGGATAGAAGGCGATCAGCGCAAGTACCCCGGCAACGATCAGGCCACGGTACAAGGCATTCATGATCTTGGCGCCGGGTGAAGTCTTGACAAACATCACGCCGATGATCGACGCGATGATAGAGAAACCGCCCAGTGCCAAAGGATAGATGACTGCCTGTTCGGCGAAGACCGGATTGACTTTCAGCAACAGCGCCCCCAGCAACATCGTTGCCACGGTGGTCACCGCATAGGTCTCGAACAGGTCGGCGGCCATGCCGGCACAGTCGCCAACGTTGTCGCCGACGTTGTCGGCAATCACGGCTGGGTTGCGCGGATCATCTTCCGGAATGCCGGCTTCCACCTTGCCAACCAGGTCGGCGCCGACGCCGGCACCCTTGGTGAAAATCCCGCCGCCCAGACGGGCAAAGATCGAAATCAGGGAAGAACCGAAGCCGAGGCCAATCAAG